>JALOPJ010000033.1 GCA_025453955.1 Candidatus Edwardsiibacteriota bacterium
GCTGCCGGACCTCACCGCCCCCCGCACGCCGCCGGTTTACCACAAATCCCCATGGACCATCTACCGCGGCCGTTCGGGCTGGACGTACGTCGGCGATGCGGACCGGCGCACCGGCGTGCATCACCTGGTGGCGCGGTTCGACCGCGACCACGGTGACGGCGACATCTACGCGCCGGACGCCCGGGCCTTCGGCCGCGGCGGGCTGGGCGCGCTGACCATGTTCCCGACGGACCAGGTCCTGCTGGCCCGCCTGCTGGCCGACCGGCGCGGCGCCCTGCTGCACGGGGCCGGGGCCGTGATGGGCGGCAGGGGCCTGCTGTTCCTGCACTCGTCTGCCGGGAAATCGACGATCTGCGGGCAGCTGGGGCGGCGCGCCACGGTGCTGTGCGACGACAGATGCATCGTGCGCCGCGACGGCAAGGGGTTCCGCCTGTACGGCACCTGGAGCCACGGGACGTACGCGAAGGTGTCGCCCGCCAGCGCGCCCCTGACAGGATTGTTCCTGCTCAAGCAGTCGCGCCGCAACGCGGTCACGCCGGTGTCGGACCGTGCGGAGGCGTTGCAGCGGCTGCTACCGCTGGCGATCAAGCCGCTGGCGACGGCCGACTGGTGGGAGAAGACGCTGGACACGCTGCAGGACCTGTCCGGCGCGGTCCCTGCCTACGAGCTGGAGTTCGACCGCGGCGGCGGGATCGTCGGGCCGCTGGGGTCGCTGCTGGACGGCGCCCGCCGCTGGGGGCGGACATGAAAGCCCGGCGCGCCCCGCGGCTGCGGCAGCTCGACGTCGAGCTGACCGAGCGCTGCAACAACGACTGCGTCCACTGCTGCATCAACCTCCCGGCCGGCGATGGCCGGGCCCGGCGCCGCGAGCTGACCGCCGCCCAACTGGACCGCGTGTTCGCCCAGGCCGCACAGCTGGGCTGCCTGACGGTGCGGCTGACCGGCGGCGAGCCGCTGCTGCGGGAGGATTTCAAGGAGATCTACCTGGCGGCGCGGCGCCGGGGCCTGACGGTCCGGCTGTCGACCAACGGCTGCCTGCTGACCCCGGCGCTGGCGGAACTGCTGGCGGCCGTGCCGCCGCTGGAGCCGGTCGAGCTGACGGCCTACGGCCGCGACCGCGGATCGTACGAGCGGGTGACGCGCGTCCCCGGTTCGTTCGCCAGGTTCCGGGCCGGGCTGGACCTGCTGGCCGGGCACCGCGTTCCGTTCAGGCTGAAGGGGGTGCTGTTCCGAGGGACGGCACGGGCCCGGCGCGGGTTCGAGGCCTGGGCGGCCAAGCTGTCGGGCGCCAGGCCGGAGCTGACGCTGCTGCTGGACCTGAGGCACCGACGCGACTCGACCGCCCGGGACCGCGCGATCGCGATGCGCCGCCTCACACCCCGGCAGGTCGCGCGCACCACCTGCGCCGACCCGCTGTTCCGCGAGCAGATGAAGCTGTTCCCGGCGCGGTACATGGGCCCGCAGGGCGACCGGCTGTTCACCTGCTCGGCCGGGACCAGCGTCTGCCTGGACGCCTACGGCCGGCTGCAGCCCTGCCTGCTGCTGCGGGACCCCCGCCTGTCGTACGACCTGGTGCGCGGCTCGCTGCGGCGGGCGCTGTCGGATTTCTTCCCGCGGGTGCTCGCGGTGCGGGCGGAAAACCCCGATTACCTGCGGCGCTGCGCCCGCTGCCGGCTGAAGGGCTTCTGCCGCCAGTGTCCGGCGCGCGCCTTCATCGAGCACGGGGCGCTGGACCGCCCGGTGGACCATCTCTGCCGGGTGGCGCGGGCACAGGCCCAATTGCTGGGCTGGCCGCTGCGGGGGATCCCGCCCATCACCGTTGATAGGAGGGCATCTTGAACGTGCAGCTGACGGGCACCTACCGGCCGTCCCGGGACGTGGTGGCCCGCAAGATCGAGGGCGAGATCATCCTGGTGCCGCTGGCCGCCGGGATGGGCGACCTGGAGGACGAGCTCTACACGCTGAACCCGACCGGGGCCGCGGTGTGGCGGATGCTGGACGGGCGGCGGACGCTCCGGGCCGTCGCGGCGGCGCTGGCCAAGGAGTACCGGGCCGCCCCGGCGACGGTGCGGCGCGACGTCCTCGGGCTGGTGGCCGAGCTGGCCCGTCGCAGGATGGTGGTCGCGGTCCCCCGATGAACGGCGGCGCCCTGCAGTCCTTCGAGTTCGGCCCGGAGGACTTCCGCGAGCTGCTGCGCCAGACCCTGGCCCGCGGCGTGCCGTTGCGGTTCGCCGCCGCCGGCGCCAGCATGGACCCGTTCATCAAGGACGGCGACGTGCTCACCGTGTCGCCGCTGCCGCCGCGGCTGTCCCCGGGCGACATCGTCGCCGCCGTCTCCCCGGCCAACGGCCTGGTGGTGGTCCACCGCGCGGTGGGGCTGCGCGGCGGCGCGGTCCTGCGGCCTGGCCCGGGGCGACGCCCTGCTGGGACGGGTCACCCGCGTGGAACGCGGCGGCCGGCCGGTGACGCTGGGCATCGGGCGGTGGCCGCGGGCCATCGCCCTGCTGTCGCGCATCAATCTGCTGCGGCCCGCTGCCCGCATCGGGGCGGCCGCCAAGCGCCTGGTGCGGCGATGAGGACGGCGGCGAAGCGCACCGCCGGCCGGCCGGTGCGCCTTCATCCCCAGCTCCGGTCCATCAAGCTACCAGACTTGCCGCTGTGGCACAGGGCCCGGGAAACGCGGGTCCCCCTGGCGTTCGAGCTGGAGCTGACCGCCCGCTGCGACAACAATTGCCGCCACTGCTACATCAACCTGCCGGCGGCCGACGCGTCGGCCCGGGCCCGCGAGCTGACCGCCGCGGAGATCGACGGGTTGGCCCGGCAGGCGGCGGCGCTGGGCAGCCTGTGGTGCCTGGTCACCGGGGGTGAGCCGCTGCTGCGGCCGGATTTCGAAGAGGTCTACCTGGCGCTGAAACGGCGCGGCCTGCTGGTGTCGGTGTTCACCAACGCCTGCCTGGTCGACGACCGCATCGTCCGGCTGTTCCAGCACTATCCGCCGCGCGACCTCGAGGTCACGGTGTACGGCGTCAGCCGCGCGACCTACGAGGCGGTGACGCGGGTCCCGGGATCGTTCGGCCGGTTCATCGCCGGCCTGGGCCGCCTGGAGCAGGCGGGGATCAGGCCGCGGCTCAAGGCCATGGCGCTGCGGTCGAACCTGCACGAGCTGCCGCGGATCGCGGCGTTCTGCCGCAGGCACACCAGGGACTATTTCCGGTTCGACCCCCAGCTGCACCTGCGCTACGACCGGGACCGGTCGCGCAACCGGGAGATCGCCGCCCAGCGTCTCTCCCCGGCCGAGGTCGTGGCGGTGGAACGCGCCGATCGCTCCCGACGCAGGGCGCTGCAGCGGAACTGCGAACGGCTGTTGCCGCGCGGGAACGGCGGGCGGGGATTGTTCTTCTGCCGGGCGGGCCTGGACAGTTTCACCATCGGGTGGGACGGATCCTTCAAGCTGTGCGGCGCGCTGACCGATCCCGCCTGCACCTGCGACCTGCGGAACGGAACGCTGCAGGAGGCATGGTCGACGTTCGCGCCGACGGTGAGGAACAAGCGGCCCCGCGACGGACGTTTCAAGAACGCCTGCGGGGCCTGTGACCTGATCAACCTGTGCCTGTGGTGCCCGGCGCACGCCTATCTGGAGACCGGGGCCAGGGACGAACCGGTGGACGGTTTCTGCGAGATGGCAACGGCCCGGCAACGGCTGATCAGGCCCTGAACCCCGACCGAGGGATCCCGCTCAGCCCGCAGCAAAATACCCGGTGCATAACTGCACCGGGTATTTTTCATCGGATAAGCGCTAGCTGCCGCTCTGCGTCTCGCAGGCCGGACCGGCTGTCCACAGGCAATTGACACCGCCCGGGCCGTTCTGTCCGGCGTCCTTGCAGGTCCCCAGCACGGCCTCCTCTGGCCGGCCCCGGGCCAGGACGATCAGGCGGGGTGTCTCCCATTTCTTCGTCTTCATGATCTGATACTATATCATTTTTCACTACGGCTGTCAATAGGGTCGACGCGTCTGGATCGTCCTCATCGCAGCAGCACGATCTTCCGCACATCGCAGTACGACCCGACCTTGATCCGGACAACGTAGACGCCCGACGAGGCCGTCGCGCCCCGCTGATCGTTCCCGGTCCAGGTCACAGTGTGCGCCCCGGCGGCCAGCGATCCGTCGACCAGCGTCCGGACACGCTGCCCGGCGATGTTGTACACCGACAGCTCGACCTTCCCGGCCTGCGGCAGTTGGAACCCGATCGCGGTGCGGCGGGCGAAGGGGTTGGGCCGGGCCGGCTGCAAGCGATAACCGGCGGTCGCCGCTCCCGTTGCCGGGTTGCCTGCCGCCCCGGCGGCGTACAGGCCCCGCAGGGAGTGCCGGATGCCGCAGTGGGCCAGTTCGGCGCTGCCGCCGGGCTCGACCCGGATGCCGTGCCAGGAGCTGTCGCAGGGCGTCCCGCTCCAGGTGTCGCAGTACACGCTGTCGTCCGCCGTGCCGGCGACCACCAGCCGGCCTCGCACGACCAGCTCGGCCCGCTGCGGGTCGTCGCCCAGGTCGTCGAAATCGCGCCGGTCGCTGAAGTACAGCCGAGCGCCGGAGCGCACCGTCACCGTGGCGCCGGAATCGACCACCACGTCGCCGCAGAGGAAGTTGTCGCCGGCGATGGTCAGCGAGCGAGGCACATGACCGCACCAATCGACCAGCGCGCCGTGGCGGTTGCCGCGGTGAACGTCATGGCCCTGCACCGGCCAGTCCGCCGGACCCGCCGCCGGGCCTCCCGCCGGCCAGAGGAAAACGTCTCCGGCCCGGGTGTCGGCCAGCAAGCCGCCCACCGACCCCGGCGCCAGCCGGGCCACGGTCACCGGCGAATAGTTCCCGTCCTGGGTCGCGATGGGAAAGGCCGGCAACGTCCCTCCGGCGGCCGCCAGGGCCGTGATATCGCCGTAATCGCCGCGCAGCAACAAGTCGCCGCGGCCGTCCCCGTCCAGATCGGACACCGCCGGGGCGGCATGCATCGCCCGCCAATAGGCGGGCCATCCCGGCACGGCGCTGCCGGCGTTATCGAGATGGTGCACGTAGCCCTCCAGCGTGGTCGCGACGATCCTGGGTGAGCCGTCCACGGTGACGCCCGCCGGCGTTCCCCAGGCTGTGCCCGGCACCGCCCGCCATAGCGGCGTGCCGTCGCCTCGCCAGGCGCAGACCGCGCCGCCGACCAGGAACGACGCCACGATCTCGTTCGCGTCGTCGCCGTCGAGGTCCAAAAGCAGCGCCGGCGCGGGCATGGCGTTGTCGCCGGACGCCGGGGACCAGAAACTGTCGACGGCCGTGCCCTGTCCGTCGAGCACGTACCCGCGTGATCCCTCGTAGGCCCACGACGTGACGATGATCTCGGGGAGCGAGCCGCCGCGCACGTTGCCGACCGAAAGCTTGGGCCCGGTGCCGATCGGCAGGGTCCAGCGCCACAGCTCGGTCACCGCCGCGCCGTCCCACCGCAGGGCCAGCACCTGATCGCCGCCGCAGGCGGCCAGCACTTCCAGCCTGCCGTCGCGGTCGAGATCGCAGACCACCGGGGCGGCGAGGGGCGCACCGGCGTTGTGTGGCCAGCCTGGCAGTTCTCCGCCGTCGCCGCCGACCGCCGACAGCGCATCACCGTGGGCGACCAGCACCTCCAGCGCCTGGTCGCCGTCGAGGTCGGCCAGCGCCACCGGGCCGTTGATGGACGGCGGGAACGGCCGGGGCCAGCCCGGCAGCGGCGTGCCCGCGCGGTCCCATGCCTGGAGGACGCCGGCAGGATCGGCCATCACGACTTCCCGGTACCCGTCGCCGTCGAGGTCGCCGGCGGCGGGCGAGTTCCAGTTCCATCCATCGGCGTATCCGAACGACCGGGGCCATCCGGCGGCAACTCCGGCCGCCGGGAGATTGCTGGCCGCTGCCGAGAGCTGGCTCAGGCAGCGCGAGCTGTCGGCGAGGGCGATGCGGTACCTGCCGGCCATCGCCGGATCGGGACGGTGATCGACGAAGTACGCGCTGTTCCCGACCAGCAGCGGCGTGATCTCGGCGCCCGCCGCCGTATCGTCGAACGCCCGGAACACCGCGTGGCCGACGGCACCGGCGGTCGGCGGCCATTCCACCTTCAGGCCGCCGCGGTGGGTGGCGACGGTCGGCGCTGCCGGCGCGGTCGGCCGTTGCTGCAGCGTGAAATCGCCGGTCCATTGGCGGCCGGCCCGGCCCGTCATCGTCATCCGGAACCGGTAGGGCCCGGGGGCGGTCAGCGCGAACCGGAACGCGCCCGCCGCGGTCGTCCCCCCGTAGGGCGGAACGGTCCCCGTCGCGACCGAGTCGGCGAGCATCTCGACCCCGGATGACAGCGGTACAAGGCGTGATCCCACGGAATCGGCCCGGCCGCTGCCGAGATTGCCGACCCGCACCGCCGCCAGCTCGATGGTCTCGCCGTCCTCGGCCCGGCCGTCGCCGTCGCCGACCGCCTCGACCAGCGCGTAGTGCTCCAGCGCCAGCGAATCCCCGCGCGCCGTCAGCGCCACCGAATCCCGGAGCTGATGCCCGGTACGGGAGACGACGACGAACTCGACGCGATGGCCGTCCCGGCAGTCGGCGGCGACCACCGCCCGCGGCGCCGCCGATACCCAGACGCTGTCGCCCGGCGCCAGCGGTTGGTGGGTGACGATCGCGTAGGCCGTACACGCCAGCGCGGGATCGTGACTGGCCACGTCCAGCCACAGGCTGTCGGCCGCGACCGTTCCGTCGTTGGTCAGCAGCAGCGCCAGCTCGAACGATTCGCCGGGATTGACCACGCCGTCGCCGTTGCCGGTGCCGTCGTCGACCCGCACGCCGGCGATCGCCAGATGCCGCTGCGCCGGCCGCACCGGGATGCCGGTCTGCCGGGGACGGTAGTTGCGGGCCGTGACGGTCACCCGGAGCGTGTCCGCCATCGCTGGATCGTGGAAGAAACGGGCCAGTCCCGCCGCGTCGCTGACGCCGACCGCGTACGCGCCGGAATTGGCGGAGAGGCAGACCGTGGCGCCGCCCATCGGCTGCCCCGAAACGCTGTCCCGGACGGCGACGTCGATGGTGTCCGGCCCGGTCACCAGGCTCTCCGGCAGGGCCAGCATCAGCGCCCGCACCGAGTCCGTCCACACCGGCATCTCGGGATCGCCCAGCAGGTTGATCTCGTACTGCGACCAGCGCATCAGGCCGTCGCCGCTCGATGGCACCAGCAGCGCCTTGGCCATGGCCAGCGCCTCGCCCAGGCGATGGCAGCTGTCGTCCAGCAGCGCCTGGAAGAACGCCCGGTCGTACCGGTAGCTGACGCCGTCGAGGGGCAGGCCGGGGATGAACCAGGCCTCCCGCGAGCACCCGATGAACGCCGCGGCGCCGTTGGCGCTGGAGAGGAATCGTTCGCCGATGCAGCTCCGGTCGAAGGCGCCGTTGTAGCAGCCGATGGCGTACAGCACCGCCGGCCGGCCGACATTGCGCAGCCCCGCCGCGTCGGACGGGTAGATCTGGCCCCCGCCGGTGCGCAGGCCGGTGCCCATCGTATAGTAGTCGGCGTGATCCGAGAAGTTGACCAGATTGCGCCCGTTGTTGAGCGCCGCCAGGACGGACGAGCGACCGAGCGCGATCGGTGTGGTGGGATACAGCTTCTCGACGGATAGGTTCGGATAGGCCGCGACGTTCCAGGCATCGATGCTGTCCTTGATCTGGCCGGTGGGGGTCTGCGCGTCGAGGTCGGCCCCGATGAACAGCAGTTTCGTCTGGTACCCGGCGCTGTCGGCCCGCTCGTAGGCGATGATCTTGCGGACCGCGTTGCCGGCGGCGATGGTGTCGGCCGCCGGCAGCCGGCCGACGAACACGTCCGGATACAGGTCGACGCCGTCCTCGGGTTCCCCCCAGGTGCCGTCGCCATCGAGGTTCCAGTCGCCGTCGAGGTCGGAGTAGTACAGGTCGCCGGGATAGCCGGCGGCCACCCGGTGCGGCACGTCGTCGATGTCGCCGGCCAGCAGCACCCAGGAGATGCCGCACCGCTCCCGCTCCCGCCGGATGCAGGCCCGCACCCGCTCGGCGGGATCCGCCCCGGGGAACGCCGCGGCGATCGAATCGGCCAGGACGATCCTGGTCCGCACGCCCTTCTCCGTTTTCCAGCGGGCCAGGGGGGCGAGGGCCGGCGCCAGCCGGGCGCTGGTGACGATCAGGTAATCGTAGGGATCGTCCGGGCCGGGCGGGGCCAGCGTCACCGGTCCCGCGGGACGGCCGGTCGCACCACTGGCGTAGCGGGCAAGGTTCGCAGGATTGGCCGCCATGTTGCCGGCCATCCGCCGAAAGGCCTGGTTCCGGCTGGCCGCCGGTTTCGGGCCCGGGGCCGTCGATCGCGTCTTGATCCTGATCTCCAGCGACGGATAATGGAGCAGGGCTTGTTCGGCCTCTATGTACTGCACCGGAGAGACCGCGACGGAGGCGAACCGGTATCCCGCCATGCACCCCTGACCGGTGAGTCGCGCCAGCGTTCCGGGATACGGCCGGTCGGCACGATGGATCGCCGGAACCATCGTGCCGGCTGCCATCGTTCCTCCATCGCCGACGGTCGCCGGCGCCGGGCACGGCATCAGCGGCGCGGACAACCTGATGGTCTCCGGCACGGACGGCACGATCTCGATGCCGGTGGCCTCGCAGTCCGGCGGCAGCAGGACGTTCCGTGCCAGCTCCGGCACCATCGGTGAACCGGCGACGGGCTGCAGGACGCCGCCGGCCAGCCGGACCAGCTGGAATCCCTGCCGGGTGTCGAGCCTCAAGCCGCCGGCGCCGATGCGGACGATCTGATCGGCGCCCCCGCTGCCAGTGCCCAGCAAGAGCGCCAGCCATCCGGCGGCAATCAGGCATCTTTGTTGCGATCGTGACACAGCAGCGTATCGATCAGTGAAGCGCATCGACGGATTCCAGTGACCGGCGGCCCAGCAGATGATATGCCAGCAGCCGCACCGGGCGGAGGAGCGTATACAGCCGGTATGGTTTCCCGCATTTCCAGAATTTCCAGTCTTCCACCGTCGCGGTGAACAGCAACCGCCACAGGAAGACCAGCCGCCGGTGCCAGCCTTGCTGCGCGGCCGCGTATCCCATCGTGGCGGCCATGATCGTCATCCTGTCGGGGCCATCGCCGCCGAGCCGGCGTTCCCAGCCGCGGGCCAAGCGTTCCGCGGTCGCATCGGCATGGCAGGCAGCCGCGCAGGCGGCGTCAATGGTGCCCGGCACCAGCGACTCGACCAGCAGCATTCCGGCGGCGACCGGCCGATCGACGGCCAGACTAATGACCGGCGTCCCGCTGAGATAACCGGCCAGGTCGCACGCCAGGCTCAGCCGGTCCCAGCCGTGCTTGAACCCGTGCAGGCAGAGGAAGCGGGCGTTCTCGCGGTCGGGCAGCACGGCGAAGCGTCTTCCCGCCACGGCGATGGTCCGCCGATCGCGCCACAACGCCGCGAAATCGACCGGATGCCGGAAGCACATCGGCAGGTAGTTCCAATGCAGCTCGACCGCCTGTCCGCTGCGCCGATGGCGCAGCCCGAGGCAGCTTTCCTGTCGGACGAAGGATGCGGCGTCGCGGTGCCCCATCGCGACCTCTGGGACATACCCGGCGCGACCGAGCTGCCGGACCGCGCCCGGCAGGTCCGGCGCCTCGATCAGCAGATCGAGGTCGTGAAAAACCCGCGCTGCCGGGTCGCCGAACGCCTGCACCGACAGGACCGGCCCCTTGAGCGTCACGGCGCGCACTCCGGCGGAACCGAGCATCTCCAGCAGGCGGGCCAGCTCCCGCATCAGGTCGAGGCAGCGGACCAGGTTGGTCCGGTAGGCCGACCTCAGCGCCGCTGCCGGCTCCGCCGGCACCATTCGCCAGGCCGGGCCGCGCAGTGACCGGCGGAGCTGCGGCAGCATCCCATGGCGCCGCGCCAGGGCGAGCAATGCATCCCATCGCACCCCGATGTCGATCACAGCGCTCAGCCGGACCTGCTTCGCGACCGCGGCCTGTGCCCGGCAGCACCGGATGAGGATCTCGAATTCCGGCGATCGCTCGACCGCCTTGATCACCGGTCGCCCCCGGGCCGTCCGCCGAACAGGCCGGCGTACCATGTGCCGCAAGAGACCAGCTGGGCATGGCCGCCATGTTCGACGATCCGCCCCTGGTCCAGCACGCAGATCGTCCCGGCCAATCGCAGGACCTCGGGCTGGTGGCTGACGATCACCGCGGCCCGGTCCCGCAGCAGGACTGCGAGCGTTTCCAGAACCGCCGTGGCGGACTCGGCGTCCATGCCGGCGGTGGGTTCGTCCAGCACCAGCAGTTCGGCCGGACGGAACAGCGCCCGGGCCAGCGCCAGTTTCCGCCATTGGCCGCTGCTCAGGTCGTGTCCGCGGGCGAACCAATGGCCCAGCACGGTGCGGTACGCGTCCGGCAGCGAGGCGATCATCCGGTCCGCTCCGGCCGCCATCGCGGCCGACGCGATCGCGGCATCATCGAATCCGCGCTGCGGCCGGCTGGCCGAGATGTTGCGGCCGGCGCTCATGCTGTACCGGACCGGCTCCTGGAACAACGCGCTGACCCGGCCGCGCCAGTCGCCGGGACCGAGGTCACGCAGATCGGTCCCAGCGAACGTGATCCTGCCCTCGGTCGGATCGTACAGCCGGCAGAGCAGCTTCACCAAGGTGGTCTTGCCCGAGCCGTTGGGCCCGGCCAGCGAGACCGACTCGCCCGGCCGCAGGGCCAGCCGGATGTCCCGCAGCGCCCAGCGGTCATCGGCAGGATACTGGAAACCGACGCACTCCAGGCGGATGATTCCTCGGTCAGCCGGTCGTGAAACCGGCCTGCCCGCCTTCGCTCCCCGTTCGGCCAGCCGTTCCAACTCCGGCAGCGCCCCGGTGAACAGGCTGTCTTCGTACATCCCGGCCAGGGCCGACGTGATGTCCTGAAGGTACCCGCCCCCCCGCTGCAGCGCCTGGAAGAACATCACCAGCGCGCCCAGCGTGACGGTGCCGGCCACGGCATGGTAGGCCATCAGCGCCAGCGAGCCGTAGACGGCGGCCAGCGACAGCGCCAGCACAGCCAATTCGCCGACCCAGCGACGGGTGAACAGCCTGATCCTCCCCAGCCGCAGGGCCAGGCGCAGCCGCCGGTAGCGCCGCGCCAGGAACGGATTGAGCCCGAACAGGATCACCTCGGCGGCGTGGCCGGGATCGGTCAGCACCCAGTGGTGGTACCAGCTCTGCCGCTCGCGCTCGGTCTGCCGGCGCTCCCATTCGTGGTACTGCCGGGCGGATTTCAGCTTGATCCCGATCGCCGGCAATGCCGCGGCGGCCAGCGCCAGCGCCGCCCACCAGGCTTGCCCGGCCAGCAGGATCGCCACTGCCGCCAGCGACAGCGCGCTCCTGGCCATCGTGACCAGTTTGCCCGCTAGCGCCGCCGCCCGCTGCGGCGCTTCCCGCTGGGCGCGGTGCAGGGCGTCATGCGTCTCGGGGCGTTCGTAGAACGACAGGTCGAGCCGCGCCGCGGCGCGGTGGACCCGGTCGGCCACCGCGTCGCCCACCGCCTGCGACTGGGCCTGGCCGACGAACCCGGCCACACTGCGGGCCGCTGCCTCCAGCAGGGCCAGCCCGCCGGCCAGCGCCGCCAGCGGCAGCACCGACTTCCAGAACAGGGCGGCGTCGCCCGATGCGGCGGCCGCGGCCACCGCATCGACCAGCAGCTTGAGCGTCCAGAGCGCGGCCGGGGCGAGCAGGCCCTGCACCAGCGCCATGCCCAGCGCCGCGGCGTTCCAGCCCGGCGCCAAGGCCCACGACAGGCGCAATGCCGCACCGAACTGCGGATGTTCCACGCGGTCGGTCATATCGGTAGTTTAGACCACGCCGCGCTCAAAGTCAAGGGGCAGGATCCGGCCCGGGGCGGGCCAACGCACGACGGCCGCCTTCCGAACCGAAGGCGGCCGTCCGGTCGGATGGCGATCAGTACCGGTTGGTCCACTGCCCGTACTTGTCCAGCGCGTACTTGATCGTCCCCTTGACGTAGCGGCCGGCGTCCACCAGCATCCCCTTGGTGTTGGCCACCAGCGTGGCGTTGCCGCTGCCGGCCGCGGTGGGATAGCCGCAGGCCGCGTACGCGTCCCAGGCCTTCTTGCCGTAGGCGCTGGAGTAGTAGCCCGACGTGTAGTAGGCCGCCTGGTTGACCGCGGTCTTGGGGTTCGTGACGATGTAGTAGGTGTTGTCGGCGCTGACCGCGTCCAGCAGCTTGTGGCCGGCGGTCAGGTTGTTCTCCACCCAGGTCTCGAAGGCGAAATGCTTGGTCGCCATGTAGTAGCCCGGGACGGTGGTGTGCAGCACCAGGCAGACGTCCTCGATGTAGTGGCAGGCGTAGCCCAGGTACCAGTCGCCCTGCTGCTGGTTGCCGGCCTGGTAGTAGTACTTGGCCGACTTGCCGTTGTAACCCTCCGGGCTCTCGATCTCGCCTCCCGACTGGTCGAGGTTGTCGTAGAAGTCGTCGTCGGCGTCGCCCCAGTACCAGTAGCCGCCGCTGGACAGCATGAAGGCGTGCGACCATTGCTGGTTGTAGCCGTTGGAGAAGCCCGACTGGTAGACGTCCGGCAGCTCCGAGGCCGCGGTGATCTTGTTGACCCGGGCCGTCGACAGCCCCCACTTGGCCGCGGCGATGGCCACGATCTTCATGTGGGTCGGCTGCGACCACTCGATCGGCAGGTCGGCCGCCGCGTCGGGCACGGCCACCTCGACCTTGTACGGGGCCTGGGCCCGCTCGCCCGCCTGCGGGGACGACGCCGCGGCGGTCGGCGACCGGTGCTGGCTGCAGCCCGCGGCGATCAGGGCCGCCAGCAGCAGGGCGCAGGACAGGGTGATGGTCTTCTTCATGCTCCCCTCAGGTGATGTTGATGGATGTGCTATCGATGGCCGCCGTGATCGGAAAGAGCGGTCAGTCCTCCTCCAGTGCCCGCAGCTCGGCGTCGGCGTGGCGCAGGCGCAGCGCCAGCACCCGGGCCAGCCCCGAGAAGATCATCCCGGCCAGCCTCGGTTCCTGCGCGGCGAAGCGGTCGAACGCCTCCCGCGAGACGACGTAGAGCATGGCGTCGGTGGCCGCCACGGCGTCGGCCGAGCGGGTGCCGCGGTCGAGGAAGGCGATCTCGCCGAAGAAGTCGCCGCGGCCGAACGTGGCCAGGTGGTGGGCCTCCCGGCCGGCCAGCGGCAGCTCGATCCGCACCTCGCCCTTGCGGATGATGAAAATCTCGTCCCCCTGCGCGCCCTGGGCGAACAGGCGCTCGCCGGCCGCCAGCGACCGTTCCGCCGCGCACTGCCGCAGCAGCGCCAGGCCCTCCGGCGTGAAGTCCTCCAGCAGTTCGATCGCGGCCAGGTCCAGCGGCCGCTCCTCCGGCGCCGCGCCGGGCCGGGCCGAGGCCAGCACCTGGTCCTCCACCCATGCCAGGGCCGCATCCAGCTCGGGGAACACCTTGGTGCTGCGCTCGGGCCGCACCAGCCCCACCTGCTTGAAGTACAGCCGCAGGTCCTGCCCGGTCGGCAGGCTGCGCGGCAGCTGGGAGAAGATCAGGTTGCCCCCCTTCTCGGCGATCCGCTGGTCCAGCAGCTCCAGCATGTGGGTGGCGGTGAAGTCGACCGCCGCCACCCGCCGCATGTCCAGGATCAGGTAGCGGTACGTTTCGAGCCGCGGCTCGATCAGCGAGAACAGCTGGTCGGTGGTGCCGAAGAACAGCGCCCCCTGCAGCTCGTAGACCGCGGTGCGGTGTCCCTCGGCCTCCAGGATGGCCAGCTCGTCCGGCAGGCGGCGCCGCTTGGAGTGGAGCTGGCCGCCCAGGCTGTGGCGCCGCACCACCGAGGTCCGCACCTGGTCGCGGATGAACAGCATGATCGCCAGCCCCAGCCCGACGCCGGCCGCCGCGATCAGGTTCCAGACGACCGCGGTCACCGCCACCGCCGCGATCACCGCGAAATCGATCATGGTCGAGCGCTGCCGCAGCAGGTACAGGCTCTTGCGGTCGATCATCCGGAACGCCACCACCAGCAGGATCCCGGCCAGCGCGCTGACCGGGATCCACGACACCAGCCCGCCCAGCAGCAGCAGCGCGGCCAGGGAGAACAGGCCGCTGGCGGCGCCGGAGCGCCGGGTGCGGCCGCCGCTGCTGATGTTCACCAGCGTCGCGCCCATGGTGCCGGACCCGGGGATGCCGCCCAGCAGCGCCGCCGCCATGTTGCCCGCGCCCTGGCCGATCAGCTCGCGGTTGGAGTCGTGGCGGCTGCGGGTCAGCGCGTCCACCACCACCGAGCTCTTGAGGGTGTCGATCGACAGCAGCACCGCCAGCGTGGCCGCCGGGAACAGCACCGCCCCGACCGCCGACGGTCCGGTCGCCAGCAGCGCCGACCAGCGCTCGGCCATGCCGCCCAGGAAGACGTCCAGGCTGGCCGGCGGGATGGGGCCGATCACCAGCGGGTTCCCGGCCAGCGTCAGCAATCGCGGGTCGAGCAGGGCCAGGCCGAAGTAGCCGGCCACGCCCGCCGCCAGCGCGATGATCGGCGCGGGGACGGCGCGGGTCAGCCGCGCCGCCAAGGCCATCCCGGCCATCGCGACGGCCCCCACCGCGATCGCCGGCAGGCTCCAGCAGGCCGGCGCCGCCAGGCCCTGCCACAGGCCGACGCCGCGGGCCAGTCCCAGGAACTTCGGCAGCTGGGTGAGGATGATCAGCAGCCCGACGCCGCTGAGGTATCCCGCCACCACGGGATACGGCACGTACTTCATCAGCCGCCCGCCGCCCAGCGCACCGAAGGCGAACTGCAGCAGCCCGGCCGCCAGCGCCACCAGCGTCACCAGCAGGAAGGCCTCGGCCGGGCCCTGGCCGGTCCGCCCGGCCACGAAGGCCGCCAGCACCGCGGCGGCCGGGGCCGAGGGCGCCGAGATCAGCCGCGGCGTGCCGCCCAACAGCGGTGCCGCCAGCCCCAGCGCGATGGCGCCGATGATCCCGGCGAAGGCCGCGCGTCCCGCGACCTCCGCGCCCAGGGGCGCGAACACCACCAGGCCGAAGGCCACGGCCGACGGGAACGCCACCAGCATCGCCGCCAGCCCGCCGAAGATGTCGCCGATCAGGGAGGATCGCCGCTGTTGCTCGCCGGACCTGTCCATGCATCACCCCGCTTCGTTCGATCGCACCGGGAGCCCGCCACCCGGAGTTTATCCCAGAACGGCCCCGCTGTCAACGAAAAAACCTCTCCGGAGGGAGAGGTTTTTTCGGCGGCACGCTACCGGACCAACTGGACCTTGCCGGTGAGCAGGTCGGGGCCAACCGCCAGCCGGTAGACGTAGACCCCCGCCGCCAGCCGGCCGCCGCCGTCGTCGCGCCCGTCCCAGTCGACGCCGCATGCGCCGTCATTCCGGACGATGGTGCGCACGCGCTGGCCGGCCACGTTGTAGATGTCCAGCGACAGCGGCCGGCCGCTGCCTGACTGGCACGAGATCCTGGTCGTTCCCCGGAAGGGATTGGGGAACACGGCCGCCTTCCGCTCCCGGGACGGGGTGTCCGCTCCTCCCGGGGGCGACCACCCGCCCTTGGCCGCGGGGTTGGCCGCGCCCGGCGTGCCGTAGGCCGCGGCGGTGCCGTTCCCGGCATCGGCGTACCAGCTGGCCGCCAGCGTCCCGGTCGAACCGGCCGCGCGGTAGCGGCAGTAATACGGCGTGCCGAACGTGACCGTGGAATCGACCAGCGCGCCGCTGCCGTTGCGCAGCGAGAACGCCTCGCCGCCGTTCAGCACGATCGAGCCCACCACATTATATGCCGGGCTGTAGTAGGCCGACCAGCTGCCGGCGGAGCCGCGCGCCACGACGTAGTACCCGTGGGCCGGGATGCTGGCGCCCGAGGCGAAGGTCGTGGCGTAGGCCGAGCCGTACTGCCGCAGCGTCCAGCCCGACAGGCTGACGACCGACGCCGTGGTGTTGTGCAGCTCGACGTACTCGTTGTAGTAGCCGGGCGTGCTGCCGTTCTGCTCGTTGACTTCGTTGATCACCACCGCCGGCCCTGCCGGCGCCGCGGCCGTGGCGAAGGTCCCGTCGGCCGAGTAGGTCGGTCCGTTGCCGGCCGCATCGGTCGAGCCCACCCGGTAGTGGTAGGTCGTGCCGGGCGCCAGGCCGGACAGCGCCAGCGAGTGGCCGGTGACATACCCGGCGTCGCTGGCCGTCGAGCCGTACGACGTGGTGGTGCCGTATTGGATCGTGGCGTTGGCCGCCTCGTTGGTGGTCCAGGTGATGGTCGCGCCGCTGGTGGTGATGCCCGAGACCGCCGGCCCCGCGGTGATGGACGGCGCCGTGACGTCGCCGCCGGACGAGCCGGCGGCCGCCAGCCACAGCGTGGCGTTCATGAACACCGCTGCGTCGCCGGCGACGCCCCAGCCATTGTACAGGGTGTTGCCCGCCGTGCCGGTGCCGTCGTCGGCCGGCGAGGAATCGCCGATGCCCACCACCTTGCCGGCGCCGAACCGGGCCGTGGCGCACATCACCGCCGAGCTGCTGGAGCTGCGCCAGAAATGCTTCTTCACCGTGGCGTTGCATGCGGTGTACATGGTGATGGCGGTGCCGGCGGAGAACTTGAGCGAGCCGGCCGTCCCGTAGGCCCCGCTGACGATGGAGTCGCCGCTGCTGTGGCTGGAGCTGGTCTCGGAGAAGTTGTTGTTCGCCTGCCCGGAGACGTTGAACCAGATGCCGAACGAGTCCTTGGCGCCCAGGTCGTTGAAGATGCGGGGCGAGTCCCAGCCGTCGCTGTCACGGTCGGAGCCGTAGTGGTCGGCCACCATGAACAGCCCGCCGCCGGCGCGGACGAACGCGAAGATGGCCTTCTTCTCGTTGGCCGTGAACTGGTCCTGCGGCTCGCAGATCACGAACACCTTGAACTTGGACAGGTCGCGGGGGTTGCCGGCGCGGCCATAGGTGATGCTGTCGGACGGGACCAGGGTGGTGACGGTGTGGCCCTGCTTGACGCAGGCCACGCCCCAGGCCGAGATCCCGCCCTTCCAGTAGGATTCGGCCGTGCCGGACGTGATGCCGGACTGGGCCGGGGAGGGCACCGGCTCGGTGTCGTCGATGATCCAGTCGGCATTGCCGGCCGTCTCGTTCAGCGAATGGTCGAACAGGATGCCGGCGGCATTCGCATTGGCGCCGATTGCGGCGGCCAGCAACAGCATGATGACGATGTGCTTCATGAAGAACGCCTCGATCATAATTGGTTCGATTTGCGGATAGTAGATGTATAGAACTGCATATATCATACCCATCGTGAAACCTTCATTTAACATTCTGGTAGACAATCGATTATAGAGTTACCAGAAAACCTGACGAGCGATACGACAGGTTGTATTGTAACAAAAACAACCATACAGCATCATGAATAGCCTGCAAACGCCTTCATGGTGATTGATCAAATGTCGTTGTAAATACAGGTATTATGGTTCACGCATCGCCGACATGTCAAACATTGTTACATCGCCAGATTATTGACGGATACGAAAAGGCCCGATCTCGCGATCGGGCCTTTTACATTCCATGGTCATCTGATCAGGGTCAGCTTCCCTGTAAGGCTCAGGCCGCCTGCGCGCAGATGTACGAGGTACACACCTGCTGACAACGTCTGCCCGGTCTGACTCTTGCCGTCCCAACCGACGGCATGGGCTCCGGCTGGCATGTCACCGGCCACCAGCGTCCGCACCTTCTGCCCCGCGATATTGTACACGTCGAGATTCACGGTTCCGGTTTTCGGCAGTGCGTAACTGACCGTCGTGGATCGCCGGAACGGGTTGGGCCGCGCCGCCTCCAGGCGGAGGCTGGTTGTCCGGACCATCGTCGACGGTCCGCCTGACACCCCGCTCGCCTCGCCGAAGTCCGTCAGCACCCGCACCGCCAGCGCCCGCGCCTGGTCCTGCCGCATGAACGACAGCGGGAACGCCGTGTACTCCATTTTGTAGTCGCTTCGAACGGGCTGACGTCGTTCTTCATGTCGATGACGTAGGTCGCCTCGGCCGGGCTCACCGGCGTCAGCGCCTCGAGGTACCGCAGCGTTCCCTTCCACGTCCCCAGCGGCACCTTGGCCGAGTCCACCAGCACGTCGGGATGCCCGCCGATCCCCCGTGCCGCGATGAAGGTGTCCGCAGTCACGCTGGACTGGGTAGCGTAGGAGATCTTCAGGCAGTCGTGGATGAAGCTCCCCGCCCCGAAACCGGCCGGGTAGGTCGCCGCATTGCGCAGATCGGCCAGCGGCAGCCACCCCGTCAGCCACAGCCGGCCTCCGTGCCCCAGGTAGCGCCGCAGCGCCGTCGTGTCGCTCCACCCCAGGAAGTAGTCCCGGTCGTCCGTGTGCCACACCACCGTCGAGTACGGCGCGAAGTCCGCCTCCACCGGCTGCCGCACCAGCGAATCGAACTCATGATCGGTGTAGGCGTACCCCGCCAGCAGTGCGTGGTACAGGTTGTCCTGCGTCGTGTCCCGCGGGTAGCTCCCCGTCGTCCAGTTCTTCGTCTCGTCCACCAGCAGGATCCCCTGGTCCAGCGTATAGGGACGGCCGTAGGCCTCGGCGCCGGGCGCGCTGAGGTTCCCGTCGGCGTCGTAGGCCCGCACCGAGTAGTAGTACTTGCCGGCCCCGGACAACGGCTGGTCGGTGAACGTCGTGTCCGCCTGCGCCGCCAGGCTGTCCGCCGGGCCGCCGTCGATCCGCCGGTACAGCGCGTAGCCGGCCAGGTCCAGCTCCGTGTTCCTCCCCCAGTCGATCTGAACGCCGCCGGCCACCGGCGTGGCCGTCACCGGCGACGGCGCCAGCGGCAGCGCCCGGGGCGTGCCGGTGGCCTCGGCCAGGAAGGGGCTGGTGCGGCCCTGCGCGTCGACCGCCGCCACGGCCACATGGTAAAGGCTGTCGGCCAGCAGCCCGTCGATGGTGTCGCCCGCGGCCGTCACGGTCATGCTGTCGCCGTAGGTCCCGCTGGCGCGGCCCCAGTACACGCGGTAGCCCGCGACGCCCGTCGCTGCCGCCGCTTGCCAGGTCGCTTGCAGCCGCGCGCCGTCGCCCAGGTCCCGGACGGTCAGGCCCTTGACCGCCTGCGGGTAGTTGGCCAGCGTCGCCACCATGCCCAGCCCAGCCCGCACGATGCTGGTGGCGTAGCGCATGTTCATGTAGCTGGTGCTGTCGCTGACCATGTGGTAGTGTTCGCTGAAGTTGAGCTCCTCGCTGTAGGTCACCTTGTAACCGGCGTTGTAGTACCGCCAGCTGTCGCTGCCGTTGAGGTAGACGCTGTTGTACTCCGTCACCAGCCCGGTGTCGCCGGTGCGGCCGTACCAGGCGGCGCTCCGCCCCAGCAGCTGCGCGTAGTCCTCGGAGCCGGGATAGACCTTGGAGACGAACACGCTGTCGTTGTTGGCGGCGCCGATCATGTCGTAGTTGAGCATGCAGCCGATGTCCTCCCCCGAGGCGGCCGCCGCGTTGGCCGACCGCTTGCTGCCGTAGAGCCCCCATTCCTCGCAGTCGAAGGCGATGAACTTCACCGTGCTGGCCGGCGGGTTGGCCGCCAGTACCCGCGCCATCTCGATCGCCGCGGCCGTTCCCGAGCCGTTGTCGTCGGCGCCGGGGGCCCAGGGGTCCGCGGGGTTGAACGGCCACACCGAGGTGTCGTAGTGGCCGCCCACCACGTAGACCGCGTTGGTGTCGGCCGTCCCGGGGATGGTGGCGATGACGTTGCGGATCAAGATACCCGAGCTGAAGCCGGGGTCGATATAGGAATCGATCTCGACATCGGCGATGCCGAAGCCCAGGAACTTGTCGCGGATCCACGCGGCCACCGGTCCGTTGACGTCGGCGCCGGTGTTCCTGGTGTCGAACGCCTGCAGGGATTCCACGTCGGCCCGGAAGTGCTCGACCGTCACCTGCTGGGCCAGCGCGCCGATCGCGGGATCGTACGCCAGTCCGGGGTTGATCACCACGGCCCGGGCATCGACCGGGATCGGCCGCTCCGGGAACTCGGTCACCAGGAACGAGCCGCGGTCGAGGTCCTTGGCCCGGCCGGCCTCGTCGGAGCGCACCAGGAACAGGCCGCCGTCGGCGAACAACCGCGCCAAACCGGGGTCGCTGGCCGATCCCTTCCTCCTGGCGCCCACCCAGCGCAGGTCGCGGGTGTCGCCGCTGTACACCAGCGAAACGTTCGCGATGGCGGGATAGCGCCGGGGATCCGCCCTGGCGCCGACCAACAGCGCCGCTGCGCCGATGTGGTACACCGGCAGGGCGTTGTCGGCCGCGAAACGGTAGGCGTTGGTTCCGGGTGCCAGGTCCACTCGATACAATGTCACCGGCGTGGCGTTGAGCGCCGCAGCGGCCGTGATCGCCGCCAGGGCGAGCAGCAGGGCCTTCTTCATGGACGGTTCCGATCGGATGTAGTATTGATTGTGTGGCGGATCAACCGAGGCGCATGGCCCGCAGCCTGGCGATCCGTTCCTCCAGCGGCGGGTGGGTGGAGAACAACGACATCAGGCTGCGGCCCGACAGCGGGTTGACGATGAACAGGTGCGCCGACGAGGGGTTGGCGTGCATCGGCATGGCCTGGGCGCCGCGGGTCAGCTT
>JALOPJ010000141.1 GCA_025453955.1 Candidatus Edwardsiibacteriota bacterium
GACATCGTGGAGGCGTTCACCATGGAGGAGCAAAAGACCGAATAATCCCGGCGAATACTGTAGACAGAATGCTGAATACAGTAAAGGGGACGGTCAATGGTGATCGGTGTTTGCACGGCTATCCTCATGATCCCGGGCAGCGCCTCGCTCAAGGACAAGCGGCGCGCGGTGAAGAGCCTGAAGGACCGGCTGCGGCGCGAGTTCAACCTGTCCGTGGCCGAGGTCGGTGACCTCGAATTATGGCAGCGCGCCGAACTGGGACTGGCGGTCGTCGCCAACGACCCGTCGTTCTGCGACCAGGTGCTGGCCAAGGCGGTGGACCTGGTCCGGCGGGACCGCGACGTGGAGCTGCTCGACTACCACACGGAACTGAGATGAACCTGACCCCTTCCCCTCCAGGGAAGGGGTCCGTTATTACCCCTCTCCTGCAGGGAGAGGGGTAGGGGTGAGGTCTGGGAGAGCCATGCGACACGCAATACTTTTAACGGCTATCTGCCTCTCCGCAGTTTCGGGATCCGCCCAGCCGACCGCCGACCTGTTCTACGTGCCCAAGAAACACGCGGCCAGGGCCCCGGCGCTGATCATCACCTCGTGCAGCGGCGCCACCCAGGCGGACCTCGACTCCAACCGGGCGATCGCCGACAGCCTGGGCTGGGTGCTGGCCGCCTGCGCCGGCACCCGCAACCACCGGCCGGCCGAGGTCAACGACCGGGACATCTTCGCCACGTACCTGAAGCTGATCGCCAACTACCCGGTCGACAAGTCGCGCGTCTTCATCTACGGCTTCTCGGGGCAGGGCGCGCAGGCGCTGATGGAGGTCTGCTCGCACCCCGAGCTGTTCCGCGGCGCGGTGGCGGTCTGCGCCCCCCGCGGCGCCCTGCCGCTGGCCCGGTGGGAGACGCTGTCGGGTCGACTGGTATACCTGGTCACCCGCCAGCAGGACTGGAACCTGATGGACAACGTCGAGATGCACCGGCGGTTCCAGGCCAACGGCATCAGGGACACGCTGGTGGTGACGCCGGGCAGGCATCAGCCAAGGGACCGGCGCGAGCTGTTCCAGGCCTGCCGCTGGCTGGACCGGAACGTGAAGTAAAAACCCGGGCAACGTTGCCCGGGTTTCGTTTGACCTATCCCCAACCCCTTCCCCACGAGGGAAGGGGTATTATCATGCCCCTCTCCCTTTGGGAGAGGGGTGGGGGTGAGGTCGGCGAGGGCTACGCGCAGCCCTGCTCCGGTTGGCAGGCGTCGGGACCGGTGTGGATCCTGCCGTCGCGCAGCTCGATGGCCCGGTGCGCCATCTTCGCCAGGTCGACGTTGTGCGTCACCACGATCACGGTCAGGCCCTCCCACTTGTTGAGCTCGCCCAGCAGCACGCCGATCTCGCTGCTGCGCCGGGTGTCCAGGTTGCCGGTGGGCTCGTCGGCCAGCAGGATCCTCGGCTTGTTGACCAGCGCCCGGGCGATGGCCACCCGCTGCATCTCGCCGCCCGAGATCTGTCCCGGCAGGTGGTGTTTGCGGTTGTCGATGCCCAGCATCTTGAGGATCTCGTCCACGCCCTTCTCGGCTCCGGGCTTGCGGTAGAAGGTGAACGGCAGCACCACGTTCTCGTAGACCGTCAGGGTGGGGATCAGGTAGAACTTCTGGAAGACGTAGCCGAAGGTCTCGCGCCGCACCCTGGTCAGCTCGGCCTCGCCCTGGGCCTGGCCCTGGTCGAACACGCTGCGCCCGGAGAGCTCCAGCTTCCCGGCCGTGGGATTGTCCAGGCAGCCCAGGATGTTGACCAGCGTGGTCTTGCCCGAGCCCGACGGCCCGACGAAGGAGACGAACTCACCTTGGTTGATCTCCAGCGACACGCCGTCCACCGCCCGGATCTCCTCGCTGCCGCGGCGGTAGACCTTGGTCAGGCCCTCGGCCTTGATGGATAACTGATTGTTCATTATCCTATCCTCATTCCATATCGCTGTTCACGGTCATCGCGAGCCGGGCTCCTCGCCGCTGCCCGCGAAGCGATCCAGTATCCTGTTCCCTTGATTGCTTCGTCCGTGCGGCACGGGGCCGCTCTCGCAACGACGGGTGCGTCACCCGTCACTCCGTCTCGCTGCGGATGGCCTCGATCGGCCGCACCCGGCCGGCCCGCCACGAGGGATACACGCCGGCCAGCAGGCCGATGGCCGTCACCACGCCGAAGGTCAGCAGCACCAGCGGCGGGTCGATCCGCACCAGGCCGCCGGTGGGAGTGTAGGGCAGCAGCCGGCGGATGAGGAGCTCGGTGATCTTGGCCGTCGCCACGGCCAGGGCCGTGCCGATGGCGCCCCCGGTGACGCACAGCATCAGCGTCTCCAGCCAGATCAGCTGGAAGATGTCCGAGGCCATCGCGCCCATGCTCTTCAAAATGCCGATCTCCTGCAGCCGCTCCATCACCGACATCAGGATGGTGTTGATCACGCCGACGACGGCGATCAGGATGGCGATCAGGGCGATGGAGAACACCATCACCTTGGCGGTGGACACCAGCGACATGATGGTCTGCTTGACCTGGGCCAGGCTGACCACCTGGACGTCGGGCAGCTGGTACATCCGCTCCTCGAAGGCGGCGATGTCGGCGTCCTTCCTGACCTTGATGCCGATGCCGGTCAGCTCGCCGGGCCGGTCGAACACCTTCTGCACCGTGCCGATCGGCAGGAAAATGGTGCCGTCATCCTGCGTCCCGGAGCGTTTGAGCACTCCCACCACGGTGACCTCGACCTCATTCTCCGGGATCAGGTACTTGTCGCCCACCTCGCGGCTTTCCAGCTCGGCCGCCTCGTAGCCCATCACGGCCTCGAGCGCGTCGTTGTCGGTGAACCACCGGCCCTGCTTGAATTCCAGCACGGTCTTCATCCCGGGGAAGGTGGCCGCGTCCACGCCCAGGAACGCGGACAGGCTGCCGCTCTCGCCCTTGTTGGGGTCGAACACCGCCTGCATCAGCATCGGCGTCACCGCGTCGACCTCCGGCTGCCCGGCGATGGAGTCGGCGATCGCCGCGGGCAGGTAGCGCAGGCCGGTGCCGCCCTTCAGCATCAGCGTGGCGGCCTCGTAGGGGCAGCCCTTGGCCGTGACCAGCACCTGGAAGCCCAGGTTGTCGATGTCCGAGTTGAGCGAGGCCTCGTAGCCCTGGTTGAACCCCAGCAGGCTGACCAGCACCCACGCGGCCAGCGCGATGCCGACGATGGTCAGGCCGCTGCGCGAGCGCTTACGCAGCAGGTTCTTGTAGGCGACCTGGAAGATGTTGATCATATCGCTCCCTATTGACCTAGCCCCTGCCCCTTCCCGCTGCGGGAAGGGGTTTGGGGTTGGGTCTCACAATGATTACAGCAGCAGCCGTCGAACTCCTGCTTGAGCGAGCTTTGTATATTCTCGATCCCCTCGCGCAGCACCAGCACCGCGATCGCGATCGCAGCGATGCTGTCCACCCACCATATCCTTGTCACATAGTAGATGCCGCTGCCGGCCAGCAGCACCACCGACAGCCAGATGCAGGCCAGCGAGCAGACCGCGTCGCTCCTCAGCGCCTTGCTGTCCAGCGCCCCGGCCACGCGCATCTTGGCGGTGTAGAGCCAGAACATGAAGGACAGCGAGGCCAGCGAGATGACGACGCCGGGCAGGGCGGTCTCGGGGTGGACGTGGTCGATCAGCCGCACCGCCGAATTCACCGCGATCACCGCGGTCAACAGGACGAACAACACGCCGATGCCGCGCGTGGCCAAGCGCTCGCGCTGCACCGAGCCCGTTCCGCCACCGAACTCGCGCCGCAGCCGCCACAGCACGATCACGGCCGAGAGCACCTCGATGAAGCTGTCCAGGCCGAAGCCGAACAGGGAGACGCTGTCGTCGCTGATGCCGAAGGCCACGGATACCAGGCCTTCAATGATATTGTAGCCGACGGTGAACCAGGCCAGCCGCCGCGCGGTCCTCACGAGATCGCTCATATGCTCGTTTCTGTCATCGCGAGCCGGGCGTCCCGCCGCTGCGTGCGAAGCGATCCAGCAGCCGGTGTTCTGGATTGCTTCGTTCGCGCGGCACGGGGGCGCTCTCGCAATGACGGTGCCAGTCAATCGGGTTGGAAATACTTCAAATACCGGTTGCCCAGCAGGAACTCGTCCACCAGGATCAGGTTCTTTTTCACGCCGCGCAGGGCGGCCTTGAAGTCCGCGGCCGCGTCGGGGGCGGGATTCCTGATGCCGGAGATCTTGTCGCCGCCGTTTTCCTTGCCGGTCACCACATCGTACTTGTAGAATTCGCGCAGCGAAAGGCCGGCGAACTGTTTCCCGAACGGCGCCTCGCGCAGCCGGGCCGCGGCCTTTGAGGTCAATTTTTGGAAATACAACGACTTGATCACGCCCGTCGTGTCCAATGCCAAAAAGACCTGGATGCCTCCATAGGTGCCCTTCTGGTTGACGCCGTGGATGTAGCCCAGCAGTTCCTTCTTCCTGAACACCCGGTACATGGTGTAGGGCACGTCCGCGGTCTCGAACAGGCCCTGGAACCTGTCGCCCAGGCGCTGCTCGATCTTCAATAACAGCGTGTCGCCGCCCTTGCGGTCGATGGAGACGTACTCGGTCCTGTAGCCGGTCGAGCCAGGGAACAGCCGTTTGACGTCCTTGTCCGGGTCGTTGAGGTCGCAGCCCACGGC
>JALOPJ010000034.1 GCA_025453955.1 Candidatus Edwardsiibacteriota bacterium
GATCGCCGACGTCAGCGTCGTCTTCCCGTGGTCCACGTGCCCGATCGTCCCGATGTTCACGTGCGGCTTGGTCCGCTCGAATTTCGCCTTCGCCATGGTGCTGTCTCCTGCTTATGGACTGGATAATAATCTATTGTTGGTGCGATCGCATGACCATCGGACAACCATCGTCACACCGTCGTCGTATCAGTACTTCCCCGTGGTCTTGGCCACCAGCTCCTCGGCGATGGAGCGGGGCACCTCCTCGTAGCGCGAGAACTGCATGGTGTAGATGGCCCGGCCCTGGGACAGCGAGCGCAGCCGGGTGGCGTAGCCGAACATCTCGGACAGCGGCACCATCGAGGCGATCACCTGCGCGTCCTTGCGCTTGACCATGCCCAGGATCTTGCCGCGCCGGGCGGTGAGGTCGCCCATCACCTCGCCCATGTAGACCTCGGGCACCACCACCTCGACGCTCATGATCGGCTCCAGCAGCGTGGCCCCGGCCTTCTCCAGGGCCTCGCGCACCGCCATCGACCCGGCGATCTTGAAGGCCATGTCCGAGGAGTCGACCTCGTGGTAGGAGCCGTCCTCCAGGGTCACCTTGACGTCCACCACCGGGTAGCCGGCCAGCACCCCCGATTCCAGCGCGCCCTTCACGCCCTTCTCCACCGAGGGGATGAACTCGCGGGGGATGGTGCCGCCGGTGACGTCGTTGACGAACTCGTAGCCGCCGCCGGGCGGCTGGGGGTCGACCGTCAGCACCACGTGGCCGTACTGGCCGTGGCCGCCGGTCTGGCGCACGAACTTGGTGTTGGCCCGGGCCTGCCGGCGGATGGTCTCGCGGTAGCTGACCTGCGGCTTGCCGACGTTGGCCGACACCGCGAACTCGCGCTTCATGCGGTCGACGATGATGTCGAGGTGGAGCTCGCCCATCCCCGAGATCAGCGTCTGGCCGGTTTCCTCGTCGAACCGCACCTTGAAGGTGGGGTCCTCGTCGGACAGCTTGGAGAGCGCGGTGGACAGCTTCTCCTGGTCGGCCTTGCTCTTGGGCTCCACCGCCACCGAGATCACCGGCTCCGGGAACTTCATCGACTCCAGCACGATGGGGCGGGCCTTCTCGCACAGGGTGTGGCCGGTGCGCGATTCCTTGAGCCCCACCACCGCCACGATGTCGCCGGCCGATGCGGCCTCGATGTCCTCGCGCTTGTTGGCGTGCATCAGCAGCAGGCGGTTGACCCGCTCCATCCGCTCCAGGTTGCTGTTGTAGACGCCGGACCCGGCCTCGATCGTCCCCGAGTAGATGCGGACGAAGGAGATCCTGCCCACGTAGGGGTCGGTGGCGATCTTGAACACCAGCGCCGACAGCGGCTCGGCCGGGTCGTCCCGCCGCTCCTCCTTCTGGCCGGTGTCGGGGTTGGTGCCGGAGATCGGCGGCAGGTCGGTGGGGGCCGGCAGGTAGTCGACCACCGCGTCCAGCAGGTTCTGCACGCCCTTGTTCTTGAACGAGGCCCCGCACAGCACCGGGAACATCTTGACCGCCAGCGTCCCCTTGCGGATGGCCCGCATCAGCAGCTCGTTGGGGACCGGCCGGCCCTCGACGTAGCAGTGCATGGCCTCGTCGTCGTACTCGGCCACCTGCTCCACCAGGTGCTCACGGGCGGCGGCCGCGCGCTGGGCCAGGTCCTTCGGGATCTCGTTGCTCTCGGGCATCCCGTCCTCGTCGCCGGTGAAGGTCAGCGCCTTCATCGCCACCAGGTCGACCACCCCGACGAAGGAGTCCTCGCTGCCCACCGGCAGCTGCACCGGCACCGCGTTGGCGGCCAGCCGCTCGCGCATCATGGCCACCGCCTCGTCGAAGTCGGCGCCCACCCGGTCCATCTTGTTGATGAAGGCCACCCGCGGGATGTGGTAGCGGTCGGCCTGGCGCCACACCGTCTCGCTCTGGGGCTCGACGCCGCCCACCGCGCAGAACAGCGCCACCGCGCCGTCCAGGATTCTCAAAGAACGCTCGACCTCGACCGTGAAGTCGACATGGCCCGGGGTGTCGATGATGTTGATCCGGTGATCGCGCCAGCTGCAGGTGGTGGCGGCCGACGTGATGGTGATGCCCCGCTCCTTCTCCTGCTCCATCCAGTCCATGGTGGCCGCGCCGTCATGCACCTCCCCGATGCGGTGGACCTTGCCGGTGTAGAACAGGATCCGCTCGGTGGTGGTGGTCTTGCCGGCATCGATGTGGGCCATGATGCCGATGTTGCGGGTCTTTTCGAGGGAGTGGGGCTGCGACATGGTGGTGCTCTTTCCGACCTGACCGCGTCAGCGTTCGCCTTGCTCCGCGGCAGCCGGGCGTGGGCCGGGCCGGATCACGGACGACGGGGCATCCAGGAGTGCGGGGTTATGGTGTGCCGGCGGTGGCGTTCCGCGCCGGGGCTTAGAACCGGTAGTGGGCGAAGGCCTTGTTGGCCTCGGCCATCTTGTGGGTTTCCTCTTTCTTCTTGATGGCGCCGCCCTCGTTCTTGAGGGCCGACAGGATCTCGCCGGCCAGACGGTCGCGCATGGTCTTCTCCGCGCGCTTGCGGGAGTAGGTGATCATCCAGCGGATGGCCAGGGCCACCCGGCGCTCCGGCTTGACCTCCATCGGCACCTGGTAGGTGGCGCCGCCCACCCGGCGGGGGCGGACCTCCAGCACCGGCTTGATGTTGTTGAGCGCCTGCTTGAACCCGTCGATGCCGGGCTGCTTGGTCTTGGCCTCGACGCTGGACACCGCGCCGTAGAAGATCTTCTCGGCCAGGCCCTTCTTGCCCTCCTTCATCAGGTTGTTGATGAACAGGGTCACCAGCGTGTCGTGGTACTTGGGGTCCGGCAGGACCAGCTTATGGATCACCCGTTTCTTTCGCGGCATCTTCTCTACCAATTAGCGATTAACGATCGACAATGAACAACGACGGGACAACGCCGGACGTGCGACGTCGAACCTTGTCAGGCGGTCTTCTTGGCCCGCTTGGTGCCGTAGAGCGAGCGGCTGTTCTTGCGGCCCTCGACCCCGGCAGCGTCCAGGGTGCCGCGCACGATGTGGTAGCGCACGCCCGGCAGGTCCTTGACGCGGCCGCCCCGCACCATCACGATGGAGTGCTCCTGCAGGTTGTGGCCCTCGCCCGGGATGTAGGTCACCACCTCGAATTGGTTCGACAGCCGCACCTTGGCCACCTTGCGCAGCGCCGAGTTCGGCTTCTTGGGCGTGGTGGTGTAGACGCGGGTGCAGACGCCGCGGCGCTGGGGGCAGTTGGTCATGGCCGGGGCCTTGGTCTTGGTCTTGCCCTTGGTGCGGCCGTGCTTGATCAGCTGGTTGACGGTGGGCATGCGGACTCCTTGCGGATGGCTGTGCGGTGCGCGCAGCGGGTTGCGGACAAAAAAATAAACAAGCCGGTCCGACCCGCTCGGCCCGGTCTTCTCCCTCGTTCCCGTAATTCCTCACGATTGAAAAATTTATGGAAATTTGGGAGAACGGATATTATAATACAAAATCATCGAAATGTCAATGATAAAGAAAAAAATATATGAAATCACCAGTTTACACGAAAAAATCGCCAACTATCTCTCAATAAGGCAATTAGTTAGTGCAAAACGCGAAAAACAGGGGAATATATCTTTTTCAACTTCGCATGACGCTTCCCAAGCTATCTCGAACGATAAAAAAACGAATGTCCCCGCTTTCGCCGGAAAGATGGGGACACAGGGGTGAGTCACATCCGCTTGGCTGACTCACCCCAACCCCTCTCTTTTTCAAAGGAGGGGCGTTCCGTAGTCTCCCCTCTCTCACCAGAGAGAGGGGACGAAAGGGGTGAGTCATACCCTCCCCGGCATGATAGCACTGATTCGCTCTACTGTCAACAACCGGCATGAAAAACTCCCCGTCCCTTGCGGGACGGGGAGTCGCGCCGTCGCGTCCGTTATTCGTCGGCGTCCCTGGCCGCCGCCACCGCCGGGGCGGGCGGGTCCTTCTCCGGCTGGGGTACGATCTTCAGGCCCCGGTACCGCTTGAGGCCGGTCCCGGCCGGGATCAGCCGGCCCACGATCACGTTCTCCTTGAGGCCCATCAGGAAGTCGTTCTTGCCCTGCACCGTGGCCTCGGTCAGCACCCGGGTGGTCTCCTGGAACGACGCCGCCGACACCCAGCTGGCCGTGGACAGCGCCGCCTTGGTGATGCCCATCAGCAGCGACTGGAAGGTGGCCGGCCGGCCGCCCTGCCGCAGCACCCGCTCGTTCTCCTCCCGCACCGAGGTCTTGTCCACCTCGTCGCCCTCGATGAAGACGGTGTCGCCCGGGTTCTCGATCTTGACCTTCTGCAGCATCTGGCGGACGATCACCTCGATGTGCTTGTCGTTGATGGTGACGCCGTTGAGCCGGTAGACCTCCTGGATCTCGTTGACCAGGTAGACCTGCACCGCCGCGGTGCCCTTGATCCGCAGGATGTCGTGGGGGTTGATGCTGCCCTCGGTCAGCTTCTCGCCGGCCCGCACCTTGTCGCCCTCGCGCACGTAGAGGTGCTTGCCCTGGGGGATCAGGTAGTTGCGCTCCTCGCCGTTCTCGTTGCGCACCACGATGGTGCGCTGGCCCTTGGTGATCTCGCCGTACTTCACCCGGCCGTCGATCTCGGTGACCACCGCGGGGTCGGTGGGCTTGCGGGCCTCGAACAGCTCGGCCACCCGGGGCAGCCCGGCCGTGATGTCGCGCGACTTGGAGATCTCGCGCGGGGTCTTGGCGATGAAGTCGCCGGCCGCGATCTTCTGCTCGTTCTGCACCAGGATGCGGGCCCCGATCGGGATGGGGTAGCTGGAGAGCGCCTTGCCCCGCTTGTCGACGATGTCGACGTGGGGGTAGCGGGCCTTGTCCTTGCTCTCGATCACGATCGGCCGGCGCATGCCGGTGATCTCGTCGAACTCCTCGGCGATGGTGACGTCGGGCACCAGGTCCACGAAGCGGACGGCGCCGGCGTGCTCGGCCAGGATGGCCGTGGCGTGGGGGTCCCACTCGAACAGCACGTCGCCGGCCGCCACCCGGCCCTTGTCGGCCGCCCGCAGCACCGTGGCGTAGGGCACCGCGAAGCGGGTCTTGGCGCCGGCCTTCTCGCCGTGCAGCACGATCTCGCCGTCGCGGTTGATCACCACCACCTCGCCCGACTCCCGGGCGATGGTCTCCAGGTTCCGGAACTCCAGGGTGCCGGGCATCTTGGCCGTGACCTTGCTCTGGGCCGCGATGCGCGACGAGGTGCCGCCGATGTGGAAGGTGCGCAGCGTCAGCTGGGTGCCGGGCTCGCCGATGCTCTGGGCGCCCATCACGCCGGTGGCCTCGCCCAGGTCGACCATCTTGCCGGTGCCCAGGTTGCGGCCGTAGCACTTGCGGCACAGCCCGCGCCGGGCCTCGCAGGTCAGCACCGAGCGGATCCGCACCTTGTCGATGCCGGCCTCCTCGATCTCCTCGGCCTCCTCCTCCGTGATCTCGTCGCCGTTGCGGACGATGGTCTCGCCGGTGATGGGGTTGGCCACGTCCTCCATCGCCACCCGGCCCAGGATGCGGTCGCGCAGCGACTCGATCACCTCCTCGCCCTCCTTCAGCGCGCCGCGGTCCTCGCCCATGATGGTGCCGCAGTCCTCCTCGGTGATGATCACGTCCTGGGCCACGTCCACCAGCCGCCGGGTGAGGTAGCCGGCCTCGGAGGTCTTGAGCGCGGTGTCGGCCAGCCCCTTGCGGGCGCCGTGGGTGGAGATGAAGTACTCCACCACGGTCAGGCCGTCCTTCAGGCTGTTGAGGATCGGCGCCTCGATGATCTCCTGCCCGGTCAGCCGCTTCTGGGGCTTGGACATCAGGCCCTTCATCCCGCCCAGCTGCCGCACCTGCTCGACGTTGCCGCGGGCCTTGGAGTCGATCATCATGTAGACCGGGTTGAAGCCCGCCTTGTCCTCGGCCAGGCCCTTCACCAGCTTGCTGGTGATCTCGTTGTTGATGTGGGTCCAGTTGTCGATCACCTTGTTGTAGCGCTCGGCGTCGGTGATCACGCCCTTCTGGTAGAGCCGGTTGATCTTGTCGGTCTCGTCGGTGCCGGCCTTGACCATGGCCAGCTTGTCGACCGGGGTCACGATGTCGGAGAGGCTGATGGTGACGCCGCCGCGGGTGGCGAACTCGAAGCCCAGCTTCTTGATGTCGTCCATGAACATCGCCGTGCGGTAGTTGCCCAGCTTGCGGAAGGCGTTGTAGGCCAGCTTGTCCAGCCCCTTCTGCTTGAGGGTCTCGTTGATGAAGCCCAGCTCCGGCGGCACGATCTGGTTGAACAGCACCCGGCCCACGGTGGTCTCGATCAGCCGGCCGTCGATCCGCACCTTGATCCTGGCGTGGACGTCGACCACGTCGTTCTGGTGGGCCATCACCACCTCCTGGCAGCTGGCGAACACCTTGCCCTCGCCCCGGGCGCCGGCCCTGTCCTTGGTCAGGTAGTAGCAGCCGATGGTGATGTCCTGCTTGGGCGTGACCACCGGCCAGCCCGAGGCCGGCAGCAGCACGTTGTTGGTGGACAGCATCAGCGTGGCCGCCTCGATCTGGGCCTCGTAGGACAGCGGCACGTGCACCGCCATCTGGTCGCCGTCGAAGTCGGCGTTGAACGCCGTGCACACCAGCGGGTGGATCTTGATGGCCTTGCCCTCGATCAGCACCGGCTCGAAGGCCTGGATGCCCAGGCGGTGCAGGGTGGGGGCGCGGTTCAAGAGCACCGGGTGCTCCTTGACGATCTCCTCCAGGATCTCCCAGACGCCGGGCTTCTCCTTCTCCACCAGCCGTTTCGCCCCCTTGACGCTCTGGACGTAGCCCTTTTCCTCCAGCTTCTTGATGATGAACGGCTTGAACAGCTCCAGCGCCATGCTCTTGGGCAGGCCGCACTGGTAGGGCTTCAGCTCCGGTCCGACCACGATCACCGAGCGGCCCGAGTAGTCGACCCGCTTGCCCAATAGATTTTGCCGGAAGCGGCCCTGCTTGCCGCGCAGGATGTCGGACAGGCTCTTCAGCTCGTGGTTGCCGCGGCCCTTGATGGCCCGCGATCGCCGGCCGTTGTCGAACAGCGCGTCCACCGCCTCCTGCAGCATCCGCTTCTCGTTGCGCAGGATGATCTCCGGCGCCCGCATCTCGATGATCTTCTTGAGGCGGTTGTTGCGGGTGATCACCCGGCGGTAGAGGTCGTTGAGGTCCGAGGTGGCGAACCGGCCGCCCTCCAGCGGCACCAGCGGCCGCAGGTCGGGCGGGATCACCGGGATCACCGAGAGGATCATCCACTCCGGCCGGTTGCCCGACTGGCGGAAGGCCTCCACCACCCGCAGCCGCTTCAGCAGGTCCTTCTTCATCTCGGCCGAGGTCTCGTGCAGCAGCCGGGCCTTCAGCTCGGCCGACAGGTCGTCGACGCTGATCTCCCGCAGCAGCTCGCGGACGGCCTCGGCGCCCATCTTGGCGTTGAAGCTGCGGCCGAAGGCGTCCTCGGCGGCGATCAGCTGCTCCTCGTTGATCAGCTGGTACTTCTTGAACTCGGAGGGGCCGGGATCGATCACGATGTAGGACTCGTAATAGAGCACCCGCTCCAGGTCGCGGATCGACAGGTCCAGCAGCTGGCCGATGCGCGAGGGCAGCGACTTGAAGAACCAGATGTGGGCCACCGGTACCGCCAGCGACAGGTGCCCCATCCGCTCGCGCCGCACCTTGGACAGCGTCACCTCGACGCCGCAGCGGTCGCAGACCACGCCCCGGAACCTGATCTTCTTGTACTTGCCGCAGTTGCACTCCCAGTCCTTGGTGGGCCCGAAGATCTTCTCGCAGAACAGGCCGTCGCGCTCGGGCTTGAAGGTGCGGTAGTTGATGGTCTCGGGCTTGGTGACCTCGCCGAACGACCACGAGCGGATCTGCTCGGGCGAGGCCAGCTTCAGCCGGATCGAGTCGAACTCGTAGACCTTCTGGTCGCCGTCGTGGTTGACGGCCGGCTTGTCAGTCAGCATTCTCGTCCTCCTTCCGCAGTTGCACGTCGAGGCACAGGCCCTGCAGCTCCTTGACCAGCACGTCGAACGACGCCGGCGTTCCCGGCTCCGGCAGGTTCTCGCCCTTGACGATGGCCTCGTACACCCGCTGCCGGCCCTGGACGTCGTCGGACTTGACGGTCAGGATCTCCTGCAGGGTGTAGGCCGCGCCGTAGGATTCCAGCGCCCAGACCTCCATTTCGCCGAAGCGCTGGCCGCCGAAGTGGGCCTTGCCGCCCAGCGGCTGCTGGGTGATCAGCGAGTACGGCCCGATCGAGCGGGCGTGGATCTTGTCGTCCACCAGGTGCGACAGCTTGAGCATGTACATCACGCCCACGGTCACCGGCTGGTCGAAGCACTCGCCGCTGCGGCCGTCGAACAGGGGCACCTTGCCGGTGTCGGGCAGGCCGGCCAGCTTCATCTCGGCGGACACCTCGTCGCTGGTGGCGCCGTCGAACACCGGCGTGGCCACCTTGAAGCCCAGCAGCTGCGCGGCCCATCCCAGGTGGGTCTCCAGCACCTGGCCGACGTTCATGCGGGAGGGCACGCCCAGCGGGTTGAGGATCAGGTCCAGCGGCCGGCCGTCGGCCAGGTAGGGCATGTCCTCGATCGGCACGATCTTGGCCAGCACGCCCTTGTTGCCGTGGCGCCCGGCCAGCTTGTCGCCCACCATCAGCTTGCGCTTGCGGGCCACGAACACCTTGACCAGCTTGATCACGTCGGGCGGCAGCTCGTCGCCCATCTCCACCTTCTCCTGCTCGATCTGCAGGTCGTTGCGCACCGACTCGATGGCCCGGGCGGCCGACTCGGCCAGCCGCACCACCCGCTGGTTGACCGCGTCGTCCTCGCAGATGGCGGCCAGGTCCTCGGCCGGCAGCTTCTCGAACTTGATCTCGCCCAGCACCTCCTCGGACAGGCGCTGGCCCTTGCGGGCCACCAGCCGGTCGCCGTCCTTGATGGTGGCGTCGCAGGTCTGGCCGGCCAGCAGCTCCCGGATCCGGCGGTCGCGGTCGGCCCGGATCCGCTCCACCCGCTTGCGGCCGTCCTTCTGGATCTCCTCGATCTTGCGCTTCTCCTCCAGGCTGGCGCGGCGGTCGGTGCCCTTGCGGGAGAAGACCTTGACGTCGCAGACGATGCCGTCCATCCCCGGCGGCGCCTTGAGCGACGTATCCTTGATGTCGCCGGCCTTGTCGCCGAAGATGGCCCGCAGCAGCTTCTCCTCGGGCGTGGGCTCGGTCTCGCCCTTGGGCGTCACCTTGCCCACCAGGATGTCGCTGGCCTCCACCCGGGCGCCGATCCGGATGATGCCGTTCTCGTCGAGGTCCTTGACGGCCTCCTCGCCGACGTTGGGGATCTCGCGGGTCAGCTCCTCGGGGCCGCGCTTGGTCTCGCGCACGAAGCACTCGAAGTTCTCGATGTGCACCGAGGTGAACTTGTCCTCGGTCACCATCCGCTCCGAGATGATGATGGCGTCCTCGAAGTTGTAGCCGGCCCAGGGCAGGAAGCCCACCAGGCAGTTGATGCCCAGCGCCAGCTCGCCGCCCTCGGTGGAGGCGCCGTCGGCGACCACCTCGCCCCTGCGGACGGTATCGCCCTCCTTGACGATCGGCCGCTGGTTGATGCAGGTGTCCTGGTTGGAGCGGCGGAACTTGGTGAGATGGTAGATGTCGTGCTGGCTCTCCTTGAGGAAGTCGACGTCGGCGGAGTCGACCTTGGAGGGCTTGACGAAGATGGCGTCGGCCGTGACCTTCTCCACCGTGCCGTCGCGCTTGCACTGCACCATGGTGCCGGAGTCCAGGGCCGCCTTGCCCTCCAGGCCGGTGCCGATCACCGGGGCCTCGGGCTGCAGCAGCGGCACCGCCTGGCACTGCATGTTGGAGCCCATCAGGGCGCGGTTGGCGTCGTCGTGCTCCAGGAACGGGATCAGCGCCGCCGACAGGCTGACCAGCTGCTGGGGCGACACGTCCATGTAGTCGACCTTCTCGGGACGCACCCGGGGGAAGCCGTCGCGGTGGCGGCAGAGGGCGCTCTCCGACGACAGCTTGCCCGACTCCTCCACCGGCGTGTTGGCCTGGGCGATGGTGTACTGGTCCTCGTCGTTGGCCGAGAGGTAGTCGACCTCGCCGGTCAGCTTGCCGTTCTTCGACTTGCGGTAGGGCGTCTCCAGGAACCCCAGGTCGTTGATCCGGGCGAAGCAGGCCAGGGAGGCGATCAGCCCGATGTTGGGGCCCTCGGGCGTCTCGATCGGGCAGAGCCGGCCGTAGTGGGTGTAGTGCACGTCGCGCACCTCGAACCCGGCGCGCTCGCGGGTCAGGCCGCCCGGCCCCAGCGCCGACAGCCGCCGCTTGTGGCGCAGCTCGGCCAGCGGGTTGGGCTCGTCCAGGAACTGGGACAGCTGCGAGGAGCCGAAGAAGGTGTTGACCGTCGACGAGATCAGCCGGGAGTTGACCAGCTCCTGGGGCGTGATCTGCTCCTGGCCGTCCCACAGCGACATCCGCTCCCGGGCCATCCGCGCCATCCGGGAGAAGGCCATCGAGAACTGGTTGGCGATCAGCTCGCCCACCCGCAGCACCCGGCGGTTGCCCAGGTGGTCGATGTCGTCGACCACGCCCTGGTTCATCCGCAGCTTCAGCAGGTAGCGCAGCACCTCGACGAAGTCGTCGGGGCACAGCACCGGCGAGCTCGAGCCCTCGGTCTCCAGCCGCTTGTTGAGCTGGTAGCGGCCCACCCGCTTCAGGTCGTAGCGCTTGCGGTCGAAGAACATCTTGTCGATCACGCCCTTGTACAGCTCGGGGCTGACCGCGTCGCCGGGGTGCAGGATGCTGTAGATCTTGGAGAGCGCGTCCTCCCTGACGCCCTTGTTGTTGTCGGCCAGCATGGTGCGGGGGACGATGGCCGGGTCCTTGACCGGGTCGATCGCCACCACCTTGACCTTCTCGATCCGGCCCAGCTTGAGCGTGGCCAGGATCTCCGGGGTGATCACCTTGCCGGCCTCGGCCAGCACCTCGCCGGTCTTGGGCGCCACCACGTCGTCGTAGAGGTAGCGGCCCTGGGCCTGCTTGTCGCCCGACAGCGAGATCTCCTCGGGCTCGTGGAACAGCTCCAGGATCTGCTTGTTGGTGGCGAAGCCCACCGCCCGCAGCAGCAGCGTGGCGTGGAACTTGCGGTGCTTGTCGATCGAGACCCACAGCAGGTCGTGGGGGTCGAGGGTGAACTTGATCCAGGAGCCGCGGTAGGGGATGATCTCGGCGGTGAACATCCGCTTGCCCGAGGGGTGGGTCTTCTCGGCGAAGAACACCCCGGGCGAGCGGTGCAGCTGGCTGACCACCACCCGCTCGGCGCCGTTGATCACGAAGGTGCCGGTGCCGGTCATCAGCGGGATCTCGCAGAGGAAGACCTCCTTCTCGATCACCTCGCTGGGGCGGGCCTTGGGGTCGGCCGGGTCCTTGAACGCCAGCCGCAGCACGCCCTTCAGCGGGGCGGCGTAGGTCATGTCGCGGTCGTGGCACTCGGTGATCGAGTAGCGCGGCTTGCCGATGCCGTAGGAGACGAACTCCAGCGACAGCCGGCCCTGCGGGTCGTCGATCGGGAACAGCTCCCGGAACACCCCCTGCAGGCCCTCGTTGCGGCGCTTCTCCGGCGGGATGCCCGCCTGGAGGAAGTCCTCGAACGACGAGGTCTGGGTCTCCAGCAGGTTGGGCAGCTGGATCCCGGAGGCGATCTTGGAGTAGTTCTTCCGCTTGATCGGTTTCACGGCGTGGCTCCTTCGGTTGCCGGACCGGCCGTCCGGCGGGGGCGGGCCGCTGGCTGCGGGCCGCCAAAAACAACGTTTGATGATGCCTGTGGCCCCCGGCACCACATCCGGGCAGGCTCCATCAAACGCGCGAACCGCGGGGACGGCCGCTCGGCCGTCCCCGCATATGTCCTGGGGGTACCGCTACTTCAGCTCGACCTGGGCGCCGGCGGCCTCCAGGGTGGCCTTGATCTTCTGGGCCTCGTCCTTGGCCACGCCTTCCTTCACCGGCTTGGGCGCGCCCTCCACCAGGTCCTTGGCCTCCTTCAGGCCCAGGTTGGTGATGCCGCGCACCTCCTTGATCACCTGGATCTTCTTGTCGCCGCCCGACACCAGGATCACGTCGAAGGTGGTCTTCTCCTCGGCCGGGGCGGCCGCGGCGGCCCCGGGCGCGGCGGCGGCGGCGACCGGCGCGGCGGCCTTGACCCCGAACTTCTCCTCCAGCGTCTTGACCAGCTCGGCCAGCTCCAGCACGGTCATCGACTCGATCGCGTCCATCACGACTTGCTTCTTGTCCGACATTTCCTTGGCTCCTTTATTGCTCTTGGTACGATTACGGTTAGTACGGGACCGACGGCCGCGGGATTACGCCGCCTGTTCCTTCTGCTTGGCGATGGCGTCCACCGTGCCGACGAACTTCTGGAGGATGCCGCCCAGCACGCCCACGAACCCGGCGATCGGCGCCTGGAAGCCGGCCAGCACCTGCGACAGCAGGACCTCGCGGGTCGGCAGGCCGGCCAGCTTCTTGACCGCCGCGGGATCGAACATCGCGCCCTCGACCATCCCCACCTTGACGGTGAGCGTGACGGCCTCGTCCTTGGCGAACTCGGTCAGGATCCGGGCCGGGACGATGGGGTCGGTGATGCCGAAGGCCAGCCCGGTGGGGCCGGTCAGGTAGTCCAGCAGCATGTCGTAGCCGGCGTTCTTGGCGGCCAGCTGGGCCAGGGTGTTCTTGACCACCCGGTACTCGACCGCCTGGTCGCGGAACCGCTTGCGCAGCTCGGTGGTGCGGTTGACCCCCAGGCCCTTGAAGTCGGTCAGGTAGACGGCCTTGGCCCGCTTGAAGATCTCGGTCAGCTCCTGGACCTGTTTTTCCTTTTCTGCTCGTGCCATGCGTCGTTCCTCACTTTCCCAGGGTGGCCAGCTCGGACAGGGCGATCTTGACCGAGGGGCTCATGGTGGACGACACCGCCAGGGTCTTGATGTAGGTGCCCTTCACCGACGAGGGCTTGGCCCGCACCACCTCGGCGATGGCCGCCACCGCGTTGTCGTAGAGCTTGTCGGCGTCGAAGGACTTCTTGCCGATCGGCAGGTGCATGTTGGAGTTCTTGTCCACCCGGTACTCCAGCTTGCCCGCCTTGTAGTCCTTGACGGCCTTGGCCACGTCGAAGGTGACGGTGCCGGTCTTGGGGTTGGGCATCAAACCGCGCACGCCCAGGATCTTGCCCAGCTTGCCGACCTGGGCCATCATGTCGGGCGTGGCGATGGCCACGTCGAAGTCGGTCCAGCCCTCCGACACCTTCTTGATCAGCTCGTCGGCCCCGGTGAAATCGGCGCCGGCCGCCTTGGCCTCGTTCTCCTTCTCGCCCTTGGCGAACACCAGCACCCGGACCTTCTTGCCGCTGCCGTGCGGCAGCAGGATGGTGCCGCGCAGGTTCTGGTCCGACTGCTTGGGGTCGACGCCCAGGTTGAGCGACAGCTCGACGGTCTCGTCGAATTTGGCGTAGGCCATGTCCTTGACCATGGCCATCGCCTCCTTCAGGGGATAGCTTTTATTGCCATCCACCTTCGTGGCCGAGTTGGTGTACTTTTTCCCTTGGTGCATTGTCTCCTTTCTGGTTCCTAGCGGCGGCCGAGTGGACGCTGCCCGGCGTCGCCGGTCCGCATGACCGAGTCACCAATCGTGCGGCGCGATGCGCGCGGGGCCGTGTCCGGACCGCCTCCCAGCGGGAACGGGTTGTATGGTGCGGGATCCGCCGGCCCGAGAATCGGCCGGACGGGCCCGGTGGTCGTGCTATCCCTGGATCTCGATCCCCATGCTGCGGGCGGTGCCCTTGACCATCCGCATCGCGGCCTCCAGCGAGCCGGCGTTGAGGTCGGCCATCTTGCGGGCGGCGATCTCGCGCACCTGGGCATCGGTCACCGTGCCCACCTTGGTGCGATTGGGCACGCCCGATCCCTTGGCCAGCGCCGCGGCCTTCTTCAGCAGCACCGCCGCCGGCGGCGTCTTCATGATGAAGGAGAAGCTGCGGTCCTTGTAGACGGTGATCACCACCGGGATGATCAGCCCCTCCTGGCCCTGGGTCTTGGCGTTGAACTGCTTGCAGAACTCCGGGATGTTGACGCCGTGCTGGCCCAGCGCCGGCCCCACCGGCGGCGCCGGGTTGGCCTGGCCGGCCGGGATCTGCAGCTTGACGAAGGCGGTGATTTGCTTGGCCATGCGCTATGCTCTCGAATAGGATTTCGTTAGAGGGAGGAGATCTGCATGAAATCGAGCTCCACCGGGGTGGTGCGGCCGAAGATGGTGACCATCACCTTGACCCGGCCGCGCTCGGCGTCGATCTCGTCGATCACGCCGGTGAAGGTGGCGAACGGCCCGTCGTTGATCTTGACGGTCTCGCCCTTCTTGTAGGGGATCACCACCGGGCCGCTGCGCTTGTCGCCCTGCATCCGCCCGATCAGCATCTGGGCCTCGGAATCGCGCATCGGCTGGGGCTTGCGCCGCGTGCCCAGGAAACTGGTGACGCCCGGCGTGGTGGAGACGATGTTCCAGACCTCGTCGGTGAGGTCGATCTCCACCATCATGTAGCTGGGGAACAGCTGCTTGGAGCTGAGCTTGCGCCGCCCCTTCTTGAGCTCGGTGACCTCCTCGGTGGGGATCAGCACCCGGCCGATCTTGCCCTCCAGGCCCCGGGCCTTGGTGGCCGATTCCAGCGCCTGCTTCACCCGGTTCTCGTGCCCCGCGTAGGTGTGGAGCACGTACCAGCGCATCGCCATGGAATCAGCCCAGCACCAGCGTGACCAGCCGGGACAGGCCGAGGTCGACGATCCCGATGAAGACGGCCGTCAGCGCCGACACGACGAAGACGATCAGGGTCGACTGCCACAGCTCGCGGGAGTTGGGCCAGCTGACCTTGCCGAACTCTGACTTGACGTCCAGGAAGAACTGTACGATGGTCTTGAACATGGGTGGCTCGCTTGTCCGTGGTTGCTGGCGGGGTGCGGAGGTCCTGGCAGGCCAGGAGGGACTCGAACCCCCAACATGCGGTTTTGGAGACCGCCGCTCTACCAATTAGAGCTACTGGCCTACGCGATGAGATCCTAAAACCGAATTTCGAAACTCGAATTTCGTGTTTGTAGGTTACCGGGTCTCCTTGTGCGGCGCATGCTTGCGGCAGAACCGGCAGTACTTCTTGAACTCGGCCCGGTCCGGGTGCTTCTTCTTGTTCTTCTTGGTGGTGTAGTTCCGGCGCTTGCACGCGGTGCAGGCCAGGGTGATGATCTCGCGCATGATCTGTCAATCCACTTATGTGCCGTTTCGTGTTCCGCGTTCCGCGTTCCGCGCCCGACCCGAAACCCGAAACTCGATATTCGTGACCCGGTTCGCTACTCGATGATCTCGGTGACGGTGCCGGAGCCCACGGTGCGGCCGCCCTCGCGGATGGCGAAGCGCAGCCCCTTGTCCATGGCGATCGGCGTGATCAGC
>JALOPJ010000035.1 GCA_025453955.1 Candidatus Edwardsiibacteriota bacterium
TGTCCCGCCTCTGGCTGGAGCTGCTGCGCGAGCAGTTCGGCGGCGCGGTGGCGGTGGCCGACGAGTTCGGCAGCGAGTGGGCCTACATCCCGCACATCTACAAGACGCCGTTCTACTGCTACGCCTACAACTTCGGCGAGCTGCTGTCCCTGGCCCTCTACGCCCGCTACCAGGCGGACGGGCCGCGGTTCGTCCCGGCGATCGAGGCCATCCTGGCGGCCGGCTCGTCGCAGTCGCCCGACCTGGTGCTGAAGGCCGCCGGCGTCGACATGTCCTCGCCCGAGTTCTGGCGGGGCAGCTTCGAGGTGATCGGCGGCTGGCTGCGCGACCTGAAGCGGCTGTGCAAGTGAACGGCCCCCGCCAACCCCAACAACGAGGACGCTGATGGCTGACGCGAAAACGGTCCTGGACCGGGCGGCCGCCGACCGTGACGGCTGGTCCCTGCTGCACCACAGGCCGGGCTTGTTCACGCTGGAGGGGTTCAAGGCCGGCCAGTCGTCCCTGATGCCGGTGGAGCGCGACGAGCTGGGGGACGTCTCGGGCCGGTCGCTGCTGCACCTGCAGTGCGGCTACGGCATCGACTCGCTCAACTGGGCGCGACTGGGGGCGCGCGTCACCGGGGTCGATTTCTCCCAGCGGGCGGTGGCGGTGGCGCAGGCCCTCAACGACGAGCTAGGGATGGACTGCCGGTTCGTCCACGCCAACACCTACGAGCTGGAGCGCACGCTGGAGGAGCGGTTCGACCTGGCGGTGGCCGCCTACGGCGTGCTGTACTGGGTGCCGGGCCTGGACCAGTGGGCGCGGGCGGTGGCCCAGTCGCTCAAGCTCCTACTTCTATGAGGACGACCCGATGGCGCTGCTGGCCCTCAGCCAGGAGAACGGCGCCGGCTCGGTGGAGGACCACGGCTGGGTGCACCCGCTGGGCGACCTGGTCAGCGCGCTGGTGCGCCACGGGCTGGCGATCCGGTCGCTCAAGGAGTACCCGTTCATGGCCTACCGCCGCTTCCGGGACATGGAGCGGGGCCGGGACGGCTACTGGCGGCTGACGGACAAGGCCGGGATGCTGCCCCTGATGTTCTCTCTGAAAGCTGTCAAGCTGTAGGTCCTAACCCGGACACGCCGGAGCCACTATTCCTTTTCCCCGCATTCTCTTTAGAAGAGAACGCGGCCAAGAGAATCGCCGCCCGCAGCGGTGCCCCGATGCCCCGATGCCGTGATATCCGGCGGGCTGAATTGCCTGAACATCGAGGCACGGAAGCCAAAACCCACAGGCAATTCCGGGCGCCCGCCGAAGCCTGCGCAGCACCGCTGATCGCGGCAGGTCGTAACTGGCAACTTGGTTCCCGCCATCGGCGCTCGTGCGCCGGCCCCTCGGGCAAGCGCAGCCGGGGGCTTGGATTTCATGTGTTACGGGCTGCCTGCCGGGCATGTTCATGAAATCACGGCGGCGGGTATCATTGCATCAGACGAGCGCCGGGCGGAAAAGACTCTTTTCGTTCTTTTCTAGTCATAGAAAAGAACGGTATATTCTTTGCGATTTGAATAGAATGTTACTTGCTGGTGACGATGCTCTGCACTTGTGGACTTGGCGGCAGTTATGTTCCTTCAACAATTGATCAACGGCCTGACGGTGGGCGCGATCTACTCCCTGATCGCGCTGGGCTACACCATGGTCTACGGCATCCTGGAGTTCATCAACTTCGCCCACGGCGAGGTCTACATGCTGGGGGCCTACCTGGGGATCATCGCCCTGGGCCTGCTGACGCAGTGGGGCGCCGCCGGCTGGGCGCTGGCGCCCCTGCTGGTGATCCTGTTCGCCATGGTCTGGGCCGCGGCCTGGGGCGGCACCATCGAACGGGTGGCCTACCGCCCGCTGCGGGCCGCGCCCCGGCTGTCGCCGCTGATCTCGGCGCTGGGGGTGTCGATCGTCCTGCAGAACTTCGTGATGCTGACCCAGGGCGCCCGCGACCAGGTGTTCCGCCGCGAGCTGCTGTTCTCGTCCGACTTCAACGCCTGCGGCCTGTCGCTGGGGGCGTGCACCGTCTCCTACACCCAGCTGCTGATCATCGGCACCGCGCTGGCCCTGATGGCCGGCCTGACCCTGTTCGTCGACCGGACCAGGATGGGCCGCGCCATGCGGGCCACGGCCCAGGACCAGCGGATGGCGCGGCTGTGCGGGGTCGACGTCGACACCGTGATCCGCACCACCTTCGTCATCGGCTCGGCGCTGGGGGCGGCGGCCGGCGTGATGGTGGCGCTGTACTACGGGGTGGTCAACTTCTACATCGGCTACGTGGCCGGCCTCAAGGCCTTCATCGCGGCGGTGGCGGGCGGCATCGGCTCGATCCCCGGCGCGATGCTGGGCGGCCTGCTGCTGGGGCTGGCCGAGAGCTTCGGCGCAGGCTACCTGTCGTCGCAGTACAAGGACGTCTACGCCTTCGTGATCCTGATCGTGGTGCTGCTGGTGCGGCCGCAGGGGATTCTGGGGAATAAGCGCGATAAGGTCTAGAACCGACCTCATTCGTAAAACGCAAACCGTAAAACGTGAAATGCACCGTGTCAGCCAGTTGTCCGGGCTGCGAATGAATGTACGATCCCCGGTTCACGATTCACCCGCGAGATGTCCGGCAGACTGAAATATCTCATCTGGCCGCTGTGGATCGCCGTCCTGGTCTGGCCGTTCACGAAGCTGCGCGGCGCGCTGATCGTGCTGGCCGCGGCGGCGGCCGGCTCGGCCCTGCTGTTCGTGCTGCGGTCATGGGCGCCCAGGATCGCCTTGCCCGCAATGCCACGATTGGCGAGCTTCTCGGGACATACCAAGACCGGCCTGTTGATCGCGCTCGTTCTGTTTTCGCTGGCGCTGCCGCTGTGCCTGAATAAGTATTTTCTGGACGTCGTCGTCACGGCCGGCATCTACGTCGTGCTGGCGCTGGGGCTGAACATCATCGTGGGGCTGGCCGGCCTGCTGGTGCTGGGCTACATCGCGTTCTACGCCGTGGGCGCCTACGGCTACGCCATCCTCTCGACGCACTTCCATTTGAACTTCTTCTGGGCGCTGCCCATCGGGGCGCTGCTGGCCCTGCTGGCCGGCCTGCTGCTGGGGCTGCCGACGCTGCGGCTGCGGGGCGACTACCTGGCCATCGTCACCCTGGGGTTCGGCGAGATCATGCGGATCGTGCTCAACAACTGGGACGGACTGACCGGCGGGCCCAACGGCATCATGCACATCGGCCGCCCGGCCATCGGCGCCCTGGCGCTGGGCAGGCCGACGCACCTCTACTACATCGTGCTGGCCCTGATCGCCCTGGCGGCGCTGCTGACCTCGCGGCTCAACCGCTCGCGGCTGGGCCGGGCGCTGGTCGCCATGCGCGAGGACGAGACGGCGGCCCGGGCCTGCGGGATCGACACCACCCGGCTGAAGGTCCTGGCGTTCTGCCTGTCGGCGGCCGTCGCCGGCCTGATGGGCGTGGTGTTCGCCGCCAAGATGAGCTTCGTGTCACCCGAGAGCTTCACCTTCTGGGAGTCGGTGATGGTGCTGTGCATGGTGGTGCTGGGCGGGATGGCCTCGGTGCCCGGCGTGATCCTGGGCGCGCTGGCGCTGATCGTGCTGCCGGAGGCCTTCCGCGGCCTCCAGCACTACCGGATGCTGGTGTTCGGCGCGGCGATGATCGCCATGATGATCTTCCGGCCGCAGGGCCTGCTGCCGAGCAGGCGCCGCACGCTGGAGCTGGGGGAGTAGGGAGCGGGACCGAATGACATCCATCAAGCAGTATCATGGATGACGCAACGCAATGATGCAGATCACCACCATCGCCAAGAAATTCAATCCGGCCGAGTACTTCCGGGAGTTCGACTTCGCGGACTACCTGCGGTTCGACTTCACCAAGCTGCGGGGCGACCTGACCGGCGGGCTGACCAGCGCCATCGTGGCCCTGCCGCTGGCGCTGGGCTTCGGCATCCTGGCCACCGGCGGCGACCCCAGGGGCGCGGTGGCCGGCCTCTACGGCGCGGTGTTCACCGGCATCGTGGCCTCGCTGTTCGGCGGCACGCCCCAGCAGATCACCGGCCCCACCGGCGGCATGACCGTGATCCTGACGGAGGTCTACCTCCAGACCCGCGACGTCAACGCCCTGCTGGCCGCCTGCCTGATCGCCGGGCTGATCCAGGTCGCCTTCGGGCTGCTGAAGCTGGGCCGGTTCATCAGCTTCGTGCCCCAGCCGGTGATCTCGGGCTTCACCAACGGCATCGCCGTCCTGATCTTCATCCAGCAGCTGCCGGCTGTCTGCGCGGCGCCCGTGGTGGCGCTGGCCACCATCGCCTTCATCCTGCTGACGCAGATCGCCAATCGCTCACTGCCGAAGCTGTTCATCGGATTGCTGGCCGGCACGGTCGCCACGTATTTGCTGTGGGACAAGCTGCCGCCGTTCCTCTACCGTTTCGACCCGCAGGCGCTGACGTTCGCCAAGGCCGACGCCATCAAGGTGGTGGGGGCCATCCCCCATACGTTCCGGCTGCCGGCCGTGCCCATCACCTCGTGGGGGGCCTGGCGCACCGCCATCCCGGCGGGTTTCACCATCGCCATCCTGGGCTGCCTGGAGACGCTGCTGGCCAGCGTGGTGGTCGACACCGTCACCAACGGCGACCACAACAGCAACCGCGAGCTGGTGGGCCAGGGCGCGGGCAACGCCGTGGCCTCGCTGTTCGGGGGCATCGCCGGCACCGGCGCCATCGTCCGCACCATGATCAACATCCGCTCGGGCGGCGTCACCAAGCTGTCGGGCGTGATCTGCGGCCTGGTGCTGGCGCTGGTGGTGCTGTTCCTGTCGCCGCTGGCCGCGCACATCCCGCTGGCGGCGCTGGCCGGGGTGCTGCTGATGGCCGCCATCGGCATGTTCGAGTGGGAGCCGGTGAAGCTGCTGCCCAAGACGCCCTTCGCCGACGGCCTGGTGTTCGTCACCACCATGGCGGTGACGGTGTTCGCCGACCTGATCTCGGCGGTGCTGATCGGGATGCTGATGGCCACGTTCCTGTTCATCAACCGCGTCAGCAAGCTGGGGGTGATCCCGGCCATGGAGCGCACCCTGTTGAGCATCCCGGAGCAGACCAAGCGGGCGATGCAACGGCACCGGGTCTCGGTGTTCGGCATCGAGGGACCGCTGTTCTTCGGCGCGGTCAAGAGCTTTTCCAAGGAGATCACCAACGCCGCGCCCGACGCGCTGATCCTGGACATGAAGGGCGTGTCGATCATCGACCAGAGCGGCGCGGCGGCCATCGAGGCCATCATCCACCGCATGAAGCAGCGCAAGAAGACCGTGCTGCTGTGCGGCATGCGGCCCGAGGTCCGCAAGACCCTGCATGCGCTGGGCGTGGTCCAGAGCGTGGGCGCCGACAGCTTCCCGGACACGCTGGACAAGGCCATCGACTACGCCCTGGCCCGGGCCCAGGCCCGGCAGCCCGGCCTGGCGGACTACCTGAAACAGGACCTGATACTGCTGGACGCCGACCTGCCCGACAAGGCCGCGCTGTTCGAGACCGCGGCGGCGCGGGCCGAGGACGGGGGGTACGTCTTCGACAAGAAGGCGTTCCTGGACAACCTCTGGCTGCGGGAGCAGGACTCGCCCACCAGCCTGGGCCACGGCGTGGGGATCCCCCACTCGCGCTCCGGCGCCGCCACCGACGAGGTGGTGGTGATCTTCGTCCGGCCGAAGAAACCGCTGGCCGACTACGGGACGATCGACGGCCGGCCGGTCGACCTGGTGCTGATGATCTCGGCCGGGGACAACGTCGAGGGCTACCTCAAGGTGCTGAAGCTGATCGCCCAGGCCGTGGGCCGCGAGGAGGTCCGCAGGCAGCTGCTCTCCGCGCGGACCCCGGCCGAGGTGGCGGGCATCTTCAGCTCGATCGGTGATTGACCCGGCCGCGAAGGGCGGCGTCGCGCGCACGATGCTGCTGACAATCGAACGGATCGCCAAGAACTTCGGCGGGCTGGCCGCGCTCTCCGACATCTCGTTCGGCATCGAGCCCGGCCAGATCTTCGGGCTGATCGGCCCCAACGGCGCGGGCAAGACCACGCTGTTCAACTGTCTGACCGGGGTCTACAAACCCAGCGCCGGTCGCTTCACCTTCGAAGACGCCGACATCACGGGCATTTCCGAGCCGAAGGTGGCGCAGCGCGGCATCGCGCGGACCTTCCAGAACATCCGGTTGTTCAAGGAAATGACCGTGCTGGAGAACGTGATGGTCGGCCGGCACTGCCGCACTGCTTCGCGGTTATGGGGCGCGATCACGCGGAACAGGAAAACGCGCGACGAGGAGCGGGAGATCCGTACTAAGGCGGCCGAGCTGCTGGCGTTCGTCGAGCTGTCCGGCCCGGAGGACCATCTGGCCAAGAACCTGCCCTACGGCCACCAGCGCCGGCTGGAGATCGCCCGGGCCCTGGCCACCGAGCCTTCGCTGCTGTGCCTGGACGAGCCGGCGGCCGGCATGAATCCCCAGGAGGCCGGCGAGCTGATGGCGATGATCCGGCGGATCAGGGACCGCGGCGTCACCGTGCTGCTGATCGAGCACCACATGCGGGTGGTGATGGGGATCTGCGACCGGGTGGCGGTGCTGGACGGCGGCCGCCTGGTGACCGCCGGCCCGCCGGACGACGTCCGCGGCGATCCGCGGGTGATCGAGGCCTACCTGGGGAAGGCCCCCGCATGCTGAGCCGCGCGGCGCCGGCCGCCGGCCCGGCAGCCCTGCTGTCGCTGCGGGGACTGCGCTGCGGGTACGGGCAGCTGGAGGTGCTGCACGGCATCTCGCTGGAGGTGCGGCGGGGCGAGATCGTGGCCCTGCTGGGCGCCAACGGCGCCGGCAAGACCACGGCCATCGCCGCCATCTCCGGTCTGCTGCCGGCAACGGCCGGCGCCATCAGCTACGGGGGGCGCGACATCACCGGCCTGCCGCCCGACCGGATCGTCGCACTGGGGGTGGTGCAGGTGCCGGAGGGCCGGCGCATTTTTCCCGGGCTGACGGTGCGCGAGAACCTGGAGATGGGCGCCTACCTGACGGAAAACCGCAGGGCACGGGCGGCGGGGATCGAACGCGCCTTCGCCATGTTCCCCAGGCTGGCCGAACGCCGGGACCAGCCGGGCGGCACCCTCTCGGGCGGCGAGCAGCAGATGCTGGCCATCGCCCGCGGCCTGATGTCGCAGCCGGCCCTGATGCTGCTGGACGAGCCCAGCCTGGGTCTGGCGCCGATCGTCGTTGACGCCGTGTTCGACCTGATCCGCGAGATCCGGGCCGGCGGGATCACGGTGGTGCTGGTGGAGCAGAACGCCCAGCGCAGCCTGGAGATCGCCGACCGCGGCTACCTGCTGGAAACCGGCGCCATGGTGCTGGAAGGCACGGGCGCCGCCCTGCTGGCCCACCAGCGGGTGCGGGCCAGCTACCTGGGGGCCTGACCGGCCCCGGCCGGCCAACGCCACCGAACAACAATCCGAGACGCCACCGATGAAGAACGCCACGAAACTGATCATTGCGGCCGTGCTGGCCGCCGCCGCGGTCGCCTGCCTGATCGCCGACGCCGCGCTGCACGCCCGCGAGCGCTCCATGAGCGGCTGGACCGCCGCGGACGCCGTGGTGCTGGGGGTCACGATCGACCGCCGCACCGGCCCCGGCGGCGAGGCGGGCTACGCGCCGGTCGTGGATTACCGCTTCCTGGCGGGGGGCGTCGAATACCAGGGACAGCGGCTGGGGCTGGACCGCGAGTGGAGCGCCTCGCTGGACGAGGTCAAGCGCTGGGTGCAGCCGGCGCTGGAGGGCGCGCAGCTGATGCCGGGCCAGTCCGGCGGGATGTTCGGGGCGGTGTATTCCGTGCTGCCGGTCGACAAGCGGATCACGGTGTACTACGACCCGGCCGACCCCGGCCGCAACATCGCCGACCGCCGGGATCCCCGTGCCGTTGACCTATTCCGCTGGCTGGGGGCGCTGCTGCTGCTGGCCGGGCTGGCCGGCACCGCCTGGGGCGTGGCGCCGCTGCTGGCCGGTTCCGCCCGCCGCCCGCGGGCCACCTGGGTGGGCGATGTCACGCGCCGCGACGAACCGGCGATGCCCCAGGACCGTTTCGCGCTGACCATCCAGCTGGCCCTGGACATGGCGTTCGAGGCCACCGTGCGGTTCGCCAAGGGCGGGCCGGACCCGCTGGCGACCCTGCGCGAGCGGTTCCCGTCGCTGGGCCCGGTCGAGCTCGACGACATCGTCAGCAAGGCCAAGGTGCTGGAGAGCGTCAGCTACGGCACCGCCGCCCGCGTCAAGTCAGGGATGGTGCAGCAGGAGGACGCCCTGGCCGAGCTGGCCGCCAGCTATCCCGGGTTCTCCGAGCAGACCTACCGCTCGGCGCTGGCCTGGGGCCTGCAGCAGTGCAAGTGACGGCCTACCGGCCATGCCGTTGACCGCCCACGCCCACGGCGATACCGCCGCCCTGCGGCGGTATCTCGCGCCCCCGGAAATCGCCGCCGTCGGCGGCGGGCGGCAGGGGCTGGCTGCGCTGCTGCGGGCCCGGCTGGAACTGCGCGCGCTGGAGGTGCAGCTGTTGCTGGGCCGGGCGCGCGAGGTGCTGGCCGCCGGCGAACGGCTGGCGGCTGCGTTCGATCCCGAACAGCTGCCCGAGCTGGTCGGCGACTGCTGGGGCCTGCTGATCGAGGCCCTGCTGATGCGCAGCGAGTACGCCCGCATGGAGGAGCTCAGCCGCCGGGCGATCGACCTGCACCAGCGACGCGGCGACCGGGCCAAGGCCGCCAGCCGGCTGAACGGTTTGGGCGTGGCCGTGGAGGACACCGGCCGCCCGGAACAGGGCCTGGAATGCTACCGGCAGGCGCTGGCACTGTACCGCCAGCTCGGCGACATTGACGGCATCGGCAACAGCCTGGTCAACGTGGCCTCGGTGCTGGGCGCCCTGGGCCGGGACGGCGAGGCCGAGCGGACCTTCCAGGACGCCATCGCCACGCTGGAGCGGGGCACGGACCTGGTGACGCTGGCGTACGCCTACAGCAACTACAGCGTCCTGCTGGCGCGCCTGGGGCGCAGGGAGGAGGCCCGCGCCTGCCTGGAGCGCTCGCGCGCGATCCGCGAGCGGGTCGGTGACCGCTACGGCCTGGGCTTCAGCCTCTCGAACATCGCCGTCGACCTGATCCAGAGCGGCGCCTGGCCGGCCGGCGAGCGGATGCTGGCCGAGGCCATCGCCTTGCGCCGCGGCATCGGCGACCGGATGTTCCTGGCGGGAGACCTGCTGTCGCTGGGCGCGCTGCGGCGCGACCAATTGCGGCTGGAGGAGGCGAGGATCCTGCTGCAGCAGGCGGCAGCCATGGGCCGGGAACTGGCCAACGGCGGGCTGGCCGCCGCTGCCCATCTGCGGCTGGCGGCCGTCCACTGCGACCAGGAGCGCTGGGCCGAGGCCGAGCGCTGCCTGGAGGACGCCCACGCGGCGGCGGCCGGTTCCCGCGACCGTCCGCTGGCGCGGCTGGTGTCGGCGCGCTGCGCGGCCGGAACGGGCGACCGCGACGGCGCCCAGGCGCTGCTGGAAAGGCTGGCCGCCGAGGACGGGCCCTGGCAGGCCGACGCGCTGCTGCTGCTGGCCGTCCTGATGGCCGCGGCCGGCCGGCCGGGCGCCGACGTCGAGCGCGCCTTCGAGCGGGCCATCGGGTCGGCGCGGCGCGACGAGAGCTGTTACCGGGCGGCGGTGGCCCAGTTCCGATACGCGGAGTGGCTCAAGGCCGCGGGACGACCCTGGGAAACGGCCGTGGCAGCGGCGGAACAGGTCTTCGGGCGGCTGGGGGCCGCCGCCTGGACCGAGCGGATCAGGCTGCTGCACATGGTCTGACCCATGGGGATCGCACAAGCCATTCCGGCGGACGGAATGGCTTTTTTTGCTTGACTTTGCCGGGGCCATCATGATAAGCTATAGTGCTATAAAACTAATCACTTATGCCAGACGGGCCCATGCTCGAGAAGACCATATTCGAACTGTCCTCATCCGGCCGCGAGGGCCATGCCTTGCCCGCGTGCGACGTGCCCGTGCTGCCCCTCGACACGCTGGTGCCCGCGGCCGCGCTGCGCGGCGACCTGGCCGGGCTGCCGCAGGTCTCGGAGATCGACACGGTGCGGCACTTCGTGCGGCTGTCGACGCTGAACCACCACGTCGACAAGGGATTCTACCCGCTGGGGTCGTGCACCATGAAGTACAATCCCAAGGTCAACGAGGACGCCTGCCGGCTGCCCGGCTTCACCGGCCTGCACCCGCTGCAGGACGAGGCGTCCTGCCAGGGTGCGCTGGCCCTGATGCACGGGCTGGGAGAGGCCCTGCGCGAGGTGGCCGGGCATGATGCCATCACGCTGCAGCCGGTGGCCGGCGCCCACGGCGAACTGACGGCGCTGATGATGGTCGGCGCCTATTTCCGCAAGCGCGGCGAGAAGCGCGACACCATCCTGATCCCCGACTCGGCCCACGGCACCAACCCGGCCTCGGCCACCATCGCCGGCTTCCGGTCGGTGACCATCAAGTCCAACGGCGAGGGCCTGCTGGACCCGGCGGACCTCCGGGCGCACATCAGCGGCCAGGTGGCCTGCGTGATGCTGACCAATCCCAACACCCTGGGCCTGTTCGAGCGCAACATCGTCGAGATCGCGCGCATCGCCCACGACGCCGGCGCCCTGCTGTACATGGACGGCGCCAACCTCAACGCCATGATGGGCATCGTCCGGCCGGGCGACATGGGCATCGACCTGATGCACTTCAACCTCCACAAGACGTTCTCCACGCCGCACGGCGGCGGCGGGCCGGGCGCGGGCGGCGTCTCCTGCACCGCGGCGCTGGCGCCGTTCCTGCCATCGCCCGTGGTCGCCGAGCGGATGGTCGACGTCGGCAGCAACGCGCGGGCGCCCCAGTACTACCTCGACCATGACCGCCCGGACAGCATCGGCCGGGTGCACAGTTTCTTCGGCAACTTCCTGGTGATGGTGCGGGCCTATACATATATCCGGATGATGGGCGGCAGGGGCCTGCGCGACGCCTCGGTCAACGCCATCATCAGCGCCAACTACGTGATGCGCGCGCTGGAGAACGACTACGACCTGCCCTACAAGACGCACTGCAAGCACGAGTGCGTGCTCTCCGGCCTGCGGTTCCGCGACCAGGGCGTCAAGACCCTGGACATCGCCAAGCGGCTGCTCGACTACGGCTTCCACGCGCCGACCATCTATTTCCCGATGATCGTGCCCGAGGCCATCATGATCGAACCCACCGAGACCGAGAGCCAGGAGACGCTGGACGAGTTCATCAAGACGATGAAGCGGATCGCACAGGAGATCAAGGAGACGCCGGAGCTGGTGAAGACCGCGCCGCACAATACGCCGATCGGCCGGCTGGACGACGTCAAGGCGGTGAAGCAGCCCAACCTGCGTTACGGCGGGGTGTGCAACTGAACGCGAACGGTTTGGAACGGTTCGAACTATTTGAAACAGTTGCAAGCAGTTAGACGGAGATGTTGCCATGAACACAAAAATGCTGCTTGCGGCTGCGCTGTGTTTTGCTTCGCCGGCGCTGGCCCAGGACAGCGCCAACGTCCGCTGCGTCGGCAAGTGGACGTTCGGGCCCAGCCAGGCGGTGGGCTACGGCACCATCGGCGTGACGCCCTACGCGGTGGTCGGGTCCGGCCACGGCGTGATGATCCTCAATGTCGCTGATTCCACGGCGCCGGTCAAGGTGTCCGAGATGATGCTGCCGGCCGCCGTCGAGGACATCCGCGTCATCGGCGAGTACATCTACCTGGCGCTGGGCGGCTCGGGCGTCTGCGTGCTGGGGTACGACGACCCGGGCAACCCCTACGTGGCCGGCAGCTACGACACGCCGCAGCACGCCTACGGTCTGGCGATCCAACACGACACCCTGTACGTCGCCGACGGCATCGGCGGCCTGCTGGTGCTGCGGATCGATTACAGCATGGCCGTCAACTTCACACTCATAGGCTCCATCAACACGGGCAGCACGGCATACGGCGTCGCGGTGTCGGGACGCTACGCCTACGTGGCGAACTACACCGACGGCCTGATGGTCGTCGACGTCGCCGCCGCGGGCGGGCCGGACACCATCGGTTCCATCGACCTGTGGGACGATGCCTGCGATGTCGCCGTCTCCGGGAACTATGCCTACGTGGCCGGCGCTTCGTCCGGGCTGTGGGTGGTCGACGTCAGCGACCCGACCGATCCCGACACGGCCGGCCGGTTCGATACGGGCAACGCACGGGCCGTGGCGCTGTCCGGCAGCTACGCCTATGTCGCGGATCAATCCTTCGGCGTCCGGAAGATCGACATCAGCGACCCCCTCAATCCCGCGTCGGCCGGTACGTACAACACGCCGGGCGAAGCCCTCGATGTCGCCGCCGGCGGAAGCTGCGTCTACGTCGCGGACGACGCCGCCGGCCTGCGGATCTGCAACGTCAGCTCCGGCGTGGCCCCGGTCGGGTACTTCGGGCTGCCGTCCGGCCGCAGCGTGGCGGTGTCCGGCGGCTATGCCTACCTCGCCGGGTACGAATCTGATCTCTGGATCTTCGACGTCAGCGCGCCCGAGAACATCGCCCTGGTCGGCCGCTTCGACGCCGCGGGTGAGGTCAACGACGTCGCGGTCGTGGACAGCGTCGCCTTCCTGGCGAACGGCAACCGCGGGCTGTACGTGGTGGACGTCACCGATCCGACCAGCCCGGATTCGCTGGGGTACTGCCAGCTTACGGGCACTGCCAATCGCGTGAAGGTGTCCGGCAACTATGCCTACGTGGCCGACGGCACCGGCGGGCTGCGGATCGTCAACATCGCCGATCCCGCCCACCCCGTGCTGGCCGGGACCTACGATTCTGCGGGGGCCTCCAATGTCGCGGTCTACGACGTCGCGATCGCTGGCGGGTACGCCTACCTGGCGTACAATGTGCTGGGACTGCTGGTGGTCGATGTCAGCGATCCGGCCAACCCCGTCCTCGCGGGAGCGCACGATATGCCCCTCGCCGCCACGGGCGTGGCGATCGCCGGCAGTTACGCCTATGTCACGAACGATGTCTCGGGCCTGTTCGTCTATGACGTCAGCGATCCCGCGAACCCGGACTCGGTCGGACGGTACAACACGCCGGGGTTCTGCAAGAAGGTCACCATCTCGCGGGACAACGCCTACGTTTCCGATTATGATGCGGGGCTGCGGGTCGCCAACATCAGCGATCCGGTCAATCCGGTCGAGGTCGGGCATTATGTCATACCGGGCGGGTACGCCTCCGGCGCGGCCTATGCCGACGGCTGCGTCTATGTCGCCTGCGAAACCAACGGGTTGTGGGTGTTGCAGGGCTACGGCCCGGCGGGGGTGGCCGAAAACCCGATCCCAAATGAAAGAGGCAAAATACAAAATGCAAAATTGCGGGTGATGGGAAACGGGGTCGCGTACCAGATACCCAATGCCGGTCGGGTCAAGGTCGAAATCTACAACATCGCCGGGCAGCGGGTGCGGACGCTTATCAATGAAGATAAGAAGATGGGAAGCTACGAAGCGGTGTGGAACGGGAAAGACAATGGCGATCGCAGGGTGGCCAGCGGCGTGTACCTGGTGCGCTTGGAGTCGAACGGCCGGACGGCCGCGGCCAAGATGGTCGTGGTCCGGTAGCGCTTTCGAACGTTTGAACGTTTGAAACGGTTTCAAACAGCGGGAAAATGAGCGACTCCATCTACATCGACGGCAACATGCCCTCGCCCGAACGGCAGGCCGAGCTGCTGAGGATGATCGCCGACCAGATCGTCAAGCGCAAGCTGACCACGCCGGCCATCATGTTCTTCGAGTCGGTCAAGCCGCTGTCGTTCATCGGCAGCCAGGGCATGGTCTTTTTGCAGCCGATCGTCCAGGCCTTCCTCAACCGCAGGGAGTACGACGAGATCACGCTGATGATGGAGCAGCGCGAGAACGTCGAGAAGCTGCTGCTGGAGATCGAGCGCCAGGAGGCCGAATGGCAGGCGCGGGAAAAGGCGGAGCAGGACGCCGCCAGGGCCAAGCGGGCCGCCGAGGGCAAGCCGCCGCGCAACTGGTTCCAGCGGCTGATCGGCCTGAAATAGGAACCCCTGCGGACGGACCGCGGAAACACTGAAGACACGGGACAACGGCCCTTAGAATAACCCTGTTTCTTGCATTTTCTGAGATTCCGTGCTTCCGCGTAATTCTCCGGCGGAACCCCGTAAAATCTATTCATTCAGATAGCCACAGGAGCCGATCATGGCAGTCGACCCCAACAAGCTGAAGGTGATCCTGGTCACCGACTGCGGCAGCACCACCACCAAGGCCATCCTGATCGAGTACAAGAACGGCGAGTACCGGCAGACCATCAGGGGCGAGGCGCCGACCACGGTGGAGAAGCCGTTCGAGGACGTCACCAAGGGCGTGCTCAACGCCGTGCGCGAGGTGGAGGAGCTCTCCGGCCGCAAGATCCTGTCCGGCGACGACATCATCACGCCGGCCCAGGGCAACGAGGGCGTGGACATCTACATGTCCACCAGCTCGGCCGGCGGCGGCCTGCAGATGATGGTGGCCGGCGTGGTCAAGTCGATGACCGGCGAGAGCGCGGCCCGCGCCGCGCTGGGCGCCGGCGCCATCGTGATGGACGTGCTGGCCTCCAACGACGGCCGGCTGCCGCACGAGCGGATCGAGCGGATCCGCCACCTGCGGCCGGACATGATCCTGCTGTCGGGCGGCATCGACGGCGGCACCATCACCCACGTGGCCGAGATGGCCGAGCTGGTGGCGGCGGCCGACCCCAAGCCGCGGTTCGGCACCTCCTACCGGCTGCCGGTGATCTACGCCGGCAACAAGAACGCCCGGGAGATCATCACCAAGACGCTGGAGGCCAAGACCGCGCTGCTGATCAAGGACAACCTGCGGCCGGTGCTGGAGCGCGAGAACCTGACGCCGGCCCGCGACGCCATCCACGACGTGTTCATGGAGCACGTGATGGCCCACGCCCCCGGCTACAAGAAGCTGATGGCGATGGCCCACGAGGTGCCGATCATGCCCACGCCGGGCGCGGTGGGGCTGATGATCCAGTCGCTGGCCAAGGCCGACCGCATCGCGGCCATCGGCGTGGACATCGGCGGCGCCACCACCGACGTCTTCTCGGTGTTCTTCGACAAGGGCACGGACCTGGACGTGTTCAACCGCACGGTGTCGGCCAACCTGGGGATGAGCTACTCCATCTCCAACGTGCTGGCCGAGGCCGGGCTGGACAACATCATGCGCTGGGTGCCGTTCCAGATGGACGAGGCCGACCTGCGCAACCGGATCCGCAACAAGATGATCCGGCCGACCACCATCCCCCAGTCGCTGGACGAGCTGCAGATCGAGCAGGCCATCTCGCGCGAGGCGCTGCGGCTGGCCTTCAAGCAGCACAAGGAGATGGCGGTGGGCCTGAAGGGCGTGCAGCAGGAGCGCACCATCTCCGACGCCTTCGACCAGAGCGCCTCGGGCGAGACCCTGATCAACATGATGGACCTGGGGATCCTGATCGGCTCGGGCGGCGTGCTGTCGCACGCGCCGCGACGCTCGCAGTCGGCGCTGATGATGATCGACGCCTTCCAGCCCGAGGGCGTCACCACCATGGCGGTGGACTCCATCTTCATGGCCCCGCACCTGGGCGTGCTGTCCACCGTGCACGCGGCGGCGGCCAACGAGGTGTTCGTCAAGGACTGCCTGGTGCGGCTGGGCTCGGCCATCTGCCCCACCGGCCAGGCCAAGGAGGGCCAGCCCTGCGTCACGGTGCGGTTCACCCGGGCCGACGGCACCGCGGTCGAGGAGTCGGTCAAGGCCGGCGAGATGAAGCTGGTGCCGCTGGGCGACGAGAAGGTCAAGGCCGCCGTCGTCCCGGCCCGCGGCTTCGACTGCGGCGCCGGCAAGGGCAAGGAGCTGGAGGCCACGCTGGAGGGCGGAACGGTCGGCGTGATCATCGACGGCCGGGGCCGGCCCCTGCCGCTGCCCGCCGAGACCAAGGAGCGGGTGCGCAAGCTGGCCGAGTGGAACCGGGCGCTCGACATCTACCCGATGAAGTAGCATCAACGGTAAGGGTAAGGGCTGGTTTCAAACCAGCCCCAACGAGATAGAAAGAGGAATCGTATGGCACACGCATATACCCCCGGCCTCAAGGTCACCGAGAAGTCCGTCGTCCGCAAGGATCGCCGCCTGCCGCTGAAGGGCCAGGTGATGGTCAAGCAGGGCGACGCGGTGGCGTCCGACCAGGTGGTGGCCAAGACCGAGCTGCCGGGCAACGTCCAGACCGTCAACGTGGCGGGCCTGCTGGGCCTGCTGGCCGAGGACGTGCCCTCCCACATGCTGAAGAAGATCGGCGACCCGGTGGCCAAGGACGAGGCCATCGCCATCAGCAAGGGCTTCTTCGGGCTGTTCAAGTCCAGCTGCAAGGCGCCGGTCACCGGCACCATCGAGTCGATCTCGCAGATCACCGGCCAGGTGATCCTGCGCGAGCCGCCGCTGCCGGTGCAGGTGCGGGCCTACATCGACGGCACCATCGTCCAGGTCAACGAGAACGAGGGCGTGGTGGTGGAGGCCTTCGGCACCTTCGTCCAGGGCATCTTCGGCATCGGCGGCGAGGTCGCCGGCGAGGTGCTGGTGGTGGCCGCCGACCCGGCGCAGGAACTGACCCCCGACCTGCTGACACCGGCCTGCCAGGGCAAGGTGGTGGTGGGCGGCAGCCTGGTGCGGATCGCCGCGCTGCAGAAGGCGGTGGAGGTCGGCGCCAAGGCGCTGGTGGTGGGCGGCATCAACGACGCCGACCTCAAGGCGTTCCTGGGATACGACATCGGCGTGGCCATCACCGGCACCGAGCAGAAGGGCGTGACGCTGGTGGTGACCGAGGGCTTCGGCCAGATGACCATGGCCAGGAAAACGTTCAACCTGCTGAAGTCCAAGCAGGGGCTGAAGGCCTCGGTCAACGGCGCCACCCAGATCCGCGCCGGCGTGATGCGGCCCGAGGTGATCATCCCGCTGGCCGGCGAGCGCTCGACCGAGGAGACGCACAAGCAGGACGGGGGGATGGACCTGGGCATGGCCATCCGCGCCATCCGGCACCCCTACTTCGGCCGGATCGGCAAGGTCACGGCCCTGCCGCACGAGCTGCAGAAGCTGGAGTCCGAGAGCCACGCCCGGATCCTGGAGGTGGAGTTCGAGGACGGCACCAAGGCGATCGTGCCCCGCGCCAACGTGGAGCTGATCGAGGACTAGGACGGAGCGCGGCCATGGCGGGACAGACGGTCACCTTCCAGTACGACGCGGACCGCAACATCCTGTTCGCCGTCGACGATTACGAGATCGCCAGCGAGCGGGACGCCGACGAGTTCCTGGCGCTGTACGAGCGCGAGCTGGGGGCGATCGGCGCCAAGCCATACCTGGTGGTGGGCATCGACGGCCTGCTGGTCGGCGCCAAGGTCGACGCCTACTACGGCCGACGGGCCAAGGAAGTGGTGGAGCGCAACATCCTGGGGTTCGCCCGCTACGGCTCCAACGCGGTTTCCCGGATGTCGGTGCGGACGGCCGCGCTCAAGGCCGCGCTGGAGGTCAACATCTTCAACACCCGGGACGAGGCCACGGCGGCCGTCGAGCGGATGAAGCTCCGGCCGCCGGCCCCGGCCCAGTGAGCGCGGAGCGGCGGGCATGGCTTCGCAGACCGTCCGGTTCGAGTACGACCGCGAGCGCAACATCCTCTTCGTCGAGGACGATTTCGACATCACCACCCCGGAGCAGGCCGACCGGTTCGTCGCCATCTACCGGGAGCAGTTCGAGCGGATCGGCCGGCCGGTCCACGTCGTCGCCCGCATCGACGGCCTGTTCATCGGCGAGCAGGTCAGCGGGTACTACGGCGAGCGGTCGCGGCCGTTGTCGCAGCGCTGGAAGCTGAACTTCGCCCGCTACGGCAGCACGGCCACCGGCCGGATGGGCGTCAAGGCCATGGCCCACAAGGCCGAGTTCGATGCCGCCGTCTACCGGACCCGGGAGGAGGCCGTGGCGGCCGTGCTGTCCGGCGGTGCCTGAGGCGATGCGGCTGATCGTCGACCGGGCGCACTTCGACGGCTGGTACAACATGGCCTTCGACGAGCTGCTGGCGCGGGCGGCGGGGGACGGCGCGGCGCAGCCCGTGGTGCGTTTCTACGGCTGGGACCCGCCGGCGGTGTCGCTGGGATACAACCAGGACGACGCCGAGATCGACCGGGCGGCCTGCGCGGCGGCCGGCGTCGACGTGGTGCGGCGGCCCACCGGCGGCCGGGCGGTGTACCACCGGGACGAGCTGACCTACTGCGTGGCGGCGCCGGCCGACGACCCGCTGCTGGGGGGCGCGGTGCTGGAGACCTACCGCACCATCGCCGCGGCGCTGCTGGCCGGGCTGCGGAACCTGGGGGTGGGCGCCGACATGGTGCGGTCCGAGGCCGGCGCCCCGGGCCCGGCCCGGGCGGCGTCGTGCTTCGCCGCGGCCGGCCGCTACGAGATCACCGCCGGCGGGCGCAAGATCGTCGGCAGCGCCCAGCGCCGGATCGGCGGCGCGCTGCTGCAGCAGGGCTCGGTGCTGCTGAACCAGGCGCAGGACGCCGCGTTCGCCGGCCTGCGGGACGACGGCCGCTCGGTCACCGCCGCGGCGCTGCTGGGCCGGCCGGTCGGGTTCGACGAGGCCGTCGCCGCCATGGCCGCGGGGTTCCGCGCCGCCTGGGGCGTCGGGTTCGACGAGCTGCCGGCGACGGACGGGGAGCGCGCGCTGGCCGGGCGGCTGGCGGCGGAACGGCGCGGCGCCGCACAAACCCATTGACAACCATCACCGGTTTGATTTAGACTCATCACCACGGGCAGCGACGACGCAGATGAAAGGGGACCCCGACGCCATGGGCCTGCAGGCCGACCTCGCCATCTTTCCGGTCTCGGAGATCCTCTACGTCCTGAGCCACTTCAAGAAGAACGGCCGGCTGACGCTGACCACGCCGGACGGGGCGGGGGAGATCTACTTCGTGGGCGGCAACGCCGTGCACGCGGTCCACGGCGAGATCAAGGGCAGCGAGGCGGTGTTCAACCTCTGCCTGGAGACCAGCGAGGAGTCGATCAAGGACGGCGCCGACCAGCTGATCGAGGAGGGCGAGCGCCGCCGCACCGAGGTCACCGAGATCCTCAAGACCCTGCCGCCGATGGACACGGTGCTGGCCCGCACCGCCCAGGCCCCGGAGGAGTCGGCCGTCACCATCCGGCGCAGCGACTGGACCATCATGGCCCTGGTCAACGGCAAGCGCGACATCCGGACCATCATCGGCGACAGCAAGCTGGGGCTGCTGGAGGTGACCAAGACCCTCTCCTGGCTGATGACCAAGAACCTGGTGGTGGACCCGCTGGAGGTGGAGCGCACCCTGCGCGACAAGATCGCGCTGGTCAACCTGCTGCTGGAGGAGTTCGGCGTCAAGGGCACCGGCGTGGCGCCCTACCTGGAGACCGCCAAGGCCGCCCTGGCGGCGGCCGACAAGGACGGCCACGTCGGCCGCGCCGTGCAGTTCGGCGACGCCAAGGTCGCCCCGTCGCCCGGGGGCGCCACCGGGCTCTCCAAGGAGGAGCTGGTGCTGGTGTGGGGGCAGGTGGCCGACGCCATCCAGAAGCAGGGCGCCAAGGAGTTCGGCCCGATGCTGGCCAAGCACAAGTACCAGACGGTGTGCGTCCGGGCCAAGGCCTAGGCCCCGCGGCCGCCGACCGATGAACCGAGAAGGATAGAGCGATGCCAAAGGAACCGGCCGAACTGGTCGACAGCGTGCTGCGGATGGAGGGCGTCCGGCACAGCTGCGCGGTCTCCAAGGACGACGGCTCCGTCATCAAGTCCTCCGACGGGGCGCCGGGCAATTTCGGCGAGGTCACCGCCTTCCTGGGCTCGGCCGCCGAGGTGATCGCCTCCAACCTGGTGCTGGGCGACCTCTCCGCCGTGCTGGCCGAGGGCGAGGGCCACAAGCTGCTGATCATGCCGCAGGCCGGCGCCTACCTGGGCGTGGAGATCGACCCGGCGGCGTCACCGTGGTGGGCCACCCAGCAGAATCCGCTGGACCTGCTGTCCGAGGACAAGATGGCCGAGATCTCCGAGGCCGAGGAGCTGCTCAAGCAGAAAGTGATATTATTGAACCTGCTGCTGGAGGACTTCGGCGCCAAGGGGGAGAAGGCCCCCGAGTGGAAGGAGATGCTGGAGAAGGAGGTCAAGGCGGTCGACCCGGCCGGCCGGCTGGCCCGGATGCTGGACATCGGCACGGGCATCATCGTGCCCCGCTCCGGCGTCAAGACCGACATCACCAAGAAGGAGGTGGGCGACGCCTTCGAGAAGCTGGTCAACCTCACCTGCAAGAAGGCGATCTCGATCCTGGGGTTCGTCGAGGTCAAGCAGAAGTTCCAGTCGGTGATCACCCGGCTGGCTGCGGACAGGCGGTAGCCGATGATGGAAGAGATCCTGATACGGCTGTCGGGCCTGTCCGGCGTCACCGGCTGCTTCTACGTCGGCGACGACGGCAGCTTCGTGGCCCAGGCCCTGACCAAGACCTTCTCCACCGAGAACGCCAAGCGCGCCGTGGTGGTGCTGTCCCAGACCTTCGAGGCGCTGTCGATGGTGGCCCAGTTCACCATCACCAAGATGATGGTCAACACCAACGGCGCCCGGCTGTTCATCCGCCGCTCCGACAAGGGCTACCTCAACGTGCTGGCCGACCCCACCGCCGACGTGGCGGTGATCGAGGCCGCGGTCGAGGGCGCGCTCAAGGAGATCAAGAGCATGCCGGCCGAGCTGCTGAAGGCCGCGCCGGCCCCGGCGCCGGTCCCGGCACCGGCCGCGCCCGCCAAGCCCGCCGCAGTCCCGGCCGCGCCGACTCCGGCGCCGGCCAAGCCGGCCGCCGCCCCCGCGGCCCCGCCGCCCGCCCGGCCCGCGCCCCGGCCCAGCGAGCCGGTCGATCCCGCGGTGCTGGACAAGATGGCCGCCATCGCCGACGAGTTCCTGGGCGAGCTGTCGGCCGACATCTTCCAGAACCAGCTGGCCGACAACCGCATCAACCGGGAGAAGCTGGTGCGCGACCCGGTGATGAAGTTCTGCTACGCCCTGCAGAAGGACGCCTCGATGATCATCGGCCCGTCGGCGGCGAAGCAGATGGCCGACAAGATGATGGTGTTGCTGAAATAACGTTTGGCATGATGGCGATGATTCTTTCTGATTACGGTGGTTGATACTATGGGCTCAACCTGTCGAGATGAATACAGCGATTTGACCGAACAAATCATCGGACAGTGTTTCAAGATCCATCAGGTGCTTGGACCCGGCTTCCCGGAGAGGATTTATTCGAGCAGTTTGAAGATGGCTCTCCGCAAGGTCGGAAGGCAAGTGGAGGCGGAGAAGGAATACCGGGTTTACTTTGAGGGTGCAGATGTCGGGTTGTTGCGGATTGATCTCGTCGTCGATGGGACGGTTATTGTCGAACTCAAGGCCGTAGCGGGCAAACCACCGAAACTCTTTGAAAGCCAATTGATCGCATATCTCAAGGCCTCCGGTTTGCCGGTAGGATTGTTGATCAACTTCGGGAATAGCAGTTGCCAGGTCCGCCGCCTGATGAACAATCACCGAAATCGAAAAAAGTCACCGTAATCAAATGAGGAGAAGCGATGTTCAAGCTCCTGCTGTACGACAGCGAGTACCTGTGGTACGTGACGGCCACCAACCTGGTGTCGATCGCCGGCAGCGTGCTGCTGTGGGTCACCTGCGTGCTGTTCGGGCTGATCGCCCGCAAGTACGAGATCGTGCTGCGCAAGAAGACCAACTGGCTGTTCATGGTGCTGGCGCCGTTCGGCATCCTGGTGTTCGCCGTGATCCAGATCATCGCCTACGCCACGCAGGTCAAGCTGAACGTGATGCAGTCCTGGATCGCCTACGCCTTCTTCCTGCTGTCCGGCGCGCTGTCGCTTATGGGGGCCATGAAGTTCAAGCAGGTGGTGACCCCCGCCAAGAAGCCGGCCGCCGCCGGCGCCGCGGCCGCGCCGGCCAGGTGACCCCGCGCCCGTCCTGTTGAACGCACAATCGCGAGGTGAATGACATGGAGATCTCCATCGCCGCCGAGCTGGTGTTCGCCATCGGGGTGGCCCTGTTCTGCCTGTCGCTGTGGTTCTACGGCCGGGTGCTGAAGCGGCTGCTGGCCATCATCCGCAAGCCCTCGGCCATCTGGACGCTGCCGATCGTCGGCGCGGTGCTGCTGGCGCTGGGCGCGCTGTTCCACTTCATCCCGCTGGCCATCTATCCCCAGCTGGACCCCTCGCGCACCGACCAGCTGATGATGATCTGCCAGAACCACCGGACCGCAGGAAAAAAAACCGTTTTCACCGGTTTTTCGCCTTGACAAACGGGCCGCGACATGGTAACTTAACATATATTACCGCTCTCCCGGCAACGGGTTCCGAACCGGGGGCGGCGGCCATTCCCTTGGCGACACGCAGTTCGTCCAATCCAAGCAGAGGAGGTGACGCACGAAACGAGACGCAGCCGATCCCAAGCCCGGCACGCCGCCGGCGCATACCCGGAACCCTAACGTCAATTCAAAGGGAAGTACAATGAAGAGAATTCTATTCGCAGCCCTGGCTCTGACCGTGGTCATCTCGGTGCAGGCGCTGGCCGTCTCGGCACCGGTGCGCGCCATCGACCAGGACGCCTCGCTGGTGAAGAAGCAGGCCGGCACGTTCCACGCGGCCCAGCCCAAGGCGGTGACCCGGGTCCAGGTGGAC
>JALOPJ010000036.1 GCA_025453955.1 Candidatus Edwardsiibacteriota bacterium
TCGATCTCGGTCACGGCGCCCAGCAACGCCCACCTGGCGCGGCATGCGGTGCTTGAGAGCGGGGGCTTTTCGCTGACGGTCGGCGACGGCGAGATCCGCAGGGCGCAGGCGCTGATGGCGCGGACCGCGGGCGTGTTCGCCGAGCCGGCGGCCGCGGCCGCGGCCGCCGGCCTGGCCAAGGCCGCGACCAGCGGGAAATTGAAGCGCAACGGGCGGATCGTGCTGCTGGTGACCGGGCACGGGCTGAAGGACATCGATGCCCCGCTGGCGCGCATCGTTCTGCCGCAACCCATCCCGCCGCGGTTGGGCGCAGTGAAAGGTCTGTGAGCAGGACCCTGATCAAGATCAAGAACGGCACGGTGCACCTCGAGGACCGTGCGCTGGTCACCGATGTCCTGGTCGCGGACGGCCTGATCGCGGACATCGGCAGGATCGGTTATGCGATCGATGATTGCGAGACGATCGACGCCGCCGGCCTGCACCTGCTGCCGGGACTGATCGACATCCACACCCATCTGGATGGCAGGGTCGGCACGTGTCAACTGGCGGACACCTGGGCGACCGGCTCCGAGATCGCCATCCGCAACGGCATCACCACGCTGTGCGGGTTCATTACCCAGGGCGGAAGCGCACCGCTGCAGGCGGCGGTGGAGGAGTCACTGGCCCGCGCCGCCGGGCGTTCGCACTGCGACTACGCGTTCCACCTGACGCCGGTCGGTTTCGACAAGGCGGACTGGGCCTGCATCGAAAAACTGCTGGCCGATGATTTCCGCACGTTCAAATTCTACACCACCTACCGCGAGGCCGGGCTGTTCCTGGACTACGGGAAACTGCGGGAGGCGATGGGGCGGATCGGCGACATGGGGGCCAAGGTGCTGGTCCACTGCGAGGACGACGGCCTGCTGGCGGCGGCGCGGGCGGCGGTCACGGACGCGTCCGACCCATACAGCCATGCGCTGTCGCGGCCGGCCGGCGCCGAGGTCGAAGGGATCGCGCGGGTGCTGGAGATCGCGCAGCGGACGAAGTGCCCCTGCCATATCGTCCACCTGTCGACCGTCGAGGGCGCGACGCTGATATCACAGGCGAGGCAGGACCTGTCCGTCACCTGCGAGACCTGCCCGCAGTACCTGTTCCTCTCGGAAGAAAGCCTGCGGCAGCCGGCAGGTCATCGGTACATCTGCTCCCCGCCGCTGCGCAGCGAATCAATTCGAGCACAACTGAATCAATTGGCTCTGCAGGGTTCATTCGACGCATATGCGACCGACCACTGCGCGTTCATGAGGACAGACAAGGACGCGGAGAAATCGGACTATGCCAAGGTTCCCAACGGACTGGCCGGCATCGGTGCGCTGGTCCCGCTGGTCTACGAACTCCACCGGGACCCGGCCGCGCTGGCGCGGCACCTGGCACTGCACCCTGCGAAGATCGCGGGGCTGTATCCCCGCAAGGGCGCGATCCGGAAGGGCGGGGACGCCGACCTGGTGATCCTCGATGCCGAGGGCCCGGAACGCCCGGTGCGCTCGAGCCTGGCCGATGTCCATGAGCCCTATCCGGGGCGGACGACCAGGCTCGGGATCAGACGCGTGCTGCGGCGCGGGGAGACGGCGGTGGAGAACGGCGAATTGAAGGACGGTCAACGGCACACGGGAAAGCGCGTATGAGCGAGAAACACAGCGCCTGGCGCAACGACGCCGCCGCCAAGGTCACCGGCCGGGCCCGGTACACCGACGACCTCAAGTTCCACGGCCTGCTGCACGCGGTGCCGGTGTACACCGACCATGTGCACGCCAGGATCAGGGCGATCGACACCGCGGCGGCCCAGCGGTCCCCCGGCGTGGTGCGGGTGATCACGGCCAGCGACGTGCCGGGGTCGGTGACGTTCGGCCAGATCCTGCGCGATTACCATATGCTGGCCGACGACAAGGTGCGGTTCAACGGCGACGTGGCGGCCGTGTTGGTGGCAGAGACCCGCGAACGGGCGATCGCAGCGATACCCTTGGTCAAGATCGAGGCCGAGGAGCTGCCGCCGTTGCTGGATCCCGATGAAGCGATGAAACCCGGCGCACCGCTGGTGCACGAGGGCCACGGCTCGAACGTCGTCAACCACCATGTGGTGCGGCGGGGCGACGCCGCGGCCGCGCTGGCGCGCTGCGACCACGTGATCGAACAGGAGTTCCGCACCCAGTTCATCGAGCACGCCTACCTCGAGCCCGAGACCGCGGTGGCGGTGCCGCGGCAGGACGGGGTGACGGAGATCTACGCCAGCATGCAGCACCCGTTCTCCACCCGCCGCTTCGTGGCGGCGCTGCTGGGCGTGCCGCTGGCCGACGTCGAGGTCAGGACCGTGCCGATGGGCGGCGGCTTCGGCGGCAAGGACGACACGGTGTCCGTCGTGGCGGCCCGGGCAGCGTTGGCCGCCAGGCTCACCGGCCGGCCGGTGAAGATGACCTACGACCGCGAGTGGTCGGTGCGGGAGAGCTACAAGCGGCACCCCTACCGGATCAAGTACCGCCTGGGCTTCTCCCGGGAGGGGAGGATGGAGGCCTGCGAGGTCCGCGTGGTGGCCGACGCCGGCGCCTACTGCTCGGTGACGCCCTGGGTCACCTGGCGCTCCACGGTGCAGTGCTGCGGCCCCTACGACGTGCCCCACGTCCACTGCGACGTCTACGGCGTCTACACCAACAACGTGGTCACCGGCGCGATGCGGGGGTTCGGCTCACCACAGATGAACTTCGCGATCGAGCAGCTGGTGGAGATGGCGGCGGAGAAATGCGGGATCTCGGCCACGGCGTTCCGCCGGAAGAACATGCTGCGGCAGGGCTCGGTCACCATCACCGGGCAGACGCTGGACACCCACACCGTCAGCCTGGAACAGGCGCTGGATAGCACGCTGGGCCAGGTCGATTTCCACGACAAGTATAAAAAGTGCTCCCTGGGGAGATCGGAGAGCGATGAGCTCTACGGCATCGGCTACGCCATCAGCTACCGCGGCATGAGCCTGGGCGCCGAGGGCATGGACTTCAACGCGGCCGTGATCAACGTCCAGTTCGACGGCTCGATCCTGCTGGAGGCCGCGGTCCACGAGAACGGCCAGGGCGCGGAGAGCGCCATGGTCCTGCTGTGCGCGGAGGAGCTGGGCGTCAGCAGGGAGCGCATCCGCTACCGGATGCCGTCGACCGCGAACATCCCGGACGGCGGCACCACCGTGGCCTCGCGCGGCACCATCATGGGCGGCGGGGCGGTGGTCAACGCGGCGCGGGCGCTGAAGACGAAACTGGCCGAATTGCTGGCACCGCAGTTATCCTGCAAACCGGATGACGTCCGGTTCAAGGACGACCACATCTGGGGCAAGGACGATTCGCACACGCTGGCGTTCGGCGAGGCCATGCACCAATTGTTCCTGATGCAGGAATACCCATACTCCTTCGGTACGTTCAAGGCCCCCAAGGTCTCGTGGGACGAGCATACCGGGCAGGGCAACGCCTATTTCACCTGGGTCTATGGCTGCCAGGCCGTGGAGCTGACCGTGAACAAGAAGACCGGCCGGGTCAAGCTGCTGAACATGGCAGCCTCGCACGAGGTGGGCCGGGCGGTCAACCCAGCGATGGTGCTGGGGCAGTTCTACGGCGGCATGGCGATGGGCACGGGTTATGCTCTATTTGAGCAAATACAACATGAGAAGGGCAAAATTCAAAACACCAACTTTGACCGTTATCGCATCCCGCGGGCCACGGACCTGCCCGAGATGACCGGCCTGATCATCGAGAATGCCGACCCGCTGTCGCCCTCCGGGGCCAAGGGCGTGGGCGAGCCCACCAACGAACTGATGGCGCCGGCCATCGCCAACGCGGTGTACAACGCGACAGGTCGGCGCCATTTCGCCCTGCCGATCCGGATCGAACCGGAGGACCGCCCATGATCACGTACGTCAACGGACGGCCGCGGGAGGTCGGCGCGGCCGAGCGGTCCAAGAACCTGCTGGCCTGGCTGCGGGAGGACTGCGATTTGACCGGGACCAAGAACGGCTGCGGCATCGGCGCCTGCGGCGCCTGCACGGTGCTGGTGGACGGCCGGCCGGTGCGGTCCTGCCGCAGGACCGTGGCCGACGCCGAGGGCAAGCGCGTGCTGACCATCGAGGGCCTGGCGCGCGAGGACGGCGGCCTGCACCCGCTGCAGCAGGCCTTCATCGACGCCGGCGCCGTCCAGTGCGGGTTCTGCACGCCGGGCATGGTGCTGACCGCCCACGCCTTCCTGCTGCAGCACCGCAACCCCAGCCGGGAGCAGATCCGCAAGGCCATTTCCGGCAACCTCTGCCGCTGCACCGGCTACCAGCAGATCATCGACGCCATCGAGGCGGCGGCGCCGCACTACCGATGACCGAGCAGCGGAACGCAGGGACTTGACATGAGATACTCGTTGCACTTGGCTATTGGCTGTTGGTCGCTGGCGCTGCCGCTGTCCGCCCAAATCAATCCTCCCGTGGCCGCCACCGTGCCCTGGCAGGACAGCATCCACGGCTACGTGCGCAACGACGAGTATCACTGGCTGCGGGAGAAGACGAATCCTGAGGTCATCAAGTATCTCAAGGCCGAGAACGCCCATACCGATGCCGTGATGCGGCACACCCGGCAGTTGCAGGAAAAGCTGTACCGCCAGTTCCGCGGCCGGATGCGGGAAAGCGACCTGTCGGTGCCGGTCAAGCTGGACAGCTTCTATTACTACGACCGCACGGTCAAGGGGCAGGAGTACGCGGTCTTCTGCCGGAAGAAGGGCAGCCTGCGGGCCCGGGAGGAGGTGCTGCTGGACGGGAACCAGCTGGCCCGGGGGCACGCCTACTACTCGGTCGACGGCACCTTCGTCAGCCCGGACCACACGATCCTGGCGTTCCTGGCCGACACCGCAGGCTCGTCCACCTACACCATCTACTTCAAGGACCTGGCCCGCGGCTCGATGGTGGCCGACTCCATCTGCCGCGCCAGGTACATGGCCTGGGCCAACGACAACCGCACGGTGATCTACGAGACCTACGATTCCACGCTGCGGGACGACCGCGTGCTGCGACACGTGCTGGGCACGCCCCAGGCCGACGACCGGCTGGTCTACCGGGAGCAGGACCCCGAGTTCTCGGTGAGCCTGCAGCGGACCAGGTCGAAGCGGTACCTCGTCGTCTACTCGCACAGCAAGACCGCGTCCGAGGCCCGGATCGGCAGCGCGGACGCGCCGGACGACAGCTTCCGGCTGCTGCGGCCGCGGGCGGCGGGGCGCGAGGACTACCTCGAGCACCGCGGCGACTCGCTGTACATCATCACCAACGAGGGCGCCGAGAACTTCCGGCTGATGGCGGCGCCGCTGGCCGATTGGTCGCGGCCGAACTGGAGCGAGGTCATCCCGGCGCGCGACAGCGTGCTGCTGGAGGACGTGCTGGTGTTCCGCGACCACTGCGTCCTCCAGGAACGGGCCGGCGGCCTGCTGCGGCTGCGGGTGCGGTCGTGGGACGGTGCCGTCGACCGGCAGCTGCGGTTCGGCGAGCCGGCCTACACGGTGCACGCCTGGCGCTCCGGCGACTACCACTCGGCGACGCTGCGCTACACCTACAGCTCGCTGGTGACGCCGGGCTCGGTCCACGACCACGACCTGCCGTCCGGCGCCGACCGGGTGGTGAAGCGCTACCAGGTGCGGGGCGGGTACGACACGTCGCGCTACGTCTCGGAGCGGATCTACGCCACGGCCGGCGACGGCACGGCCGTGCCGATCTCGCTGGTCCATCGGAAGGGCCTGGTGCGCGACGGGCGCAGCCCCTGTCTGCTGGAGGGCTACGGCGCCTACGGCGACAGCTGGGACGCGGGCTTCAGCGCCAACCGGGTCAGCCTGCTGGACCGCGGCTTCGTCTACGCCATCGCCCACGTGCGGGGCGGCCAGGAGAACGGCCGGCGGTGGTACGAGGACGGCAAGCTGCTGCGCAAGAAGAACAGCTTCGGCGACTTCATCGCCTGCGCCGAGCGCCTGGTCGAGCTGGGGTACGCGTCGCCGGCGACGCTGGCGATCGCGGGCGGCAGCGCCGGCGGCCTGCTGGTGGGAGCGGTGGTCAACGCCCGGCCCGGGCTGTTCCGCGCGGCCCTGATGGACGTCCCGTTCGTCGACCTGATCAACACCATGCTGGACCCCGCCATCCCGCTGACCACGGCCGAGTACGAGGAGTGGGGCGACCCCCGGGACCGGGCGCAGTACGAGTACATGGCCTCCTACGCGCCCTACGAGAACATCGGGGCCCAGGACTATCCGGCGATGCTGGTCACCGGCGGATTCAACGACGCCAACGTGCCGTACTGGGAGCCGGCCAAGTGGGTGGCCCGGCTGCGGCGGCTGAAGACCGACGGCAACCCGCTGCTGCTGCGGACCGACCTGTCCAGCGGTCACGGCGGTCCCTCGGGCCGCTACGGTTACCTGCGGGACCTGGCGTTCCAGTACGCCTTCCTGCTGGACATCATGGGCATCACCAAATGACACCCTATCCTACCAAACGACACGACGGGAGCTGACATGCAAGCGGCCAAGCAGGGCGACCTGGTGCAGGTGCACTACACGGGGAAATTCGGCGACGGGACGGTGTTCGACTCGTCGGACGGCGGCGAGCCGCTGAAGTTCGTGCTGGGCGCCGGCCGGGTGATCCCCGGCTTCGACGCGGCGGTGGCGGGCATGACGGCCGGCCAGCGCAAGGACGTCACCATCCCGGCGGCCGAGGCCTACGGCCCGCACCATCCCGAGATGGTGATCACGGTGCCGCGCTCGCAGTTCCCGATCGGCCGCGCGCCGCAGGTCGGCCAGCAGCTGCGGGTGCAGTCGCCCGACGGCCAGGCGATCCCGGTGACGGCCACCGCGGTCACGGCCGAGTCGGTGACGCTCGACGCCAACCACCCGCTGGCCGGCAAGGACCTCCGCTTCGAGCTGACCCTGGTCGGCATCAGCGAGGACGACGGCTCGTGCGACGGGGAGTGCTGCGGCGGCGACCACGGTTCGTGCGGCGAGGCCCACGGGGACGGCGGCTGCTGCGGCAAGCACGACCACGATCAGGGAGGGGGAAAATGACGAAACCAGCCCTGGTGCTGATCGCGTTGTCGGCGCTGGCGGCCGGTGCCGCGGCGCGGCCCTTCGTCGACCTGGAGGCCGGCGCGGTGTTCAGCGGCTACAACGACGTCGCCGTGCCCGGGGACGCCGGCACGCGGTTCTCGCTTTCGCGCCAGCTGCGGTCGGACCCGGCGCCGTTCGGCCGGCTGAGGGCCGGCTACTGCTTCGGCGGCCGGCACACGGTGAGCGCCCTGGCGGCGCCGCTGCGGATCAGCGCCAGCGGCAGCAGCGACCGGGACATCGTCTATCTGGGCCAGACGTTCCCGGCGGGCATCGCGCTGACCTCGCGCTACCGGTTCGACTCGTACCGGCTGACCTACCGCTGGGACCCGCTGCGACGGGAGCGGCTGACCGCGGGCTTCGGCTTCACGGCCAAGATCAGGGACGCGGCGATCGGACTGGAGGGCGGCGGCTTGCGGGCCGAGAAGAAGAACACCGGCTTCGTACCGATCGTCAACTTCCGGGTAGCCTGGCGACCGGCAGAACGGCTGACGGCGCTGTTCGAGGGCGACGCACTGGCCGCGCCCCAGGGCCGGGCCGAGGACGTGTTCGCCGGGGCGGCGTACCGGCTGGGCCGGCGGGTCTCGCTCAAGGCCGGCTACCGCCTGCTGGAGGGCGGGGCCGACAACGATGAGGTCTACACCTTCAGCCTTTTCCACTATGCCGTGCTGGGGGCGGTCGTCGACCTATGAGCCCGGTCAAGGACCTGGTCTACCGCAACCGCAGCTACCGCAGGTTCCATCAGGATCAAGCGATATCGCTCGATATACTCAAAGAGCTGGCCGACCTTGGTCGGATGTCGGCCTGCGGTGCCAACCAGCAACCGTTGAAATACATCCTGTCCGCCGATCCCGGCAAGAACGCCTCGGTTTTCCCTCACCTTTGCTGGGCGAAGAACCTGCCGGAGTGGAAGGGCCCGGTCGAGGGCGAGCGGCCAGCCGCGTACATCGTGATCGTGGGCGACCGGACCATCAGCGAGTCCTTCGGCCAGGACCACGGCATCGCCGCGCAGAGCATCATGCTGGGCGCGGCCGAGCGGGGACTGGGCGGGTGCATGATCGCCAACATCGACAAGCCGGGCCTGCGCGCGGCGCTCGAGCTCGATGGGCGGTATGAGCTGCTGCTGGTGCTGGCGCTGGGGAAGCCCAGGGAAACGGTCGTGGTCGACGAGCTCGACCCCGGGGGCAATCCCGATTACTGGCGCGACGACAAACAGGTCCACCACCTGCCCAAGCGAAGATTGCAGGACATCATCCTGGCGGAGTATGACTGAACGCGTGATTGCGAGAAGGCCACACCACCCGCACCAACGAAGCAATCTGCCGACCGTGTCTCTGGATCGCTTCGCAGGCAGCGGCATGGGGTCATGCTCGCGATGACAGGGCGCAGGTGATGCAAGCCTTCTCCCGGCTCCGCTTCGACCGCAACGAACTGTCCGGCGCGTTCGGCGACATCGGCACCGACCTGCCGCTGCTGATCGGGATGATCGTGGCCTGCGGCCTGGACCCGGCCAGCACCCTGGTGATGTTCGGCGTGATGCAGGTGGGCACGGGCCTGTGGTACGGCCTGCCGGTGCCGGTCCAGCCGCTCAAGGCGATGGCCGCGCTGATGATCGCGCAGCAGCTGCCGGCCGCCACCCTCTACGGCGCGGGCCTGTCGATCGGCATCCTGATGCTGGCGCTGACGCTGACCGGATCGCTGGAGTGGCTGGTGCGGGTGATCCCCAAGGCGGTGATCCGCGGCGTGCAGTTCGGTCTGGGCCTGTCGCTGGCGACCATCGCCACCAAGAACTACATCCTGTCCGACGCCGTGCCCGGCTACATCCTGGCGGGCGTCAGTTTCATCATCATCGTCGCGCTGCTGGGCAACCGCAAATTCCCGCCGGCGCTGCTGGTGATCCTGCTGGGCGCGGCCTACGCGGTCGCCTTCAAGCTGGATCTTGTTTCGCTCGGACATGGAATCGGGTTCACACTGCCACGTATTAACGTAGTATCGTTTAGCGATATAACGACAGGGTTTTTCGTGCTGGCGCTGCCGCAGATCGCGCTGTCGATCTCCAACTCCGTGGTCGCCACCAAGCAGACCCTGCAGGACCTGTTCCCGGGCAACGGTGTCGGCGTCAAGAGGATCGGCATCACCTACTCGCTGATGAACCTGGTCAATCCCTGGTTCTCGGGGGTGCCCACCTGCCACGGCGCGGGCGGGCTGGCGGGGCACTACTCCTTCGGCGCGCGCACCGGCGGCTCGGTGGTGATCTACGGCTCGATCTACCTTGTCTTGGGATTGTTCTTCTCCGGCTCGTTCGGCGAGGCGGTCAAGGTCTTCCCGCTGCCGATGCTGGGCGTGATCCTGCTGTTCGAGTCGCTGGCGCTGATGATGTTCATCAAGGACGTCGCCCAGGAACGGAGCGACCTGTTCATCGCCCTGCTGGTGGCCTTGGCGTGCATGGCCCTGCCCAACGGCTACGTGATCGGGCTGGTGGCGGGAACGGGCGTCCACTACCTGGCGGGCAGCGCCTGGATGGCGCGGGTGCGGGCGAAACTGCAATAACCATACAGACAGACGACAGACAGCCATGAGGAGCACGACATGACATTGCATCGGGTGACGAAGAACCTGGCGACGCTGAAGAAGCTCAAGACCGCGATGCGGGGCCGGGACTTCCTGCTGACCTGGGAGCGGACCCTGGACGAGATCAAGGCCGTCGGGCTGGTGGCCGAGTGCCTCAAGGACCTGCACCAGGCGGGCGTCAGCGCCCGGATCTTCGACTCGGGCCTGGCCATCTCCATCTTCCGCGACAAGTCCACCCGCACCCGGTTCTCCTTCGCCTCGGCCGCGAATCTTTTGGGCCTGTCGGTGGCCGACCTGGACGAGGAGAAGTCGCAGATCGCCCACGGCGAGACGGTGCGCGAGACCGCCAACATGATCTCGTTCCTGACCGAGACCATCGGCATCCGCGACGACATGTTCCTGGGCGAGGGCAACCGGTACATGCGCGAGGTGGGGGACGCGGTGACGGAAGGGTTCGCCCGGGGCGTGCTGCACCAGCGACCCAACATCGTCAACCTGCAGTGCGACATCGACCACCCCACCCAGAGCATGGCCGACCTGCTGCAGCTGAAGGACCATTTCGGCGGGTTCGACAAGCTGAAGGGCAAGAAGATAGCGATGACGTGGGCCTACTCGCCCAGCTACGGCAAGCCGCTGTCGGTGCCGCAGGGCATCATCGGCCTGATGACGCGGTTCGGCATGGAGGTCAGCCTGGCCCACCCCGAGGGCTACGACCTGATCCCGGACGTGATCGAGGTCGCCAAGCGCAACGCGGCCACCACCGGCGGTTCGTTCGCGGCGGGCAGCTCGATGGAGGAGGCCTTCCGGGACGCCGACGTGGTCTACCCCAAGTCCTGGGCGCCCTACACGGTGATGGAGCGCCGCACCGAGCTGCTGAAGCGCAACGACCGGCCGGGGCTGGTCGAGCTGGAGAAGGAGTGCCTGGGCAACAACGCCAAGCACACGTCGTGGGAGTGCGACGCCCGCAAGATGGCGCTGACCCGCGGCGGCAAGGCCCTGTACATGCACTGCCTGCCCGCCGACATCACCGACGTCTCCTGCAAGCAGGGGGAAGTCTCGCAGGACGTGTTCGAGCAGTACCGGCTGGCGACCTACCGCGAGGCCGGCTTCAAGCCGTTCGTGATCGCGGCCATGATCTTCATGGCCAAGTTCGACGACCCGGCCCAGGCGCTGGCGGCGATCGCCAGGAAGGGCGGGAAGAGGCTGAGGTACTAGGCCCCCTCATGTGACCTAACCCCAGCCCCTCCCCCGGTGGGGAAGGGGAATGGTCGTTGCGAGAACTGCTATTCCTCCTGCACTGGCGAAACGATCGACTACGTTTCGTCATCCCGAGAAGACGTTCCTGCCATGCCGGATGGGGGATCATCCTTCAACTTGTCAGGCACGGGGCAGTCCCAGGATGACAATGGAAATGTGCTTCGAAAGACGAGAGTAAACAATCAGGATCGGAGATAGAATGTCACGCATCATCAAATCCATCAACCGGGACGTCATCAAGCGCACCGCCCAGCGCTGCCGCGAGCGCGACATCATCATCCCCACCTTCGCCCAGCAGCGCGATCCCTCGCTGATCCCGGAGTCGATCCGGAAAAAGCTGAAGGGGGTGGGGCTGTGGGACGTCAACCCCGTCAACCTGTTCCGCATCACCTGGAAGAACGACGTGACGACGGGCCTGTTCGGCGGCGTCAACTGCCTGGAGGTGCCGCGCCAGATCACCGGCGTCAAGGCCCGGGTGATCGGGCTGGTCGGCAAGTACTTCCCCACCGGCGCCCACAAGGTGGGCGCGGCCTTCGGCTGCCTGGCGCCGCGGCTGGTGAGCGGCGAGTTCGATCCCACGGTGCACAAGGCGGTGTGGCCCTCCACCGGCAACTACTGCCGGGGCGGGGCGTTCGACTGTGCACTTCTGAACTGCACGGCGGTGGCCATCCTGCCGGAGGAGATGTCGCAGGAGCGGTTCAGCTGGCTGCGGGAGATCGGCGCCGAGGTGATCGCCACGCCGGGCTGCGAGTCCAACGTCAAGGAGATCTACGACAAGTGCTGGGAGCTGCGCAACGACGAGCGCAACGTGATCTTCAACCAGTTCGACGAGTTCGGCAACCCGATCTGGCACTACCAGGTCACCGGGCCGGCCATCCAGGAGGTGTTCGAGTCCCTCAACGATCCGGACCTGCGCGCGGCCGCCTACGTCTCGGCCACCGGCAGCGCCGGCACCATCGCCGCCGGGGACTACCTGCGGAAACTGCATCCCCACATCCGGGTCGTCGCCTCCGAGGCGCTGCAATGCCCCACCCTCTATCTCAACGGCTTCGGGGGGCACCGGATCGAGGGCATCGGCGACAAGCACGTGCCGTGGGTGCACAATGTCCGCAACACCGACGCCGTGGCGGCGATCGACGACGAGGACTGCATGCGGATCCTGCGGCTGTTCAGCGAACAGAGCGGCCAGGAGTATCTCAAGTCGCTGAAGGTCCCGCAGCAGACCCTGGAAAAGCTGCCGCTGCTGGGCATCTCCAGCATCGGCAACCTGCTGGCCGCGGTCAAGACGGCCAAGTACTACGAGCTGGGCGAGCGGGACGTGATCTTCACCATCTTCACCGACTCGGCCGAGATGTACCTGTCGCGGATCAGCGAATTGACGAAGGAACGCGGGAAGTATACCACCGAGCAGGCGATCAGGGACTTCGAGGGGCCGCTGGCGCACCAGGGCGACGACTGGTTCCGCGAGCTCGACTACCGCGGGCGCAAGCAGGTCCACAACCTCAAGTATTACACCTGGGTGGAGCAGCAGGGCAAGACCTACGAGGAGATCCTGGCGCAGTGGGACCCCGAGTACTGGCGGGAGCTGTTCGAGGACGAGGTGGGTTACTTCGACCAACTGATCGCGGAGTTCAACCGGGAAGTGGGGATACAGTGACCCCACCCCTGCCCCCTCCGCTCGAGGGGAGGGGTGGGGGAGAGGTCATGAAGACGACCGTAGCGGCCATCATTCTGGCAGCGGGGCAGGGCACGCGCATCGGCCGGCCCAAGCTGTTCCTGGAAACCGGGGGCCGGACATTCCTCGAGGCCGTGGTCAAGACCCTCGAGGAAGCGGGCGTAACGGACGTCGCGGCGGTCGTCGGGAGCGATGACCGGGACCGGGCCAGGGAGCTCGCGAAGCCGCACCACGTCCTCGTCAACCAACACCCCGAGCACGGCCCGCTGTCCTCGCTGCGCATCGGCCTCGACGCCCTGCCCGGGTACGACGGCTATCTGGTGTTCCCGGTCGATCATCCGCAGGTCGCCGCCGGGACGATCGGGGCCCTGGTCGCCCGATTCGAAGCCGAATCTCGCACTGTCAGCAAGCCGGTCTGCGAGGGAAAGACCGGGCACCCGGTGATCATCCCGGCGGCGCTGGCGCAAACGATTCCGGACAAGGACATCGAGGGCGGGCTGGCGAAACTGATCGCCGAATCGGGCAGCGCGGTCACGCTGGTGCCGGTCGACGACCCCGCGGTCCTGAAGAACATCAACACCAGGGACGACCTGTAACGATGGAAAGCCGATTCATCCGCACGCTGGCCGCGGCGATCGACGACGGCAGCGCCCGCTGCCTGGCCACGGTGATCTCCGCCGAGGGCTCGGCGCCGGGCAAGCCGGGGTTCAAGATGCTGGTGCGCGCCGACGGCACGATCGATGGCACGGTGGGCGGGGGCGAGGCCGAGCAGAAGGTGATCGCGGCCGCGCTGGCCGATGACACGGACGGTGTCCGCACCCTGCGCTTCGAGCTGAAGGGCCAGCCCGACCAGAAGGACGGGTCAAAGATGGTCTGCGGCGGGTCGATGGAAATATTATTGGAACCGGTGGGGAAGACCCATCAGCTCTATATCCTGGGCGGCGGGCACTGCGGCATGGCGCTGTCGGCGCTGGCCGCGCAGTGCGGCTTCGCGGTGACGGTGATCGACGACCGGCCGGAGTGGGCGTCCAAGGACAAGCACCCGGCGGCGCGGGTGGTCTGCGCGCCCTACGACGAGGCCGCCCGCCACATCCGGTTCTCCCAAGACGCCTCGATCGTGATCATGACCCACGGCCACGAGCACGACGAGCGGCTGCTGCGCGACTGCGTCGCCCGCGAGCATAAATACCTGGGATTGATCGCCAGCAAGCGGAAGGTGGGACTGTTCTTCGAGCGGATGGAAAAGGACGGGATCAAGCGGGACGACTTGAAGCGGGTGTACACGCCGATCGGGTTCGACATCGGGTCGGACACGCCTGCCGAGATCGCGGTCAGCATCGTGGCGCAGCTGGTCGCGGTGCGCAGCGGGAAGACGGAGGTCAGTTTCAACGCCAACCCGCTGCGTTGACCCCACCCGCAACCCTCCCCTCGAGGGGAGGGGCAGGGGAGAGGTACAATGAGCATGTAAAAAGCCCAGGCCTGAAGGCCTGGGCTTTCTCTATCTGATCGCCCTGAGCTGTCCCGGAGATAACAGCCAGCAGAGGGTGGCGCACCTGCTCCAGCGCAGCGCCTCGATCCGCAGCAGGCAGAGCGAGCCCTTCTTGAAGTCGACCGCGAAGCCATCCTCGCCGCTGACCAGTCTGGATGCCATCCCGCTCAGATACGGCTCGTGCCCGGCCAGCAGAACATCCTTGCGGTCCGCGTACTGCTCATTGAGCTGCTTGACCAAGGATCGGGCATCGCCCGAGGTCGACAAATGCGGCGAGAACGCCAGCAGGTCCGTGGCGCCGAGCGCGCCGGCCACGATCTCGGCGGTCTGGCGGGCGCGCAGCACCGGGCTGGAGAGGACCAGGTCGAACCGCAGGCCCAGCGCCTTGATGCCGCGGGCCTGCTGCAGCATCCTCTTCTGGCCCTCGGGCGTCAGCGGCCGGTCGTCGTCGTTGGGATAGCGCGGATCGCCATGGTCCGCGGCGATGCCGTGGCGCAGCAGGTAGAGGTCCATGCGCACTGCTCCTGTGTTTGGCGGTTGCCTATGTGCTGGCGGCGAGCCGCACCTGCCAGTACGCCAGGGCGCTGTCCAGCGCCGGCGCGATGCCGGGGAGCAGCCGCGCCCGCTCGGCATCGATCGCCTCGAGCACCGGCGCCAGCTCGGCGCGCACCACCGGGTTGCGGGAGCGGCCGAACCGCGCGACGGCGCGGCGCGCCACCCGCAGGTCCTGCAGCCGGCCCAGCAGGGCGTGGCAGCGGTGCATGGCCTCCAGGTCCGCGTCCGTGAACGCCTCCAATGCGGGACCGAGCACCTCGGCCGCGTAGCGCAGGCGGCGGAAGGCGATCCGCAGGCGGTGCCGGCGGCCGGGGTCGCCGCTTGCCGCCCGTTCGCGGGCCCGCGCCACCCGGGCCAGCAGGCGGCCGAGTTCCCGCGCCAGCCCCTGCGACAACTCGTCGTCGCCGAGCCCGGCGAGATGGTTGGCGGCGAAGCCGGTCGCGCCGCCGGGGTCAGGCCCGCTGCCGCGCGCCATGCGGCATTTGAGGCGCGCGGCTTGGCGGCGGCGGCGCGCCGCCAGGTCCGCGGCGCAGAGGCCCAGCGACGGGTCGGGCGGCGCGGCCTCGATCCAGGCCAGGGCCGCGTCCAGGTCCCGCAGGCCGCCCAGCGACCGCAGCAGGCGCCGCAGGCCGCGCCGCGGGACGCGCAGCGCGCCGCGGGGCAGCAGGCCCCGCACCAGCGCGCAGGCGGCCGCCAGCCGCCGGGCCGCGGTGCGCAGCCGACGCACGTTCCCGGCAGCGGGGCAGGCCGCGGCGTCGCGCCGGGCCGAGGCGCAGGAGCGCGACAGGGCGCGCAGGGCCTGCGGCAGCGCCGCCGCCAGCGGTTCCGATCCCTTGAATGAGAGGCTGGGCATCGGGTGTATCATAATGAAAACCGGGGGAAAAGTAAAGGGGTTTTCTTTCCCGCATTCTATTGACCAGAGGACGCGGCCACAGGGTGTTACCTTATTGTCCTTTCTGTCCGGCCAGAAAGGACCAAAGAGCCGCCGGGGGCGCACGGCTTGATGTTTTATCCAGAATTAACGGTGTTCAAAATATCGGCGCAT
>JALOPJ010000142.1 GCA_025453955.1 Candidatus Edwardsiibacteriota bacterium
GCTGCCGCTGCTGGGCTGCGGCTCGATGTACCGCTTCGTCACCGACCGCAGCCGTTCGGCGGAGCTGGCCGGCCCGGCGCTGGACATCGTGGTCAAGAACGTGGGGCAGGGCCAGTGCCTGCTGATCCGCGCGCCGGGCGGCCGCACCGCCATCATCGACGGCGGCCTCAACCGGGCCATCGGCACCAACGTCTTTTTGTTCCTGCGCGACTCGCTGGGCACGCGGCGCCTGGACTACGCCTTCGCCAGCCACTACCATGTGGACCACATGGGCGGCCTCTACACCGTGCTGGACAGCGTGATGGCGCCGTCGCGCGACTCGCTGGTCCACGGCTGCTACGACCGCGGCTATACCAGCCCGGACACGTTCTACGCGAACTACATCCAGACTGTGGGCGACAAGCGCCGCACCATCGCGCTGGGCCAGGAGTTCGACCTGGGCGGCGGCGCCACCCTGCAGTGCGTCTGCGTCAACAGCAAGGTGATCTCGGGCGACTCCACCGTGCCGCCGCCCAACTACGCCGAGAACTCGTACTCGATCGGCCTGCTGGTGCGCTACCGGGACTTCAAGATGATCATCGGCAGCGACATCGGCGGCGGCGCCAAGTACAGCGACGTGGAGTCGATCCTGGCGCCCAGCATCGGCCGGGTCAACGTGCTGTACGTCAACCACCACGGCTCGGCCCACAGCTCCAACGAGTACTGGCTGAGGACCCTGCGACCCCAGGCCTCGGTGATTTCCTGCGGCGCGGACAACCCCTGGGGCCACCCGGCGGTGGCCTGCATCGACCGGCTGGCGGCCGCCAAGGGCAACCGCATCTACCAGACCGAGAAGGGCGTGGGCGACGTCTCGCGCCAGACCATCGTCAACAGCAACGTCTGGGTGCGGGTGTATCAGAACGAGTTCACCGTGGCCGGCGACCGCTACCCGGTCGGTAGATGACCTCTTCTGCTGAAGATATGAACTTGTGAAGGCGGGAAGATGAGAAGGCTGCAGTTCATCGTCCTCTGTGCATCGCTGATCGCCGGCGGCGCCATGGCCCAGACCCACTCGTCCACCAACGTCAGCTACGCCGTGAGCGACAGCGACATGTTCTACGAGTACCGGCTGACCTTCTGGAAGGACAAGGACTCGCTGGTGCACCGCGGCATGCAGTTCCGGGTGCGGCCGCTGGACCCCAGGCAGTGGAAGGCCAAGCCGAGGCTGGCCGACTGCCTGCCGGCCATCGGCCGGCTGTGGGACGCCGCGGCCGAGAGCGTGGCCATCGACCTGCGCTACGCCGACGTCGGCTACCCGGCGCAGTTCCCCGACCTGCTGCGGCGCCAGATCGAGGTCTTCGCCTCGTCGCCCGAGTGGAAGAAGCAGCTGAAACAAAAAAGACCCAGCCACGATTTCCGCCAGCTGGCGCCGATCATGTCGGCCGGCAACGTCTACGGTACGCTGGACGTGCTGCTGCAAGTGCGGGGGTACCGGATCACCGGCATTTCCACGGAGAAGCACGGGTATCTGAGGAAGGAGGACGTGGCCGGCCTGGACCCGCCGCCCCGGCTGGGCGGGCTCAAGTTGCGGGACATCCCGCTGCCGTTCATCGTCACCATCGGCGTGGCCCGGGCGCCATGAAGCTCTACTACGCGCACGTCGAGTCGTCCTTCGGCCCGATCTTCGGCCTGTTCCAGCTGGCGCTGGGCGAGCACGAGCTGCCTATGTCGTTCCCGTCCTGGGAGGGGCGGTTCGGCTGCGAGTTCGTCCACGACCAGGACCGCTTCGCCGACATCGCCACCGACCTGGCCGGCTACTTCGCCGGCCTGCCGATGGAGTTCGACTACCGGCTGGACCTGCGCGGGGCCAGCGCCTTCGAGCGGGCGGTGTGGGACAAGGCCCGCCGCATCCCCTACGGCCAGTCCAAGTCCTACAAGTGGCTGGCCACCCAGGTGCACCACCCCAACGCCTTCAAGGCCGTGGGCCGGGCGCTGTCGCAGAACCCGCTGCCGATCGTGATCCCCTGCCACCGGGTGATCATGCAGGACGCCTCCCTGGGCGGCTTCGCCGCGGGCGTGGGCTGGAAGGACCGGCTGCTGCGGCTGGAGCGGGGCGAGCTGCGGATGCTTTGACAATGAACGATGGGCAATGAACAATGAACAACGCCGGGGCGCACACGTGAACCGTGAATGGTGGAATGTGGATCGTGAATCGTGAGCGGTGGGAATCGTGTCACGAATTTTGAAAACGTAGCACTATGTCAGCGTGTGAAACACGTGGCAATCCCTAACGCGTCAAACGTTTCGAAACTTTCCACCATTGCAAACATTTCATTTGAGCATAGGACGAAGCGATGAAGATCACCTTCTGGGGAGCGGCCAAGACGGTCACCGGGTCGCAGTACGTCATCGACGTCGGCGGCAAGAAGCTGCTGCTGGAGTGCGGCATCCGCCAGGGGCCGCGCGAGGAGAGCGAGGCGGCCAACCGCCACCTGCCGTTCGACCCGGCGGCGATCGACGCCATGGTGCTGTCGCACGCCCACCTCGACCACAGCGGCAACATCCCGTCGCTGGTCAGGAACGGCTTCCGGGGCGACGTCTGCATGACCGCGGCCACCCGCGACCTGGCGGCGCTGATCCTGCGCGACTCCGCCCGCATCCAGGAGTACGACACCGCCTTCGTCAACAAGCGGCGCCAGCGAAAACAGCAGCCTGCCAAGGAACCGCTGTACACGACGGAAGACGCCGAGCGCGCCCTGGGCCAGTTCGTCGGCTACCCGTACGAGCGGGCGTTCTCGCCGCTGCCCGGCGTGTCCTGCACGCTCCACGACGCCGGGCACATCCTGGGCTCGGCCATGGTCGACCTGCGGCTTTCCGAGGGCGGCCGCAGCGTCCGGTTCTGGTTCACCGGCGACCTGGGGCGCAAGGGGCTGCCCATCCTCAAGGACCCGGTGCAGGGCGTCGCGGCCGACTACCTGATGACCGAGAGCACCTACGGCGACCGGGTGCACGGCCAGATCGGCGACACCAGCGCCCGGCTGGAGCGGATCATCAAGCGGGTGGTCGCCCGCCAGGGCAAGGTGATCATCCCGGCCTTCTCGGTGGGCCGCACCCAGGAGATCGTCTACGAGCTGCACCAGATGTTCGACGCCGGCAGGCTGCCGCCGGTGCCGATCTTCGTGGACAGCCCGCTGTCGATCAACGTCACCGCGGTGTTCAAGATGCACGAGGAGTGCTGGGACGACGAGTACCGGCGGCGCGCCGCGCGGGACGCCGACGGCGACCCGCTGGGCTTCGGCCGGCTGACCTACGTCGGCAGCGCGGCGGAGTCGAAGAAGCTCAACGACTTCAACAAGCCCTGCGTGATCATCTCGGCCTCGGGGATGTGCGAGGGCGGCCGGGTGCTGCACCACCTGCGCAACTCGGTGGGCGACCCCAGGAACCTGGTGCTGATCGTGGGATTCCAGGCGATGGGCACGCTGGGCCGCCGGCTGGTGGAGAAGCAGTCGCCGGTGCGGATCTTCGGCGAGCCGCACGAGGTGCGGGCCGAGGTGGAGGTGCTGGACGGCTTCTCGGCCCACGCCGACCGCGACGAGCTGCTGGCCTACATGAAGGGGTTCTCGGGCGGGATCGGCAAGGTGCTGCTGGTGCACGGCGAGGAAACGCAGACCGCGGCGCTGGCCGAGTCGGCCCGGACGCTGGGCCAGGACGTGGTGGTGCCGGGGCTGGGGGAGGAGCTGGAGCTGTAGCGGGCCAGCAAATCTCTTGACAATCCGGCGCCGCAACGGGTATAATTAACGTTCGCGCGCCTGTAGCTCAACTGGATAGAGCGCCGGCCTCCGAAGCCGTAGGTTACCCGTTCAAGTCGGGTCAGGCGCACCATACCATCATATACCTTCCCGTTCCAGCAATCAGCGGTGGCCCCACGCCACCGCTGTCATTGTCAGAGGACGTTCCCATGACGACCATCAGGCCGGCCCGGACCATCCCGGGCGCACGGACCGCCACCCTGTGGCGCATCGTCGCACTGATGCTGGCCGTGTCCGGCTGCGCCCGGCAGCGGCCGCAGACCGTCGGCATCGTGTTCGACGGCCGGCCGCTGACCCTCGACCCCAACGCCCATCGCGAGATCGTGACGCGCTCGGTGCTGTCCAACTGCTTCGAGGGGCTGGTGGGGTTCGACCCGGAGATGCGGATCACGCCGCTGCTGGCCGGGCGCTGGGAGAACCCCGACGATGTGACCTGGGTGTTCCACCTCCGCCCCGGCGTGCGGTTCCATAACGGCCGGCCGCTGGACGCCGCCGCGGTGGTCGGGTCGTTCCGGCTGGTGTCCGGCCCGGCGGTCTCCCAGCCCGGCGGCCGGCTGGAGGACATCGACACCGTCTACGCGGCGGACAGCGCGACCGTGGTGGTGAGGACCGTCCGGCCCAACGCGGTGCTGCTCAACCGGCTGACCAAGCTCTACATCGTCTCCGGGCGGCCGCCCCGGGCGGTGGCCCGCGACACGGGAGCCGTCGCGATGCTGGCCGGCACCGGGCCCTACACCATCGACAGCTGGCGGGGCGACCGCATGGCGCTGACCCGCTGGCCGGGATACTGGGGGCCGGCGCCGGCGGCCGCGGGCCTGCGCCTGCTGTTCCGCGAGGGCCACCGCGGCACCGCGGAACTGCTGCGGCGCGGCGACGCGGACATCGCCGCCGGTATCAACACCCGCGACGCCGGCCGGATCGAGCGGCTGGGCGGCGTCCGGCTGCTGCGGCGGCCGGGCCTGGCGGTGCGCTACCTGCGCGCCGATCCGGCCGTCAAGCCGTATTCCGACCCCGCCGTGCGCCGGGCCATCTCGCTGGCCCTGGACCGCCAGCAGCTGGTGGACAGCACGGCCGCCGGGTACGGCCGCCCGGCCAGCCAGATGGTGACGGCCGCCGTGTTCGGCTTCAACCCGGCGCTGCCGCCGCTGGGCTGCGATCCGGACTCGGCCCGGGCCCTGCTGGCGGCCGCCGGCTACCGCGGCGGGCCGGCGCTGCTGTTGGACGTGATCGGGACCCGGCGGGACCTGGGGGCGCTGATCCAGCGCCAGCTGCGCCGGGCCGGGTTCGCCTGCTCGCTGGCGGTGCACGGCCGCGAGGAGTTCTTCCGCGGCACCGGCCGCCCCAGCCATTTCTTCCTGTCGGCGGTGGCATCGAACTCCGGCGACGCCTCGGGGGCGCTGGCGCTGGGACGCGCGGGCGGGGGGGAGGCGGCCACGTCCGGGATCATGGACCCCGGCCGGCGGCTGGAGGCCCTGCAGGAGGCCATGGCTGCGTTCACGGCCCGGCTGGAGTTCATCCCGCTGTTCTCCGAGGACGACCTGTCGGCCGTGTCGGACCGCGTGGACTGGCATCCGCGCCAGGACCTGATGGTGCTGGGCAAGGAGGTCACGATCAGTCGGCGGGACACGGATGTCCTGCGCTAACAACGCTGCGGAAAAATAAAAAAAATAGATTGACAATCCCCGCCCATTTTGTGCTACAATAATAATTCAATCCCTTTGTTCAATCGATTTTTCTCCACTCACACCTCCATCCCAACAACTATCGGGAGAAACGGGACCATGAAGAGAATCTGGTTCGTGGCAGTCCTGCTGCTGGCGGCCACCGCGGCGTTCGCCGCGCTGCCGCAGGTCAAGACCGAGGCCAACGTCTCGAACCCCGTCGCGCCGGCGTCCAAGGCGGCGATGTGGGACAGCCTCAGCATGTTCACCGCCGGTGGCACCGTCCGCTGCGCCGCGGTGGGCGACGGCGACGACGACACCGACACGCTCGAGACGTTCATCGGCATGAGCGCCTCGCCGCGCGATCTGAGGATGATCACGCCGCTGTCGGCGACCACCTTCCGCAGCGATCTGATCACCAACACGCCGGCCAACTGCGGCGTCCAGTGCGTCACCGTCGGCAACGCCGACAGCATCCCGGGCAACGAGGTGGTGTTCGGCACCCAGCAGGCGGCCGCCAGCTACCGGTCGAAGATCGGCATGTCGAAGTGGAACGGCGCCTCATGGACCACGACCTATCTCGACAGCAGCTGGCTGTCGACGGCGGCCAACGGACAGCAGGTCCACTCCGTCAAGGTCGGCGACGTCAACGGCGACGGGCTGAACGAGATCGTCTAC
>JALOPJ010000143.1 GCA_025453955.1 Candidatus Edwardsiibacteriota bacterium
GTTGGCCACCTTGAAGATCGGCGCGTCCGGGTCCTTGTTGATGGCGATGATGCAGTCCGACGACTGCATCCCCACCAGGTGCTGGATGGCGCCGGAGATGCCGCAGGCGATGTACAGCTTGGGCGCGACCGTCTTGCCGGTCTGCCCCACCTGGTGCGAGTAGGGGATCCAGCCGGCGTCCACCGCCGCCCGCGAGGCCCCCACGGCGCCGCCCACCGCCCGGGCCAGCTCCTCCACCAGCTTGAAGTGCTCCGGGCCCTTCAGGCCGCGGCCGCCGGAAACGATGACGTCGGCGTCGGTCAGCTTGATCAGGTTGGTGGCCTCCTCCACCACCTGCTCGACTGACGTGCGCGATGCCAGCGTCTTCGCGTCATAGGTGGTGCGGATGACCTCGGCCTGCTTCGAGGTGTCGCGGGGCGCTTCCTTCATCACCTTGTGCCGCACCGTGGCCATCTGGGGCCGGTGGTTGGGGCAGATGATGGTGGCCATGATGTTGCCGCCGAAGGCCGGCCGGGTCTGCAGCAGGATCCGCCGCTCGTCGTCGATGGCCAGGGCCGTGCAGTCGGCGGTCAGGCCGGTGTGGACCTGGATCGCCACCCGCGGGATCAGCGCCCGGCCGATGGTGGAGGCGCCGCACAGCACGATCTCGGGCTTGTGCCGCCGGATCAGGTCGGACAGGATGCGCGAGTACGGCTCGTCGTGGAAGCGCTCCAGCTCCGGGTGGGACACGGCGTACACCGTGTCGGCCCCGCGATAGCCCAGCTCCTTGACCGCGTCGTCGATATCCTTCCCCAGGATGACCGCGGCCAGCGGGACGCCCAGCGCGTCGGCCAGCTTGCGGCCCTCGCCCAGCAGCTCGTAGGAAATGCCCTGGACGGCGCCGTCCTTCTGCTCGGCGAACACCCACACGCCCCGGTAGGCCGAGAGGTCGGCCTGCTCCACCGCGTCCTTGCGCAGCAGGATGGCATCGAACCCGCAGGAGGCCACGCAGGCCCCGCACAGCGTGCACTTTTCGTCGTCGATCACCGCCACGTTGTCCTGCAGGCCGATCGCGCCGTAGGGGCACGACGGCAGGCAGGCCCCGCAGCCCACGCATTTGTCCTGGAGGATCTCGATGTCGCTCATACTTTCCCTTGGTGAATATTGAATACTGGAGACAGAATACCGCTTCAGTATTCAGCCTTCTGTATTCAGAATTCCGGTCAAAGCAGCTGCCGCTCCTTCAGCCCGTTGACGACCGCCTCGACCGCCTCGCCCACGTCGCCGGTCAGCACGATGCCGCCGGTCTTGACCGGCGGGGTGAAGATCCTGACCACGTTGGTGGGCGAGCCGTTGAGCCCGATGTTCTTCTCGTCGGCGCCCAGGTCGGCGGCCTTCCACACCGTCGGCCGGTAGGACTTGGCCCGCATCTTCCCTTTCAGCGACGGCAGCCGCGGCTCGTTGATCTCCTTGACCACGGTCAGCACCGCCGGCAGCGCGGTCCGCACCACCTCGTAGCCCTCCTCGGTCATCCGCCAGACGGTGGCGGAGGCCTCGTCGATGGCCTCGATCCTCTTGACGTAGGTCACCTGGGGAACGTCCAGGAACTCGGCGACGCCCGGCCCCACCTGGGCGGTGTCGCCGTCGATCGCCTGCTTGCCGCACAGCACCAGGCCGACCCCGCCCAGCTTGCGGATGCCCAGCGACAGGGCGTAGGACGTGGCCCAGGTGTCGGCGCCGGCGAAGGCCCGGTCGGACAGCAGCACCGCCTCGTCCGCCCCCAGCGACACCGCCTCCTTGAGGGCGGCCTCCACCTGGGGCGGCCCCATCGAGACCACGGTCACCGTGCCGCCCAGCTTCTCCCGCAGCCGCAGGGCCTCCTCGATGGCGTACATGTCGAAGGGGTTGATGATCGACGGCACGCCCTCGCGCACCAGGGTGTTGGTGGTCGGGTCGATCCGGACGTCGGTGGTGTCCGGCACCTGCTTGATGCACACGGCGATCTTCACGCGTCTCCTGCCTGTTCGAGTGGTCGCAAACGAAAAGATTACACCACGACGGTGTAATCGGGTGCGATTGTACCACATTTCCCGCCGGCTGTCAATCCGGTCTTCCGGCACCCGCGCCCCGGCAACGGCACGGGGCAACCGCGTGCGGTTGCCCCGTGTGCCGTCCGGTCCCGGTCAGATCGAGAGGTACTCCTGGTCGATGCCGTCGGGCTGCGGATTGCCGTTTCTGCGCTTGGCCTGCTCCGCCTGCTCGACCCATTCGTCGTCGAGCCGGATCTCGTCGGGCAGGCTGTCGCCCGGTGCTTGTTTCTCTTTGGTGCGATCGGTCATGGTCGTCACGGCCGGGTCACTTGACCACGATCATCCGTTTCATGTCGCGCGCGGAGCCGCTCTCCAGCTTGTAGAAGTACGCGCCGGCGGTGACCTGCTTGCCGCTGTCGTCCGTCAGGTCCCAGCTGACGTCGTGCCAGCCGTTGCCCAGCTGCGCGTCGACCAGGGTCTTGACCAGCTGGCCGTTCAGGTTGTAGACCTTCAGCGTGGTCTGGGCCGGGTTCACCAGCTGGAAGGACAGCATCGCTGCGCTGCGGGCTGGGTTGGGCACGCAGGGGGCCAGCTCGAAGGTCGCGCCGCGGCTGCCGAACCGGGTCTCGCCCAGGGTGCCGGCGACACTGCCGATGCTCGAGGCCGAGGTCTGCCCCTTCAGGTACTCGTCCCAGTGGGTGCTGGAGCAGATCGGCAGGCTGTTGTAGTCGGTGTCGTAGTTCGAGCTGCTGGAGTTGTGGAAGATGGCGATGCCGCGGGCATTGGCGTAGCTGGAGGTGTTCTTGTACAGCTTGACCGCGGCGGTGACCTGGCTCACCACGTTGTTGCAGGCCGTGGTCAGGGTGGGCCGGGTGGTGATGGCCGCCTTGACCTTGGTGGCGAAGTCCGACAGGTCGATGTGGTAGCTGAAGTAGCTGGTGGAGAACTTCTGGGTGTTGGTCAGCGCCGTGCTGACCGAGGAGCTCAGTCCGGCCGCCTTGGCCGCCATCAGCTCGTCGGCGAAGGTGCTGACGTAGGTGTTCAGCGTGGGCACCTGGGTCAGGTCGACCACCGACATCGTGCTCATCCCGATGGCGCTGTTGATGATGGCCTTGCCCATGTCGATGGCGCTGGTGGTCGGCGTGGTGTTGAGGGTGTTGAGCCAGGTGGTGTAGTACCAGCCGTCGGCCCCCTCGGTCTCCTCGGAGACGTTGGCCACGTTGGCGTAGTTCTTGGCGATGTCCAGCACCTCCCACATGCCCATCAGGCAGGCGTCCCAACCGATGTGGTCCAGCTTGCGGCCCAGGTGCGAGGTGATGGCCGCCATCGCCGTGGCGAACTCGCCGTTGGCGATGCCGATCACCGAGCCGTCGGAGTCGTCGTTGGAGAAGCCCTTGAACGTCTCCGGCATCGCGTCCTTGTACCAGCCGTCGCCGTGGTCCCACAGGATCAGCGAATAGCGGTTGGCCGGGTAGTTGTCGATGGCCCAGTTGGCGAAGGTCGACAGCGTCGAGCCGGTGCCCATGCTCTGCTCGCCGATGTCGGAGAGCTGGCTGGAGGCGATCGGCGTCATGCCGTTGGCGATCTTGAACCGCTTGCAGCTGGTCCAGTTGTCGTAGGTGGTGACGTAGCCGGAGGACCGGTCCATCTGGACGATGACGTTGATCTTGCCCGAGCTGTACGAGGCCGCCGCCATCTCCAGGAAGTCCTGGATGCCGTAGCTCTCCAGGTTGTTGTCGGCGTTCATGAACACCATGATGGTCCACTCGGCGCCGCCCGTGCCGGGGGCCGCCTGGGTGACGCTGATGGTCTTGGGCGAGCCGGCCACGCCCGCGGTGGTGGCGGTGACCGTCACCGTGGCGGTGCGCGAGGTGGTGCCGGTGTTGGCCGTGGCCGTCATCGTGAAGCTGCCCGGCGTGCTGCCGCTGGCCGAGGACACCGTCAGCCAACTCTGGTTCGAGGAGACGGTGTAGGCGATGACGCTGGTGCTGCCGCTGTTGGTGACGTTGACCGCGCTGGAGGTCCCGCCCGCCGCCGCCGGGGCCCAGCTGGTGCTGCTGATGGCCAGGGTCGGGGTGGCCGCCCCGGTCGGGAACGAGACGTACAGGGAGTACGGCGACGAGGTGCTGTACACGCTGTTGTACCCGATCACCTTCACATAGTAGGTGCCGGCCGCCGTCGCCGAGTAGACGATGGAATCGACCAACCCGGCGCCGCGGGTGCTGGATGCGACCTGGGTCTGGGACGAGTTGTAGAGGTACAGGTCGTAGTCCAGCGATGACGGCGGGGTCATCCTCACCTTGACCGTGCCGCTGGTGGTCACGTTCAGCGAGTAGTAATCGATGTCCGTGGAGCTGTAGATGTAGGAGCTGTAGGTGTTGCCCGAGGTCAGTCCGTAGGCCGTGGCGGACGTGCCGTTCGGCTCGTAGGTGTCGCTGCCGCTGGCGGCCGCCTGGGAGACCGCGATGGTCTTGGGCGAGCCCGTCACGCCCGCCGTGGTGGCCGTCACCGTCACCGTGGCCGACCGCGCCGCGCCGCTGTTGGCCGCCGCCGTCATG
>JALOPJ010000037.1 GCA_025453955.1 Candidatus Edwardsiibacteriota bacterium
CGGCTGATCACCCAGGGTTTCACCGGCAAGCACGGCACGTTCCATTCCCTGAAATGCGCGGAATACGGGACGAAGTTCCTGGGCGGCGTGGTGCCGGGCAAGGGCGGTACCGTTCACGAGGGCTTCCCCGTGTTCGACACCGTGGCCGAGGCGGTCGGGAAGACCAAGGCCAACGCCACGATGATCTTCGTGCCGGCGCTGTTCTGCAAGGACGCCATCCTGGAGGCGGTAGACGCCGGACTGGAGCTGGTGGTCTGCATCACGGAGGGCGTGCCGGCGAACGACATGCTGTTCGTCAAGAACTACCTGCGCGGGAAGAAGACCCGGCTGATCGGGCCCAACTGCCCGGGCCTGATCTCGCCGGGCCAGGCCAAGGCGGGGATCATGCCGGCCGCCATCCACAAGCAGGGCCCCGTGGGCGTGGTCTCCCGCTCCGGCACGCTGACCTACGAGGCGGTGGGCCAGCTGACGGCGCTGGGCATCGGCCAGAGCACCTGCATCGGGATCGGCGGCGACCCGGTGATCGGCACCAGCTTCATCGACGCGCTGGAGCTGTTCCAAAAGGACAAGCAGACCAGGGCGGTGCTGATGATCGGCGAGATCGGCGGCTCGATGGAGGAGGACACCGCCCGCTGGATCAGGAAAAACTTCACCAAGCCGGTGGCGGCGTTCATCGCGGGGGCCACGGCGCCGCCGGGGCGGCGGATGGGCCACGCCGGTGCCATCATCTCGGGCGGCACCGGCACCTACGCCGAGAAGGTCAAGGTGCTCAAGGCCTGCGGCATCAGGGTGGCGCCGACGCCGGCCGAGATGGGCGCGACCATGCAGCGGGCGATGAAACGGAAGTGAACGCCGCCGCCGGTGCGGACGGCTGATCGGGAGGGGATACATGCGATACCGCAGATCCATCGTGCTGGGCGCTTCGCGGCAGCGGCTGGACAAGCTGGTCCGGGAACGGCTGCAGCCCGGCGCCGACACCAAGGCCATCGACCGCCGGATCTGGCGGCTGTTCGGCGGCCGCTGGTGCGTGATGTTCACCGACCTGGCGGGCTTTTCCCGCAACGTGGCGGAGTACGGGATCGTCCATTTCCTGCAGAACATCTACCGCTCCGAGTGCCTGCTGGCGCCGGTGGTGGAACGGTACGACGGACTGATCCTGAAGTTCGAGGGCGACAGCTTCCTGGCGGTGTTCCGCAGTCCCCGCCGGGCGGTGGCCGCCGCGCTGGAGATGCAGCGGGAGCTCGCCGGGTTCAACCGGGACCTGGCCCCGGAGAACCAGGTGCTGCTGGGCGTCGGCCTGGGCTACGGCCCGATGCTGCGGATCGGCGACAGCGACGTCTTCGGCGCCGAGGTAAACGCCGCCAGCAAGCTGGGCGAGGACGTCGCCGGACCCGGGGACGTCCTGGTCACCGCGAATGTCCGCGCCGCCGTGGGGAAGGTACGCGGATCCGTCTTCCGCAAACTGGCGGCGGCCCCGCCCGGGGCCACCGCGGCCTACAGTCTTCTGCGCGCGCGGTCCGGCGGTCGGCAACGGCAGCGACGGTAGGGGGAGAGCGATGGACGCCACGATATCGGTGGTCAACGTCATCCAGGCGATGCTGGCGCCCGGCCTGATGATCTCGGCCTGCGGCCTGCTGATCCTGGGGATGAACAACAAGTACTCGATGGTGGTCACCCGCATCCGGCTGCTGTCGGAGGAGTGGCGGCGCATCAAGTCCGCCGCGGGCGGGCCGGCGGACGGCCCGGCGATGGTCCGGCTGGACAGCGTCAGCGCCCAGCTGGACAAGTCGCTGGTCCGCCTGAAACTGGTGCGCAACGCCGTGTTCTGCTACTCGCTGTCGGTGGCGTTCTTCATCTTCTCGTCGCTGTCCATCGGCCTGCGGCTGCTGGTCGCCGGCCGGCCGGTGGAGTGGCTGATCCTGCTGTTCTTCATCGCCGGGGTGATCACGGTGCTCTGCGGCGTGGGCTTCGCCGCCCGCGAGGTGTGGCACGGCTACCGCATCGTGATGATCGAGATCGGCGAATCCGTCTGAACGGGCCCGGTGCGATGCTGATCACGCTAAGCTGGTCCCTGTTGCTGGCCGCGGTGCTGGCGATGCTGGCGGTCCCGGCATCGCGGGAGGCGTTCGTCGCGGCCACCCGCGCCCACCCGCTGCTGCTGGGCATGGCCAAGTTCGCCCTGCTGGGCACGATGGGCGAGCTGCTGTCGTGGAAGGTCGTTTCCGGCAGGTGGCAGCTGTCCGGCGTGCGGCTGCACCAGCGGGCGCTGGCCTGGGCCTGCTACGGGCTGGTGTTCGCGCTGGCCATCCCGCTGTTCTCGCACGGGGTGGAGGGGATGCTGGCCCAGGGCCTGCTGCCGGGCCGCGGTGCCGCGCTGGCGGCGGCCTTCTGGAAATCGTTCTTCCTGCAGTTCTTCTTCGCCTTCCTGTTCATGTCGTTCCACCGCTTCATCGACACGCTGATCGAGAACGGCAGGCTGTTCTCGCGCTGGCCGGTGGTGGCGACCTGCGCCGGCATCGACTGGCGCAACATGCTGACGGTGGTGGGCTGGTCGCTGGTGTGGTTCTGGCTGCCGGCCCAGACGGTCAACTTCATGCTGCCCCCGGAATACCGGGTGCTGGGGGCCGCGCTGCTGGCGATCGCGCTGGGGCTGATCCTGGGCGTCGCCAAGCGGCTGTCCGTCACGCGAACCATTGACCGAGGGGCACGATGACCGAGCGGTATCCGATGATCGTCGCCGGCGAGGAGCGGCCGTCCGCCGCAACGATCGAGGTCCGGGACAAGTACACCGGCCAGACGTTCGCCGAAGTCTGCGCTGCAGAGCCGCCCGACGTCGAGCGGGCGATTGCGGCCGCGCACGCCGCGCGGCCAGCGATGGCGGCGCTGACCGCGCGCCACCGGTCGGACATCATCCGCGCGGCCGCCGGGATCCTCGACTCCCGCAGGGAGCGCCTGGCGCTGGCCATCGCCCGCGAGGCCGGCAAGCCGCTCAAGTACGCGGCCTTCGAGGTCGAGCGCACGGTGGAGAACCTGGAGTACTGCGCCGAGGAGGCCAAGCGGATCCACGGCGAGACGGTGCCGCTGGACGCGGCCAAGTCCGGCGCCGGCGCCTTCGGCTGGTACGAGCGGCACCCGGCCGGCGTCGTCGCCGCGATCTCGCCGTTCAACTTCCCGCTGAACCTGGCGGCGCACAAGCTGGGACCGGCCGTGGCCGCCGGTTGCCCGGTGATCCTGAAGCCGGCGTCCGCCACCCCGCTGTCGGGGATCGAGCTGGTCCGGGCGTTCGTCGAGGCGGGGCTGCCGGCGGGCGCGGTCAGCTGCCTGCCGGGTTCCGGCGAGGCGGTGGGCGATCCGTTGGTGTCCGATCCCCGGGTGGCCAAGGTCAGCTTCACCGGCAGCCGCGCGGTGGGCGAGCGGATCGTCCGCCGGGCCGGGCTGAAAAGGGTGACCATGGAGCTGGGCGGCAACTGCGGGGTGGCGGTCGACGAGGCCGTCCCCGACCTGGCGCTGGCGGCCCGTCGCTGCGTGTTCGGCGCCTTCTACAACCAGGGCCAGGTCTGCATCTCGGTGCAGCGGATCTTCGTCCACCGGGCGGTCTACGACGTGTTCCTCGAGCAATTCCTGGCCGAAACGGCCAAGCTGAAGGTCGGCGATCCCACGGACAAGGACACCGACATCGGCCCGGTGATCTCGGAGGCCGAGGCCGTGCGGATCGAATCGTGGATCGCCGAGGCGCGATCGCAGGGCGCGCGCATCCTCTGCGGCGGGACGCGCGAGGGCAGCGTGGTGCGGCCCGCGGTGATCGCCGAAGCCGAGCGCGACATGCGGGTGATGAGGGACGAGATCTTCGGCCCGGTGGTCGTGATCAACCCGGCCGACTCCTTCGAGCAGGCCGTCGCCGCGGTCGACGACAGCGAGTACGGGCTGCAGGCCGGCGTGTTCACCGGCGACATCGGCCGGGCGCTGCGGGCCGTGCGCCGGATCGACGTCGGCGGCATCGCGATCAACGACGTTCCCACCGTCCGTTTCGACCACATGCCCTACGGCGGCAACAAGGGCAGCGGCCTGGGCCGCGAAGGGGCGCGCTTCGCCATCGAGGAGATGACAACCATCCGGATGGTCGTCGTCAACCGCGCACCGTGAGCGGACGCTGGCCGCGCTACGCCAAGCTGGCCTTGGCCGCGGTCCTGCTGGCATACGGCATCGCCCTGGCGGCATCGCCGTCAACGTACCGCTGGCTGGACCGAGTGGACCTGATCTTCCACGAGGCCGGCCATATCATCTTCATGCCGTTCGGTCCCTTCATCTGCCTGATGGGCGGCACCCTGATGCAGCTGATCGCGCCGGCGGCGTTCGTCGTCTACTTCTATCTGCGCCGGTCGTACTACTCCGCAACGGCGGTGCTGTTCTGGCTGGGGCAGAGCCTGTTCAACGTCTCGGTCTACGCGCGGGACGCCCGGGCCCGGGCGCTGCCGCTGCTGACCGGCGACGAGGACACCCACGACTGGTACAACATGCTGTCCGACCTGGGGCTGCTGCGGCACGACCAGGCGGTCGGCAATGCGTTCTATGCGCTCGGGCTGTTGTGCCTGCTGGCGGCGGTCGCGGGCTGCGTCTACTTCGGCTGTCATGAAACATTGCCCTGGGCCGCGCATGAGAAGAAGCAGGCATAGCCGTTCGTTGATCTCGCTGCTGGCGATCGGCCTGCTGGCGGGAGCCGGCTGCGCCCAGCGCACGCCGGCCCCGCCCCGTCAGCAGGCGGTGCCGGAAACCAGACCGGGGCGCACCGCGGTCGCGATCGGCCCGGCCCGGCTGTGGGTCGAGATCGTCGACGACGAGGCGGCGCGGGCCCAGGGGCTGATGTTCCGCCGGGAGCTGCCGGACGACGAGGGCATGCTGTTCGTGTTCGAGCGGCCGCAGCCGCTGTCGTTCTGGATGCGCAACACCTACCTGCCGCTGGACATCGCCTTCGTCGGGGCGGATTTCGTCATCCTCAACATCGAGGCCATGACACCGCTCGACGAGAAGCCGCGCTACCGTTCCCGGGGCCCGGGGATGTACGCGATCGAGACCAACCGGGGATGGTTCAACAAGAACGGCGTCAAGCCCGGCGACACGCTGTCGTTCCGCTGAATGTCGCGCCGTCCCGCAGATCGGAGCAACCAACGATGACGGACGGATTCCAGCTCGTCTCGTCGCGGCCCGACCTGTTGAGTGCCGCCCGTGACGCTGCGATCAAGTATGCTGACGGCCGGATCCGTGAGGGCACGATCGGCGTCGCATTCCTGGGGGCGATCGCCAGGGGATACTTCGACGCCGATTCCGACATCGACATCTCGTTCTTCGAGGAACACGGCGCGACACCGTGCCAGACGGACACGGTCATGGTGGACGGGCACCACGTCCATTATTTCAGGATGGACTTCGGTGCCGCGGCGGGGATGGACTGGGACGACGCGCAACGGTGGGCGTACTCGCGCTGCATCATCCACTACGATCCCGCCGGCAGACTGGCGGAGCTGCTGGGGCGGAAGGTCCCCCTGCGGCCCGAGGAGCGGAAGCGATCGCTGATGGCCGGCACCGCGCTTTCGGAATGGTATGTGAACCGGCTGACGGACGTCTGGGTGCGGCGGGGCAGCCTTGCCAGCGCGCACCATATGATCCACGAGGGGCTCAACCATTTCCTGGGAGCGCTGTTCGCGCTGAACAACGAGCTGGTCGCCGATCACAAATGGCGCCTTCATTGTGCGGAGGGGCTGAAAGTCCTGCCTCTTGGCTTCATGGAGGGCATGACCGGGGTGCTGGGAGTCGGGGAACTATCGCGGGCTGAGCTGGAAAGAAGAAAAGCCGCCTTCATGGGGCTGTGGCGGGACATCCTCCCGGCGATAGAATGCGAACTCGGGATGAAGTACGATGAGTTCAAAGACAAGGTCTAGTCGCAAGACCGTACGTTGCGTCGTCGGAGCGGCGGCGTTGCTGCTGCGCTGTGCCGGTCCCGCTTGGTGCGGGAGCACGGCGCCGCAGCCCATCGCCACGTTCTCGATCGTGGCCTACGATTCCCTTGCCGAGGAGTGGGGCGTGGCAGTGCAGTCACGCTTCCTGGCCGTGGGCGCGGTGGTGCCGTGCGCGAAGGCCGACGTCGGCGCGGTCGCCTCGCAGGCCTGGGGCAACCCAAACTTCGGCCCGCAGGCGCTGGAGATGATGTCGCGAGGGATCTCCGCCGACTCCGCGTTGCAGACGGTCCTGGCGGCGGACAGCAACCGGGAATACCGGCAGGTCGGGATCGTCGACTGGAACGGCCGCGCCGCCACATTCACCGGACAGCTTTGCCAGGCCTGGGCTGGAGGTATCACAGGCCGGGGATACTGCGTGCAGGGAAACATCCTGGCCGGAGACAGCGTGGTTAAGGGCATGGCAGCGGCGTTCGAGGGTGCGGATGGCCCATTGGCCCGCCGCCTGATCGCTGCGCTGCACGGCGGGCAGCGGTACGGCGGGGACAAGCGCGGCATGCAGTCCGCGGCGCTGCTGGTCGTCTCCAAGGACGGCGGATACTCGGGTTTCAACGACCGGATGATCGATCTGCGGGTGGACGACCACAGCGAACCCATCAAGGAGCTGGAACGCCTGCTGGACCTGCACGATAAAACGTTCGGCGCCGGCGCGTACGTCAGGATCGGGCTGGCCGCGAAGCGGGAGGGCAAGCGGGACCAGGCGGAACTGCTGATGGCGCGGGCCATGGCCGTCGCCGAGCGGTCCAATGACGATCCGCAGCTGCTCAACGCCATCGCCTGGGAGTTCGCCATCAGCGACCATCGCCTGCCGGATGCGTTGCGGCTGGCCACGCGGGCGGTCGCGCTGGCGCCGAACGACGCCGACATCCTGGACACTCAGGCCGAGTGCTACGCGCGGCTGGGGGACTACCGGAAAGCCGTGGAGGTCGAGCGACGGGCTTGGGGGCTGTCCGGGAACGCCGACTTCAAGAGGAAGATCGACGAATGGAAGCGGAAAATAACGCGACCGTACCGGGTCGACTAGTACCGAACAACGGCGAAGGGCTGCGGTGAAAACCGCAGCCCTTCGCCGGGGAAGCGGCTCCTCGCGGAGCCGCTTTTTTGTTCTTGTCCGAGTCTATCCGAACCGCTGCGACACGCCCGGGCACTTGACGCACTGCATGCAGCGCACGCACTTGGCCGATCCCGCGTCCTTGGTGATGTCGAGGTCCACCGGGCAGACCTTGCGGCAGTCTGCCTTGTCCGAGAATTTACCGTGGTCGAGCGTGATCCTCAGCAATGAGACCCGGTTGAACACTCCGAAGATCGCTCCCAGCGGGCAGATGAAGCGGCAGAACGGCCGCTTGATGAAGACCGCCGCGGCGATGATCCCGGCCGTGAGCGCCAGCTTGAGGTAGAACAGGGGGCCGATCATGGCGAAGATCTGCGCCGGCTGGCCGGGCAGCTTCAGCTTGAAGAACCCGGCCACCACGTAGGGGATGCCGGCCTCCAGCGTGCCGGCCGGGCAGAGCTTGGAGAACCACGGCTCGCCGGTGAGCATCGGGACGATGATCGCCACGCCGAACAGCGAGAGGTAGCGGCCCCAGCCCAGCCAGGAGGGCAGGGCCAGCTTGGGGCGCCGGATCCTGGCCAGCAGGTCCTGGAACAGGCCGAACGGGCAGAGGTACCCGCAGGCCCAGCGGCCGACCAGCGCGCCGGCCAGGAACAGGATGCCCAGCAGCAAAAAGGGGACGGCGCCGACGATGGCGAAATGCTGCAGGCTGCCGATCGGGCAGGCGAAGGCGGCCAGCGGGCAGGCGTAGCAGTTCAGGCTGGGGCAGGGCAGGTGCTTGAGGTAGGGCGCCAGGAAGTAGGAATTGGTCACGGCCGCCGCCGCCAGCTGGACGTAGAGCCGCCGGGTCTGGATGGTGAGCTTGTTGAACATCGAATGTCCTCGTCGCCTCGCCTGCAACAGCGGTAAGGCGGTCTACTCCACCACGCCGAACTTCTTCTCCACGGCCTCGTAGTAATCGATCGCCGTCCGCACGTATTCGCGGCGCTGGGGGTAGGGATGGTAGAAGAAGGAGCGCTTGAAGCCGTAGACGATGATGTCCTTGAGCACGGCCGGGGGGATGTCGAAGTTCTCCACCGCCAGCTTGATCTCATCGCTGACCGTGGTGTGCGACACCAGCCGGTTGTCGGTGCAGAAGGTCAGGGACAGCTTATTGGCCAGCATCTGGCGCAGCGAGTGGTCGGCGATGGTCTTGAGCTTGGGCGCGGTCTGCAGGTTGCTGGTGAGGCAGACCTCGATGGTGATCCGCGTGTCCGAGATGTAGTTGGCCAGGTCCTGCACGTACTTGCGCTTATCCGTGATGTCCTGGGAGAGCACCATCTCGCTGTCGAACAGGTAGAGGCCGTGGCCGATGCGGTCGGCGTGCAGCTTGGTGATGGCCTGGAAGATCGACTCCGGCCCGTAGGCCTCGCCGGCGTGCACCGACTTGTGCATGAAGTGCTTGTGGACGTAGTCGTAGCTCTCCACATGGTCGTCGGCGGGGTAGCCGTACTCCGAGCCGGCCAGGTCGAAGCCCACCACCTGGACGTCGGAGCCGTCCTTGAGCGCCACCGCGGCCTTGGCCAGCTCCAGGCTGGCCAGCCGGATCACCTCCAGCTGGGACGAGTATTTGTGGAGCGCGAAGAACGACCGGTAGAACTTGGAGAAGTGCTCGTTGCAGAAGCGCATGGCGCAGACGATGATGCCGAACTCGAACCCCGGCTCGCCGGGTGCGAGCTTGGCGTTGATCTCGGCCCGGGCCCGCTTCAGTCCCTTGTCCACCGCGATCATCACGTCCTCGAACGACAGCTGGTCGCTCATGTGCAGCTGCGGCGCGAACCGTACCTCGATGTAGCGAACGCCCTCGTTCCAGTTGTCCCAGGCCAGCTCGCAGGCCACCCGTTCCAGGAACTCGCGCTGCTGCATCACCGAGCAGGTCAGTCCGAAGCCCTTGAGGTATTCGTCGAGCGATGCGTAGGCGTCCTTGAACACCAGTTGGCGCAGGCCGTCCTCGGTGTAGGACGGCAGCTTGATCCGCTCGGCCTTGGCGATGTCGATCAGCGTCGGCAGGCGCAGCGAGCCGTCGAGGTGCAGGTGCAGGTCGGTCTTGGGGATGGCGCGGATGAACTCCGGGGAATACTGGTGCATCATTGTTCCTTTGCCACGGAGGCACAGAGAACCAGGGTGTTTCCTGTTACTGTCCGTGAATCGTGAATGGTGAATCGTGAACGGCCGTCATCCTGGGATCGGCATCGAGCCGGGCTTTCGAAGGATCTGTCCAAATCCTTCACGGGTCGGAAACCGAGCCGTGCCCAGAATGACGAATAGAATCATAGCTTGCCGAGGTAGGCCTCGGGGTTGTTGAGGAACGATTTCGTCAATTGTACATGGTCGAGGGCCTGGTATGCAACAGTTTTTATCGGCGGGTCGTCGAAGCTCCAGATGGCCGCGCCCGGGTGCGACAGGATGATGGGCGAATGGGTGGCGATCACGAACTGGGAACCCTGCGCCGTCATCTGCTTGAGCATCGCCAGGAACGCGATCTGGCGCATCGGCGACAGCGGCGCCTCGGGCTCGTCCAGCAGGTAGAGGCCGCCGGGCGACACCCGGGCCTGGAACAGCTTGAGGAAGCTCTCGCCGTGCGACTGGGCGTCCAGCCCGTCGCCGTAGCGGGACTCCAGCGCGGCCAGCTGGCCGGCGAACGGCATTTTGGCGTAGCCCTTGGCGGTCTCGGACCTTCCCTGGTATTCCTCGTCGATCTCGCCCAGCCGCTGCTTCATCTCGGTCCGCAGCCTGGCCGTGGCCTTGGCGTAGCCGAAGAAATCCTCGGCCCGCAGGAAGAACCCCTTGTAGGTTTTCTTGGACCACGACAGCCGGAAACACTTCCCCAGCGCGCGGGCGTGGGCCAGGGTCTTGTCGCTGCGCAGGCTCTCGGCACCCACGGTCACGGAATTCGCCGCGCAGGCCAGCGCCTCCAGCAGGGTCGACTTGCCGGCGCCGTTCTCGCCCACCAGCAGCGTCACCGGCGCGGTGAAGTCGAGCTGCCGCAGCTTTTTGATCACCGGCAGGGCGAAGGGGAATTCCTTGACGGTCGCGCCCAGCGGGGGTCGATAGGTCAGCGAGGAAAGCAGCATCGGTCAGAAATGCCGGCTGATGCCCGCGAACGGCCCGTGCAGGGACGTGCCCTTGTAGGTGATCAGCGCGCGGTAGCCGACCGAGAACTCCGCGCGGCCCGCGAAGTATGAACACGATCCATCGAGGTCGTGGAAGGTAGTGCCGTACCGCGGGAAGAAATCGAGGTCGTATCCGGCCGTGATGCCAAGGCGGTTGCCCGGGAATACCCGCAACACCGTCCCGATCAGCCACCCGGTCTGGTCGTGACATCCCTTGAGATAGCGCAGCCCGGCGTGGGTCTGCCACAGGACGCCGCTGCCGGGGGCCTTGCCTGCGCCGATCTTGAGCGCGGCCAGGTGCAATCGCTCGGCGCCACCCGATGCGGGCTCGCGGTACCGCTGGCAGGAGGCCTGCAGCACAAAGGCGGCTGCCGTGAACCTTACATCGGTGGAGAGCGTGGGGATGCCGCGGTAGGTTTGCTGGTACCCGGCACCGGCGGTCAGGTACACGGCATTGCCGGACTCATGGGCATAGAATCCGTTGGCGCAGTAATACGGGAACGGCCCGTAGTTGGGATTGGGCAGCCCGGCGTAGCACCGGAATATCGCGTCGAAAAAGGATCCGAACATCTGTGAGAAGGAACCGCTGGTGTCGTCCTCGTCGTCGTGATGGCGGCACGGCCGATGGCGGCCGGCGGGCTCCGGCCGCAGGGTGTCGGCCGGCTGGTCCGTCCGGAGGTCCGTCTCGAACAGCCGCAGCCGGCCGGGAGCGGCCCGTGCCGTGTCGGTCTGGGCGGCCGCCGCCGTCGCCAGGCACAGCGCCGCCAGCGGGACCACGATGCGGCGGCGAAACGGGATGATCAGTGCGGTTCCCAGCATCGTTCGGGCGCGGCATCCTGCGCTGTTCCGGGGCTCACTGGCCGACCGTCTTCCCCTTGAGCCGCTCGGTCAGCCCGATGATGTAGGACCGGTGGCCGGGATCGATGTCCGCCGTGGCCAGCCAGTTCTCGATCTCGGTGAACGACCAGCCGACGTTGAACACCTTGGGCAGCAGCTCCGACAGGCGGCGCTCGTCCTCGCGGACGTCCAGGTCCAGCATCCGCTTGGCCACGCAGGTCAGGTAATGGCGGATGGCCCGATTGTTGGCGTCGTAGTCGACCGCCGGCGCCTTCTGCAGGGTGATCAGCGCCTCCTGGTGGCGGTCGAGCACGATGAACAGCTCGGCGATGTTGAGGTAGGCCAGGATGTCGCCGGGGCCCGCCTCCAGCGCCCGATGGTAGTCGGCGATCGCCAGGTCGTACCGCCGCTGGTCGCAGTACAGCACGGCGCGGTTGTTGTAGGCCTGGCTGTTGCCGGGGTCGAGCTCGATCACGGCTGCGAAGTCCGCCAGCGCTCCGTCGTGGTCACCGGCCTCCGTCCGGATGGCGCCGCGGTTGTTGAGGATCTCGACCGAGCCCGGCCGCAGTCCCAGCGCCCGGTCGTAATCCGCCATGGCCCGTTCCAGCTGCTTGCGGTCGGCGAAGATGTTGGCCCGGCTGACCAGGTGGCCGGCGTTCTCCGGCTCGATCTCCAGCGCCCGGTCGATGTCGGCCAGGGCCTTGTCGTACTCGGCCTGCGAACGGTGGAAATCAGCCCGGGCGCTGAACGCCGCGGCGCGGCAGGGGTCGAGATCCAGCGCGGCGTTGAGGTCCTCCAGCGCCCGGTCGTACTCCCGCAGCTCCCGCCGCATGATGGCCCGGTTGCTGAGGGCGAACTGGTAGTGCGGGTCGGCCGCCAGCGCCCGGGTGTACTCCTCGATCGCCCGCGCCGGGTCGCCCAGTTCCCGGTAGACGATGCCCCGGCCGTTGTGGGCGTGGGGCGATCCCGGCGCCAGTTCCAGCGCCCGGTTGTAGTCGGCCAGCGCCCGATCGTACTCCTTGAGGTGGCGGTAGGCGCCGCCCCGATGGATGTAGGCCGCCGCATACTCGCGGTCCAGTTCCAGCGCCCGGTTGAAGTCCGCCAGCGCCGGCTGGTGTTGCCGGAGATCGGCCTTGGCGCGGCCCCGCCCCAGGAAGGCCTGGGGGTAGCGGGGGTCGAGCGCGACGGCCCGGTCGAACAGACCGATGGCGGAGCGGTCGTCGTCGGCCTCGAACGCCACGTACGCCTGCTGCGCCAGCTCCACCGCCTCGGCCCGCCGCGCCAGTTCGTCCAGCACGATCTTGCTGACGGCGCCCAGTCCCTCGCCGAAGCTCGGAGATGCCAGGGCCGCGCCGATGGCGTCGGCCACCCGCTGTTTCTCGGTCGCGATGGCGGCCGCATCCGGGCAGGCGGCCGCCCCGGCCGCCGACCGCAGGTAATCGACGGCCTCGCGCAGGGTGGCCGCCAGCGCCCGGCCCTCGCGGTTGGGAGCGTACCGCACGGCGTCGGCCGACCGCAGCAGCTGGCGCAGCTGGCCGGCCCAGTCATCGACCTCGCCGGTGTCGCGCAGGTACTTGGTGCGGCACCGCTCCAGCGAGGACACGGCGTCGGCCAGGCGTGCGGCCAACTGCCGGTCCCCGCCGCGGGGGCCGGCTGGTCCGTCCGGCTGCACGCCCGACGCCGGGAGGGCGCATCCCTTACCGATCCGTGAACAGAACATCTCACTCCTTCGGCGTGGCGCCGTCCACCACCGGCCCGTAGCGGTCGATGGACGCGAACCGCTCGAACGGCAGGCGCTGGGGCCGGGCCGCTTCCGCAGCGACCGCCCAATCCGGCAGCCCCTGCCGGATCGTTGCGGCGCGGCTCCCGATGTTGATCAGGGTGACGACGGCAAGATCGGCGGGGATCCCCAGGACCGTCCGCACCATCGCCGGGTCGTACCCGGCGATGGGATGCGCCACCAGGCCCAGTTCGGTGGCCCGCAGGATCAGGTTGGCGGACGCCATGCCGGTGTCGAACAGGGCGTACTCCCGGCCGTCCTTCATCACGCAGTCCAGGTCCCGCCGGGTGCAGACCGCCACGATCAGGGAGGCGGCGTCGGTCCATTCATTCCCCTGGTTCATCGCTTGGCGCATCGCCTGCAGCCGGTCACGGTCGGCGACGAAGACGAAACGCCACGGTTGCTTGTTGAAGCAGGAGGGCGCCAGCGATGCGCACTCGGCCAAGTCCCGGATCAGCGCCGTGCCGATCTCGACCGGCTCCAGCGAGCGGTAGGCGCGGCGCAGGTGGATCGCGGTTCGTACGTCCATGGTGTTCTCCCGTGCGGTGCTGGCAGTAATTATATAGCGAAACCCGGTAATTGCAAGAGATTTATTTCTGCTGCGAACAGCGCGGATCCACAGGAAACCCTCCCTGACGGGAGGGTTTCCCCCGGTCGCGCCGCGGCTATGATTTGGTGGTCACGGACACTCCGTCGCACAGCACCGGGGGCGTCCAGGAGCCGCCGAACGACGGCTGCGGGGTATCGCCGACCGCGATCACGTCACGCAATGTCTCGTAGATGTTGCCGGACACCATGGCGTCCTTGACGCGGCCGACGATGCGGCCGCCCTCCACGTACAATCCCGGGCTGACGCCGACGGAGTAGTCGCCGTTGGGGATGTTGCCGCTGTGCGCCCCCAGCGCGCCCTCGACGATGATCCCCCGGTCCATCAGCGCCACCAGCTGCGGCAGCGTGGCCGCGCCCGGCTCGATGAAGCAATGCGTCAACGCCGGGCCCGGCCGGGCCGTCACCGGGTCGCCGCTGCGGTAGCCGTGGCCGGTGGAGGACATGCCCAGCTTGGCACCGTGGTTCAGGTCGCAGTAAAAATTCCGGACCACCCCCCGTTCGACCAGTGGCAACCGGCGGCAGGCCACGCCCTCGTCGTCGAAGGCCCGGGCGCCCGGGACCGAATCCCGCAGCGGATCGTCGATCACGGTCAGCTGCTCGCTGAACAGGCGCTGTCCGGCCCGGCCGGCCAGCGGCGAGATGTTCTCATAGACGCTGCGGCCGCTCAGCCCGCTGAACAACCGCCACAGCAGCGTGATCATGCTGCCGGGCATGAACAGCACCCGCATCCGGCCGCCCGCGGGCTCGACCGTTCTCCGCCCCTGGCCGAACAGGTCCACCATCTCGGCGATCATCCCGCCCGGCATCGGTTCCAGGCGCTTGGTGTAATGGGCCCGGCCGATGCCGCTGCCGGAACCGGGATAGATGATGTCGCCGAACGTCCCGGCTGCGGTCGACCGCCCGGTCAGATCGGCGCCGGCGCTGTTGATGATCCGCAGCGAATCCCGGCTGGTGTGGACCCCGACGGCGATCTCGCCGTCGGGGCTGGCCTTGAGGATGTCGCAGACCCGCCGGGCCTCGTCCACCAGCTGGGCGCCGGTAAGCGACCGCACAGAGTCATCGTAGGAGTCCAGGGCGCTGGCCGGGGCGGCGGCCGGCAGCACGTACCTGGCCTCGACCCCGCCCTCGAGCGACCGCAGCGCGTTGTCGACCAGTCCCTGGCGGTCGAGCAGGTTCCGGGTGTAGGCGAACCCCAGTTTTCCGTCCTTGATGATCCGGAGCGAGACGCCGGACAGGAAATCGGTCCTGATATCGTGCAGCCGGGCGTCCTGGCAGGTCACGGTGTCCGTGACCTGCTCGTGGGTGAACACCTCGGCCTGATCGGCGGCCTTGGCGGCCAGTGCCAGCAGCTGTTCCATTTAGATCCCTCCCACCACCAGGTTGTCGATGACGACGTGCGGGCCGCCGTGGCAGGAGCGGATGTTGGTCTGCCCCTTGCCGCAGCCCCCCACCGTGGCGAGCTCCAGGTCGTCCCCCACCGCCCGGATGTCCTGCAGGGTCCGGTAGAGGTTGCCCGAGATGTTGATGTCCCGCACCATCGGGCCGATCCGTCCGCCGCGCACCTCGTACCCGTAGCAGGCGCCGAAGGTGAAGTTCTCGCCCGCGGTCTGGCCGCCCTTGGCGTCGGCGCGAACCGGTAGTCCTCGGCCACGCAATGCCCGCTGACGGGTTCGCCGAACTCGGCCGCGGTGCGGCGCGAGTGCAGCCGGCCCGCCAGCACCCCGTCACTGAGCAACCGGGTCGGCCGCACGGCCACTCCCTCGTCGTCGTAGGTGTAGTGGCCCAGCTGGCCGGGCTTGGTGGCGTCGTCGATGATGTGCAGCCCCGCCGCGCCCAGCCGGGCGCCCAG
>JALOPJ010000038.1 GCA_025453955.1 Candidatus Edwardsiibacteriota bacterium
GTTGATCTTGCGGGCGATGTCGTCGAGGTTGGCGCTGGCCCGCGCCAGGTTCTGGATGGTGCTGTCCAGCTTGGCCTCGTTGGGCGTGATCAAATGGTCGGTGGTCTTGACGATGTTCTTGAGCGCGGTGCGATTCTCGGTGGCGATGGCGTTGAGCTGGGCCGTGGCGCTGGTCAGATTCCTGATGGCGATCCCGATGTTCCTGGTGTTCTCGGGCGTGGCGATGTCCTTGTTCAGGCGCTGCACCAGCCTGCCGGCCTCGTCGCCCAGGTTTCCCAGCTTGACGGCCGTCTCCATCAGCCCGGCGCTGCGCTGGCCGGCCGCGGTGTCGGCTGGGTTGAAGGGCCGGGCCGCGGTCCCGGCGATCACCGCGATCCGCTTGTCGCCCATCAGGCTGGCGTCCAGCAGCCAGAACTGGGCGTCGGCAGCGAGCTCGACGTCGCTGTCCACCATCAGCGTGGCCACGATGCCGGGCCGCGCCTTGTTGAGCGCCACGGCCTTGACCTTGCCCTTGTCGATGCCGGCCACGGTCACCGGGTCGCCGGTGCGCAGGCCGCCGGCGTCCTCGAACGAGACGCGCACCAGGTAGCTCTTGCGGCCCACCTCGATGCGGTTGAGCCACAGCAGGCCGACGATCAGCACGGCCAGCGCGGTCAGCACCACCAGGCCGACCACGGCCTCGGTCTTTCTCGTGGACATCGGCGTCTCCCTGTTGGGCGATCAGTCGTTCGGTCCCGCTGGGACGTCCGCTGGCACCGGCAACGACGGCGGGGCGGGGGGCGGTCCCGTCTTTTTCCCGCGGCACAACCGGCCGGCGTCGAGCCCCAGCACCCGCTCCCGGAAATGCAGCACCAGCCGGGCCGAGGCGTAGCCGATCGCCGCGCCGGCCAGCACGTCCGAGGGGTAGTGCCGCCCCCGGTAGACCCGCGACAGCGCGATGCCCGCAGCCACCGTGTAGCAGGGGATCGCGAGCGTGGGGTACTCGTGGCCGAACACCGCCGCCAGCGCGAACGCGCCGGTGGCGTGGCCGGAAGGGAACGAGGAGTTGGTGCGGTCGGCGATGCCGTCGGGCCGGGCCCGGTTGACGGCGCACTTCAGGCCGAAGGTGACCAGGGCCGAGCCGGCGTCGGCCGCCAGCGCCAGCTTGGCCGCGCGGTAGCCGCGCTGGCCGCCGAATAGGCCGACGCCGGCGCAGAGCGCCAGTCCGGCCTTGGCGTCGCCGGCGGCCGTGAGCGCCGACATCGGCCCGTCCAGCCAGGGCCGCTGCCAGCGGCCGTTGATCTGGCGGAACAGCCGCTGGTCGAGCGATTCCGCGGCGCACGCCGCGGCCAGCCCGCCGAGGACCAGCAGGGCCGCCAGCGCGCTAGTAGCTCGAGAGGTCGACATGGCCCAGCGCGCCCAGCATGGTGATCGCCTTGAACGGGCAGACCTCGAAGCACTGGCCGCAGCCGATGCACTGCCCGCGGACCACCTTGTGGTGCTCGTTCTTCCGGCCCATGATGCAGTCGGTGGGGCACACCGACTTGCACTGCTCGCAGCCGGTGCACTGCAGGCCGATGAAGGCGGTGGGCCGGACCGGGATGCGGTCCAGGAAGGTCTTGGAGGGGCACTTGTAGACGCAGATCGAGCAGGAGCGGCAGCGCGAGTGGTCGATCCGCGGCAGGGCGCGGTCCCAGCTGATGGCGCCGTAGGGGCAGCTCTCGACGCAGGTGCCGCAGGAGGTGCAGCCGCGCGAGCAGGTGCCGTCCAACCCCTCGGCCCGCGCCTGGCAGAGGCAGGCCAGGAACACCTGCTGGCTCTTGGGGACCAGCTTGATGATGTCCTTGGGGCAGGCCGCGACGCAGCGGCCGCAACCGGTGCAGGCCGCGAAGTCGATCCGGGGCAGGCCGTCCGGTCCCATCGTGATCGCGCCGAAGGGGCAGGCGGCGGCGCAGTCGCCGAAGCGCAGGCAGCCGTAACGGCACAGGCCCGGGCCGCCCGAGACCTCGATCGCCGCGCGGCAGGTGGCGACGCCGCGATAGCCGAAGCGGTCCTGCTGGACGCGGGCCGATCCCTGGCAGGCCAGCACGGCGGCGACCGGCGGGCGGCCGTCGCCGCGCTCGGCCACCAGCTCGGTCAGCTTGGCCCGCAGGGTGTCGCCGCCGGGCAGGCACCGGCCCAGGTCGGTCTCGCCCGCGGCCACCCGTTCGGCGTAGCCACGGCAGCCGCGCTGGGAGCGGCACAGGCCGCAATCCAGGCCGGGCAGCAGCGGCAGGATGTCAGCGAAGGTGATCATGCGGTGTCATCGGGTGCGGGAGGTTCATCGGACGAGCAGCGCCAGGCCCTGGAAGACGATCCACAGGACGGCGCAGGCCAGCAGCAGCGACGGCCACCCGGCCAGCAGGCGGGGAGCGCGCCCGGTCTCGATCCGCGACCGGAGGTGGGCGATGGTGACGGTGGCGACGAAGAACGCCGCCGCCGCCCCGGCGGCGTGGCCCAGCGCCGCCGCCGGCTGGCCGGGCGAGCGGCCGGCCGTCAGCAGGCCGGTGCCCAGCACGGCGCAGTTGGCGAAGAAGAACGGCGACTGGTCGGCCAGCGCCGGGACGCGGCGGAAGGCCAGCGCCAGCGTCCGCCGGACGCCCCACAGCAGCAGGACGGCGCCGGGCACCTCCAGCGGGAGCAGCCGGGCCGCGGCCAGCCCGGCGTGCAGCAGCCAGGCCAACGGCGAAAACAGGACGATGGCGCACATTCCGAACACCGCGTAGGGCCAGGCATTGCGTGGCCGGTCGGTGGCGGCAGCGAAGCTGACGGGGATCAGTCCGATCGCGGTGATCGGGTCGCCGGCCAGCAGGCCGGTGACCAGCGACTGGAGCAACGCGCCGGTCACGGGGCGCTCCGGGCGCGGGCGACGCGGAACAGGGCCAACGCCAGGGCGCCCAGCAGGAACCCGCCCAGCAGGGTCCCCATCCAGGGCGCCGGCGGGTGGGCCAGCAGGCGGGTCTGCCCGACGGCGCCCCGCCCCAGCAGCTCCCGCAGCGACCCCAGCGCCACCAGCGCGGCGACCAGGCCGGTGCCGAACCCGGCGGCATCGAACAGCGACCGGCCGATCGTCATGTTGGCGGTTCCGGTGCGGGCCCGGGCGAACGCCACCGGGCTGACCGCCAGCGTCGCCAGCAGCACGCCGGTGACGGGCGGCAGCTCGGTCAGCCGGTCCCGGAACAGCTGCCCGATCAGGGCCGCCGCCAGCGCCGATTGCATCACCAGCAGCCAGACCGGCGCCCGTTTCTGCAGCAGGTCGCCGGCCAGGGCCGCGACCAGTCCGTTGAGCAGGATCAATGCCAAGGCGGCCGAGCCCAGGAAGAAGGCCTGGGCCGCGGTCTCGGTGCCGGCCACGGCCAGCATCACCCCCAGCCCCGAGTGCAGCACGGCATTCTCGGCGGCGAGGCTCTTGAGGAACAGCTGCTGGTTGGATTCCGAGGGAAGTCGCATCGCGCATCCGCTAACTGGCATCGAACGAAACGGTTAACCCCGCCAAGTATATGGGTTTTCGCCGGCCTTGTCAAGAGAAAAGCCTTGACAGCATTTCGCACATTATAGTATCATACGCCTCTTTTGCTTTCAGCTGCAGCGGCCGCGGCATCGCCGGGCCGCAGTGCGCGGAACGATTCGTGAAGGGTGCCGACACCATGGCAAAGAACCTCGTGATCGTCGAGTCGCCGGCCAAGGCCAAGACCATCAACAAGTACCTGGGGCGCGATTACAGCGTGCTGTCGTCGATGGGCCACGTGCGCGACCTGCCCGGCAGCAAGCTGGGCATCGACCTGGAGAAGGACTTCGAGCCGCAGTACGTCACCATCCCCGGCAAGACCAAGGTGCTGGCCAAGATCAAGGAGGACGCGGCCAAGGCCGACCGCGTCTACCTGGCCACCGACCCCGACCGCGAGGGCGAGGCCATCGCCTGGCACATCGCCTCCCAGATCAAGGGCGGCAAAAAGAAGATCAGCCGGGTGCTGTTCTACGAGATCACCAAGGAGAGCGTCAAGCAGGGCATCGCCCACCCCCGGGCCATCGACCAGAAGAAGTTCGACGCCCAGCAGGCCCGCCGGGCGCTGGACCGGATCGTGGGCTACCAGGTCAGCCCCTTCCTGTGGAAGACGGTGCACCGCGGCCTCTCGGCCGGCCGGGTGCAGACCGTGGCGCTGCGGCTGATCTGCGAGCGGGAGCGGGAGATCCTGGCGTTCACGCCCCAGGAGTACTGGACCGTGGGCGCGAGGCTGCAGGGCGCGGCCGGCGTCCCGTTCGACGCCCAGCTGGCCAAGATCGACGGCAGGAAGGCGGCGCTGGGCGACCGGGCGGCGGTCGACCGGGTCGCGGCCGTTCTGGCGCAGGCGGCCTTCGCCGTGGCCAAGATCGACGTCCGGGACAAGAAGCGCTCGCCCTACCCGCCGTTCATCACCAGTACGCTGCAGCAGGCGTCGTTCCGGGCCTTCGGCTTCTCGGCCCAGAAGACCATGGTGCTGGCCCAGCAACTGTACGAGGGCGTGGAGCTGGGCGAGGAGGGGTCGGTGGGGCTGATCACCTACATGCGCACCGACGCCGTGCGGCTGGCGCCCGAGGCGGTGGCGGCGGTGCGGGAGCACATCGCGTCGGCCTTCGGGCCGGCCTACCTGCCGGCCGAGCCGCTGCACTACAAGTCGCGCAAGAGCGCCCAGGAGGGCCACGAGGCCATCCGGCCCACCGCGGCGTCGCGCACGCCCGATGCCGTCAGGCAGTTCCTGACCCCGGACCAGTCCAAGGTCTACGGCCTGATCTACAGCCGGTTCCTGGCCTGCCAGATGACGCCGGCGGTCTACCACACCACGGCGGTCGACATCGCGGCCGGCCCCTGCCTGTTCCGGGCCAGCGGGTCCAAGCTGACGTTCAACGGGTTCCTGGCGGCCTACGGCGTGCAGGAGGACGACGCCGGCGAGTTCGCCGACACCGCCGCGCTGCCCGAGCTGTCGGTGGGCGAGCGGCTGGCGCTGCTGGAGCTGCTGCCCAAGCAGCACTTCACCGAGCCGCCCGCCCGCTTCAACGAGGCCAGCCTGATCAAGACCCTGGAGGCCCAGGGCATCGGCCGGCCCTCGACCTACGCCTCCATCATCGGCACCATCATCGACCGCGACTACGTCGCCAAGGAGAACACCCAGCTCAAGCCCAGCGAGCTGGGGATGCTGGTCAGCGGCATCCTGGTGGAGAAGTTCCCCCACATCTTCCAGGTGCAGTTCACCGCCGACATGGAGACCGAGCTCGACAAGATCGAGCAGGGCAAGCTGGACCGGGTGCGGGTGCTGAAGGACTTCTACGGGCCGTTCGCCAAGGACCTGAAGAGCGCCGAGTCGTCCAAGGACGAGATCAAGAAGTCGCTGCAGCAGGCCACCGACCAGAAGTGCCCGGAGTGCGGCAATCCCATCGTGGTCAAATGGGGCCGCTACGGAAAGTTCTACGCCTGCACCAACTACCCGGAGTGCAAGTACACCAAGCCGCTGGAGGGCGAGCAGGACGAGCCGGTGACCGAGACCTGCGACAAGTGCGGCGGCCCGATGAAGATCAAGCGCGGCCGGTTCGGCAAGTTCCTGGCCTGCGCCAACTATCCCCAGTGCAAGAGCGTCAAGCCGCTGACCACCGGCGTGGCCTGCCCCGAGCCGGGCTGCGCCGGCCAGCTGACCTCGCGCCGCACCAAGCGGGGCAAGGCGTTCTACTCCTGCAGCCGCTACCCCGACTGCAAGTACGCCATCTGGAACAAGCCGGTCAAGCAGCCGTGCGGCAGCTGCGGCGCCCCGTTCCTGGTGGAGAAGTACACCAAGGCCAAGGGCGCGCACCTGGCCTGCCCCAAGTGCAAGTGGGAGCCGCCCACGACCGGGGAAACGAAGACGTGAGAACACGACGCTGAGACGTTGCGAAAGCGGGGAGGGATCCCCGCTTTTCCCTGCCCTGCGAACGAACAGATTGTTCTTTGTGTCTTTGTGGCTTTGTGGTAGAATACCGGCATGCGAAACAACCCCAACCCCCAACCGCGCTGCCCGAAGTGCCTGATGACGCAGCGCCTGTGCATTTGCGACCTCGCGCCGCACTTGACCCTGCGGACGCGCGTGGCCGTGATCATGCACGTACGGGAGTCGGTCCGGCCCAGCAACACCGGGCGGCTGGTGCCGCTGGCGCTGGCCAACAGCTTCGTCTGCCTGCGGGGGCTGCGGGACCGGCCGACCGACACCGCCGGCATGGTCCCCGCCGGGACGCAGGGGCTGGTGCTGTACCCCTCGCCGGACGCCCGCGAGCTTAAACAGGACTATTTTAGTCCTATTAAGAAGCCGGTCACGTTGATCGTGCTGGACGGCAACTGGAACCAGGCGGCCAAGATGGCCAAGCGCGAGCATGCGCTGGACGGCCTGCCCCGGGTGAAGCTGCCGGCCGGGCCGGCCTCAAACTTCCGGCTGCGGACCCAGAGCGACCCATCAAGGGTCTGCACCTTCGAGGCGGTGGCCCGGGCGCTGGGCGCGATCGAGGGGCTCGAAGTCCAACAAAAACTAGAAGCGTTCTTCACGGTCATGGTCGAGCGGATGCTGTGGGCACGCGGCAAGATGAATGCTGGTGAGGTCACTGGCGGCTTGCCAAATGCCGTTTTGAACAATGATCAATGAGGCCGTCCAATACCGAACAACGAACATCGAACAACAGGAACGGCCTTGATTTTTACCCCAACATTGTGTAAGCTTTGAACCCAGATAGCGTCAACGGCGTCGCCGTCATCGGCGGGGGACTGGCGGGCTGCGAGGCCGCATATCAATTGGCCAAGCGCGGCCTGCGCGTCACAGTATTTGAAATGCGCTACACCGGTCGGGACGAGCGCTCACCGATGACCACGCCCGCGCACCAGTCAGGATTGCTGGCCGAGCTGGTCTGCAGCAACTCGCTGAAGTCGGTCGAGACGGCCAACGCCCACGGCCTGCTCAAGGCCGAGCTGGAGCTGCTGGACTCATTGGTGGTGAGGACCGCCAAGCTGTCCGCGGTGCCGGCCGGCAAGGCGCTGGCGGTCGACCGAACCGCCTTCGCCCGGGCGATGACCGGGCGGGTGTCCGCGCTGCCCGGCGTGACGATCAAGCAGGAGGAAGTCGCGGCCATCCCGGCGGCGCCGGCCGTCATCGCCTCGGGCCCGCTGACCTCGGACCGGCTGGCGGCCGACCTGGCCCGGGCGTTCGGCGCCGCCAACCTGTTCTTCTACGACGCCATCGCGCCCATCGTGGCGGCCGAGTCGCTGGACACCGGCCGGATGTTCCGCGGCAGCCGCAATTCGGACGACGGCGAGTACTGGAACTGCCCGCTGACCAAGCAGCAGTACCAGGACTTCGCCACGGCCTTGGTGCGGGCGGAGCGACATCGGCCGCACGGCTTCGAGGCCGGGCATTACTATGAGGGCTGCCTGCCGGTCGAGGCGCTGGCCGAGCGCAGCATCGACGGCCTGCGCTTCGGCATGATGCGGCCCGTCGGGCTGTTCAACCCGCACGAGGGGCGCCGGCCGTACGCGGTGGTGCAGCTGCGCCAGGAGAACGCCGCCGGCACCATGTACAACCTGGTCGGGTTCCAGACCCAGCTGGCCCAGCACGAGCAGCGGCGCGTGTTCGCGCTGATCCCCGGACTGGAACGGGCCGAGTACCTGCGGTACGGCAGCATGCACCGCAACACCTATCTCAATGCGCCCGGCCTGCTGACGGCGGCCCTGCAGTGCATCCCGCGGCCCGGGCTGTTCCTCGCCGGCCAGCTGACCGGGGTCGAGGGCTACGTCGAGTCGGCGGCGACGGGCCTGGTGGCCGGGATCAACCTGGCGCGGCTGCTGGGCGGCGGGGAAGCGGCCGTGCCGCCGGAGACCACGATGATCGGCCAGTTGTGCCGGCATGTCGCGACGGCCGCCGGGCCGTACCAGCCGATGAACGCCAACTTCGGCCTGCTGCCGCCGCCGGCCGCCGCGACCCGCGACAAGCGGGAGCGCAACGCGGCGCATGCGGAACGGTCGCTGCGCGACCTGCGGGCCTGGGCCGCCGCCAACGCGATCTGACGAACCACGCGCCAACGAAGGGAGCCCGGCATGAATTACACCGCCATCGTCAACCAGGCCTGGGAGGTCGCCTGGAAGCGGCGCTACCTCTGGGTGTTCGGGTTTTTCGCCGGCATGGGCGGGAACACCATCGGCAACATCGGCGGCCGCGGCGGCCGCGAGCAGGCAGAGCACATCGCCGGCTGGATCACCGCGCATCCGGGGCTGGTCGGCGCACTGATCCTGGGCGGCGCGCTGCTCTGGATGGTGCTGATCGCCCTGCAGTCGCTCTCGTACGCGGCGCTGGTCCACGCCACCGGGACGCTGGCGGGCGGCGGGACCAACGATTTCGACTCGTCGCTGGACGCCGGCTTCCGCTGGTTCTGGCGGGTGTTCGGTCTGCAGCTGCTGCTGGGCCTGCTGGTGCTGGCGCTGCTGGCGGCGGCGGGGATGCCGCTGTTGCTGGCCGCCCTGACGCAACGGACCGGCGCGATCATCGCCGCGGCGGTATGGCTGGCCGTCGCCATCCTGCCGGTGATCGCAATCGCGGCCGTCGCCACCATCGTCTGGGACCTGGCGTTGCGCTACGCGGTGCTGGATGACCGGACGGCCGGCCAGGCGATCGGCGACGGCTGGCGCCTGTTCCGCGCCAACCTCGGCCCGTCGGTGGTCATCTGGCTGATCATGGCCGCCCTGGGGATGGCGTTCGGGTTCGCGCTGATCGTGCCCCTGGTCGTCTTCGGCATTCCATTCATCATCGCCGGCGCGTTCAACCCCTGGCTGGGCATCGTCCCGGCCGTGGTGCTGGGCCTGCCGCTGATGGCGGTGCTGGTCTCGGTGTACGGCGTGTTCGAGACCGCCTACTGGTCGGAAGCCTTCGTCGCGCTGACCCGGCCGGCCGGCGGACCGGGCGCCGCCACCGCATGAACGGGACACCGGGCGGGCGCATCCTGGTCGTCCGCCAGGACCGGCTGGGCGACGCCGTCAACGCCGTCGCCGTGCTGAAGTATCTGCGGCAGAACCGTCCCGGGGCGAGGCTGGCGCTGATGGTCGGTCCGGACCTGGTCCCGTTGTTCCGGTGCCAGCCGTACGTCGACGATGTGATCCCGTTCGAGCACGGCCTGCCGCGGTTGGTGGGGACCATGGCACGGGGGAGGTTCGATGCCGTGATGATGCTCAAGCCGTCGAAGACCGTCGCCTGGTCGGCGTTGCTGGCCGGAGTCCGGGCCAAGGCGGGACTGGGCTGGCGGCCCTACTATCCCCTGACCGGTTTCCGTTCCGCCTACCCGCGGGTCGCCGCCGACCGCGCCCACGAGGTCGATTTCGACCTGGCGGTGGCGCAGGCGCTGCATCCCGGCCCCATCGGGGACGTGGTCCCGGAGATCCGCGCCGACCCGAGCGCCCTCGCGGCGGCCGAGCTGGTGCTGGCGGGGTCCGGCCTGCGGCGGCCGATCGCGGTGATGCCCGCCAACCGTGGATCCTCACCCAACTGGCCGGCCAGCCGCTACGCGGAGCTGGTGCAGGGGCTGAAGACGGGCGGGCGGGAGGTCGCGGTGATCGGCGGGCCGGGCGAGGAACCGCTCCTGGCCGAGGTTTCCGGGCCGGCCGGCGCGCCGGTGCTGGGACCGGGCCTGTCGATCGTCCAGCTGGCGGCGCTGCTGTCGCGCTGCCGGGCGGCGGTCGCCTCCAGCACCGGGACGCTGCACCTGGCCGCGGCCGTCGGCCTGCCGACGGTCGGGCTGTTCTGCGCCGCGCCGGTCAGCCGTCCCCAGCGCTGGGCCCCGCGGGGACCGGGACACCTGCAGCTGGTGCCCGCGCAGGACCGCTGCCCGGGCTGCGGCGGGCGGCGGCGCTGCGAGCTGTCGGCGATAACCGTCGCCGACGCCATCAACGCCATCGGGAGCGTGACCGCATGAGACGGATCGCGGTGATACGGCTGGGGGCGATGGGGGACATCGTGCTGGCGACGGCCGCGATCGGCGCCCTGGCCCGGCGCTACCCGGATGCCGGGATCGATTTCATCTGCAAGCGCGACTTCGCCGGGCTGCTGGCGCACGATCCCCGTCTGGCGCGCGTCATCCCGTTCGATCATCGCGGCCGCCACCGCGGGTTGCGCGGCCTGCTGTCCTTCCTGCACGATCTGCCGCGGGAACGCTACGACTGCGTGGTGGACCTGCAGGCCAACGCCCGCAGCCGGGCGATCATGCGCTGTTTGCGGGCCGGCCGCCGGGTGGAATGGCCCAAGCGGGGCCTGCGCCGCCGCCTGCTGGTCCGCGGCATCGGACGGAAGCGGAAGGCCCCGGGCGTGGTCGAGCGGTACCTGTCCGCGCTGGCGCCGCTGGGCGTCACGGGGGAGGTGGCCCCGAAGCTGTTCCCGCGACCGGACCCCGGCGTGGCCCTGCCGCGGCGTCCGTTCATCGCCATCGCGCCCGGCGCCCACTGGCAGACCAAACGCTGGCCGGCCGAGCGGTTCGCGGAACTGGCGGCGGCCATCGGCAACGCCACGTGGGACATCGTGCTGGTCGGCGGCGAGGGCGACCGGGAGGCCTGCGCCGCCGTCGCCGCCGGCGCTCCGTTCCCGGTGCTCGACCTTTGCGGCCGCCTGGACCTGACGCAGCTGGTGACCGTGCTGTCCAAGGCCGCGCTGCTGGTGTGCAACGACACCGGCGCCATGCACGTCGCCGAGGCCGCGGGCACGCCGGTGATCGCGCTGTTCGGGCCGACGGTGCGGGGGTTCGGGTTCGCGCCCTGGCGGGAGGAGAGCGCGGTGATCGAGCGCGACCTGTCCTGCCGGCCCTGCTCGGTCCACGGATCGGCGCGGTGCCCGCGGGGGCATTTCCGCTGCCTGCGCGGGATACCCACCGCACAGGTGCAGTCGGCCATCCGGCCGCTGCTGCAGAAACACCTCGGCCGGCTGATGATCTGATGACGGACCGGACGGACATCCTGGTCCGCGCGCCCAACTGGATCGGCGACGCGGTGATGTCGACCAGCTTCCTGGCGGCGCTGCGCCGGCGGTCACCGGACGCGGCCGTCACCCTGCTGGCCCACGCCAGGGTCGAGCCGGTGTTCCGGCACAACCCAGCGGTCGGCCGCACCGTCGCCTTCGGCGCCCGGGGCGGGCTGTGGCGGGCGTCGCTGGGCCTGCGGCGGGAGCGGTTCGCCGAGGCCTGGGTGCTGCCGCTGTCGTTCTCCTCGGCGCTGTCGGCGTGGCTGGCCGGGGCCGGCCGGCGCGCCGGCTACGGGTCGGAGCGCCGGGCATTCCTGCTGACCGACGCGCCGGCTTTCGACCAGCGGGCCTTCCGGTCACGGCACCTGGTCGAAGACTACCTGGCGCTGCTCGGCCCTGCGGCAGCCGTCCCGCCGCCGGAAGTGTTCCTGCTCGAGGACGAGATCGCCTGGGCCCAGCGATGGCTGGCCGGGCGCGGCCTGGAGGGGGGCGAGGTGGTCGGCTTCGGCCCCGGCGCCACCTACGGGCCGGCCAAGCGCTGGCCGTCGGACCGCTGGATCGAGCTGGGGCGGCGGCTGAAGCAGCGGGGCGCCCGGGTGCTGGTCTTCGGCTCGTTCGCCGAGTCCCGCGAGTGCAAGGAGATCGAACGCAACATCGGCACCACCGCGGTCTCGCTGGCCGGCGGCATGGACCTGCGCCAGAGCGCGGCGCTGATCGCCCACTGCCGGGCCTTCGTCACCAACGACACCGGCGTGATGCACCTGGCCGCGGCCGTGGGGACGCCGGTGGTCGCGCTGTTCGGCTCGACCAATCCGTCCTGGACCGGGCCCTGGGGCGGCCGCCACGCGGTGCTGAGCACCCATCAGCCCTGCAGCCCCTGCTACGCGCGGTCCTGCCGCTTCGGCCATTACGACTGCCTTCGCGACCTGTCCGTCGACCGGGTGCTGGCCGCGCTGGGATGAACCGGGACGGCCGCCGGGCGCCATCGCACGCTGGCGCTTTTTCATTTGACGCGCCTTCGTTCGATATGGTATAGTTGATGGTCTGATGCCGCGACCGTCGACGGCTCCGTCCACGGTCCGGGACCCGCCACCGCCGCAGCGAACGCCAACCGTCGCAGGTGACCGATGAAGTGCCTGGTGATCATCCCGACCTACAACGAGAAGGACAACATCCCGGTGATCGCCGGGCAGGTGCTGGCCCGCGACCCGGCGATCGAGCTGCTGGTGATCGACGACAACTCTCCGGACGGCACCGGCCGCATCCTGGACGAGATGGCGGCCCGGGACCGGCGGGTCCACGTCATCCACCGGCCGGGCAAGATGGGGCTGGGCACCGCCTACGTCACCGGGTTCAAGTGGGCGCTGGCGCACCAGTACGAGCTGGTGTGCGAGATGGACGCCGACTTCTCGCACCCGCCGGCCACCATCAACGTCTTCCTCGACAGGATCAAGGACCACGACCTGGTGATCGGCTCGCGCTACATCGCCGGCATCAACGTGGTCAACTGGCCGCTGAAGCGGCTGCTGCTGTCGTACTTCGCCAACATCTACGCCCGGATCATCACCGGCGTGCCGGTGCGCGACCTCACCGCCGGGTTCAAGTGCTACCGGCGGACGGTGCTGGAGGCCATCAACCTCGACCGCATCAAGTCCAACGGCTACGCCTTCCAGATCGAGATGCACTTCAACGCCTACTACAAGGGCTTCAAGCTGCTCGAGGTGCCGATCATCTTCGAGGAACGGCGGATGGGGCAGAGCAAGATGAACAAGAAGATCGTCTACGAGGCGGTCTGGATGGTGTGGCGGCTGCAGTGGCTGCGGCTGATGAAGAAACTGTAAGCGCCGGCGCAATTCGCGGGCTATCGGGCGGACGCCGCCCGGTAGCTCGTTTGCTTTTCCGAATACCATCGTCATCCTGAGAATGGCTCCGTGCCCGACACACCGAAGGATCAAGGACCGATCCCTCAAACTGTCAGGCGCGATGTCGATCCGGGATGACGTCAGACGTGAGATTGCCACGCATGCCGGGCACGATGCCCGGCTCGCAATGACGGGAAGCGCATGGTGAAAGAGCAAGACCTGTTCCTCACCGAGGACCGTGGACCGCGGCCCTCGCCGCTGGCCGACCGGATGCGGCCGAAGTCGCTGGACGAGGTGGTGGGCCAGGACCACCTGATCGGCCCGGGCAAGGTGCTGCGCAAGATCGCCGAGTCCGGCGAGCTGCCGTCGCTGATCTTCTGGGGCCCGCCCGGCAGCGGCAAGACCACCCTGGCGCGGATCCTGGCCACCGTGGCCCAGGTCAACTTCGTGGAGTTCTCGGCGGTCACCAGCGGCATCAAGGAGATCAAGGAGGTGATCCGCGGCGCCGAGCGGCAGTGGGCGGCCCAGGGCGCGCGCACCGTGCTGTTCGTCGACGAGATCCACCGCTTCAACAAGGCCCAGCAGGACGCCTTCCTGCCGCACGTGGAGAAGGGCACCGTCGTGCTGATCGGCGCCACCACCGAGAACCCGTCGTTCGAGGTGATCTCGGCGCTGCTGTCGCGGGCCAAGGTGCTGATCCTGCAGGGGCTGGGGGAGCCGGAGATCAAGGCGATCCTGATGCGGGCGGTGGCGCGGGACAAGGACCTGCGGGAGCTGGGGATCGAGGCCGAGGACCGGGCCCTGGAGTTCCTCTCCCAGCAGTGCCACGGCGACGCCCGCACCGCGCTCAACGCGCTGGAGCTGGCGGTGTCGACGGTCAAGGCAAGCGACGGGACGCGACGGGTCACGCTGGCGGACGCCGAGGAGGCGATGCAGCGGAAGTCGCTGCTCTACGACAAGGCCGGCGAGGAGCACTACAACCTGATCTCGGCGATGCACAAGTCGCTGCGCGACTCCGACCCCGACGCCGCGGTCTACTGGGTGGGACGGATGCTGGCGGCGGGCGAGGATCCGCTGTACGTGGCGCGGCGGATGGTGCGGTTCGCCACCGAGGACGTCGGCAACGCCGATCCCATGGCGCTGCTGGTGGCCAACCAGGCCAAGGAGGCCTACCATTTCCTGGGTACGCCGGAGGGCGAGCTGGCGCTGGCCCAGGCCGCGATCTACCTGGCGCTGGCGCCCAAGAGCAACGCGGTGTACGCGGCCTACGGCGCGGTGCAGCGGGACATCCAGCGCCACGGCGCCCTGCCGGTGCCGCTGGTGGTCCGCAACGCGGTGACCAGGCTGATGAAGGACGTCGGCTACGGCCATGGCTACCAGTACGCCCACGAGTTCCCGGACGCGGCGGTCGACCAGCAGCACCTGCCGGACCAGCTCAAGGACACGACGTACTACCACCCCACGGACCGGGGCTGGGAGGGGAAGCGGAAGAAGGAGCGGGAGGGCCGGTAGCGTGCGGACGCGATGACCGTTCCCGATGTCGTTTTTTCCGATTGACTTACAGTGCGATATGCGGTACACTTGGGAACGTCATCTGCAACAGGTGGCGTTTTTCCTTTTTCTTCCCCGCGAAACACGCTCATGACGCAAAAATCCCGGTTCTATGGTTTTCGCGTGTTTTAGCGGGCAGAAGGCGGCCGATCCCTTGATTCCCGCTTCCGCGGGAATGGCATGGTGGGGACGGGAAGAACGAAGAGATCCGCCAAACCGTAAATCCCAAATCGTAGATAGATAATGAAGCGCAAAGTCAAGTTCATCTTCGTCACCGGCGGCGTGGTCAGCTCGCTGGGCAAGGGCATCGCGGCCGCCTCGCTGGGATATCTCTTGAAGGCGCGGGGGCTGCGGGTCAACATCCAGAAGTTCGACCCCTATCTCAACGTCGACCCCGGCACCATGAGCCCGTTCCAGCACGGCGAGGTGTTCGTCACCGACGACGGGGCCGAGACCGACCTCGACCTGGGCCACTACGAGCGGTTCATCGACCGGCCGCTGAAGCGCAGACCGTCCAGGTGGTGCCGCACATCACCAACGAGATCAAGGCCCGCCTCAACCAGCTGGCCGATGCCGGCGACTCCGACGTGATCATCACCGAGATCGGCGGCACCGTCGGCGACATCGAGAGCCTGCCCTTCCTGGAGGCCATCCGCCAGTACCGGCTGGACGTGGGACGCGAGAACTGCGCCTACCTGCACCTGACGCTGGTGCCGTACATCAAGGCCTCGGGCGAGCTCAAGACCAAGCCCACCCAGCACTCGGTCAACAAGCTGCGCGAGATCGGGATCCAGGCCGACGTCATCATCTGCCGCTCGGAGCAGCCGCTGGGCCGCGAGCTCAAGGACAAGATCGGCCTGTTCTGCAACGTGCCGGCCGAGGCGGTGGTGGAGGCCGTCGACGTCGAGTCGATCTACGAGATCCCGCTGCGCTTCCACAACGACGGGCTGGACGAGATCGTGGCGCACCTGCTGGGCGTCGGGTTCCACAAGCCCGACCTCTCGGCCTGGCGGGCGATGCTGGAGCGGATGCGGCAGCCCCGCGGCGGGGTGCGGATCGCGATGTGCGGCAAGTACGTCGACCTGCACGACGCCTACAAGAGCATCATCGAGTCCCTGCTGCACGCCGGCGTGGCCAACGACGTGCGGGTGACGCTGGACTGGGTCGACACCGAGGCGCTGGACGCCGGCAACCTGGCGGGTCGGCTGGACGGGTGCCACGGCATCCTGGTGTGCCCGGGGTTCGGCGACCGCGGCATCGAGGGCAAGGTGCTGGCCGCGAACCACGCGCGCGTCAACGGCGTGCCCTACTTCGGCATCTGCCTGGGGATGCAGGTGGCGGTGATCGAATTCGCCCGCGGCGTCTGCGGCCTGAAGGGCGCCCACTCCACCGAGTTCGACGCGCGGACGCCGCACCCGGTGATCGACTTCATGCCGGACCAGCGCGGCATCACCGCCAAGGGCGGCACCATGCGGCTGGGCGCCTATCCCTGCGAGCTGGCGCCCGGCACCCGGTCGCGGGCCGCCTACGGGTCGGACCGGATCTCGGAGCGGCACCGCCACCGCTACGAGGTCAACAACGAGTACCTGGGGCGGCTGGAGGCCAAGGGACTGGTGGTGTCGGGCCGCTCGCCGGACGGCGCGCTGGTGGAGATGGTCGAGCTGCCGGGCCACCCCTGGTTCGTGGGCTGCCAGTTCCACCCGGAGTTCACCTCGCGGCCGATGCGGCCGCACCCGCTGTTCGCCGAGTTCGTCAAGGCGGCGGCGGCCCGGGCCGCCGCCGGGGCCGTCACCGTACCGCCGCAACCATCATGATGGGGGACCGAGGATGAAGCGCGTCTCATCGATCGTCTGGCTGGTGCTGGGGCTGGCCCTGGCCACGCTGCTGGTCGTCACCTGGTTCTGGACCGACCAGCAGACCAGGCTGTCCGAGTCCGCCCGGCGGGTGGACGAAGCGGCCGACCCGGCGCTGCGCATCCAGCTGGCCCGGCGGCTGCTGGCCGAGAACCGCAACCTGGGGCCCGGCCACCGGGCCCGGGTGCTGCTGATGATCGCCGACGCCCAGGGCCGGATGGGCCTGGCCGACAGCATGGCGGCGACCCACCGCCAGGCGCTGGCGCTGGCGCCGCGCGACCACCAGCTCTACAACAACGTCGCCTACGAGTGGGCCAAGCGCGGCCTGCTGCTGGACACGGCGGAGGCCTACAGCGCGACGGCGCTGGCGCTGGCCCGGGCCGAATACGCCAAGAGAAGCCGGGCGACGGGGGGCGACCGCGCGGCGGTGGCGCGCGACAGCGCCCTGACCATCGGCAACTATCTCGACACCCGGGGCTGGGTGCTGTACCGCCAGGGCCGCTACGCCGAGGCGGCGGCGTCGCTGCGGGAGGCCCAGCAGCGCGCCCCGGGCGGCGAGATCGAGTACCACCTGGGCCTGGCGCTCGACCGCTGCGGGGACAGCGCCGCGGTCGGGCACCTGGTGTCGAGCCTGAACGGGACGCTGGAGCACCCCGACTCGGCCCGGGCCGACGCCGAGCGGGCCTACCGCCAGCGGCACGGCTCGCTGCGGGGGTTCGACGACCTGCTGGCGCGGCACCGGGAGCGGGACGGGCAGGCCGCGGCGGCGCGGGAGCTGGCGGCGGGATCGGACTACATCGGACGGCCGGCGCCGGACTTCACGCTGCCGGACCTCGACGGCCGGCCGCACCGGCTGTCCGGCCTGCGGGGCAGGGTGGTGGTGCTGGATTTCTGGGCCACCTGGTGCCAGCCCTGCGTGCTGGCCATGCCGCTGCTGGACAAGGTCCACCACCAGTACCGCGAGCGGGGCGTGGTGGTCTGCGGCGTCAACCTGGAGGGACGCGACAAGGTCGACCTGGTGAAGCGGTTCGTGGCCGACCAGGGCTACGGCTTCACCATCCTGGCCGGCGGCATGATCGGCAACGGGCTGGACCGGGTCTACGGGGTGACCGGCGTCCCCACCAGCTTCGTGATCGACCAGAACGGCGTGATCCGCTACCGCCACATCGGCTACCGCGACAACCTGGACCAACTGCTGGCCAAAGAGCTGGACGGCCTGCTGCAGGCGCCGGCGAAGGCCGCGCCGTGAACCGTACGATGCCGCGGTCCGACCGCCGGGGCGCCGGCGCCGGCCGGCCGACCGCCCACTAGCGGGCCGGGGCAAAGCCTTGTCCCTTCCGGCGGGCCGGGCGGGACGGGGCTTTCCCGTCGCAGGCGCATGACGAACATCAAGCTGGTGCTCGAATACGACGGCACGGGGTTCTCGGGCTGGCAGGTGCAGCCCGGCAGGCGCACCGTGCAGGGCGTGCTGCAGCAGGCGCTGTCGGCGATGCTGGGCGGGCCGGTGACGGTGCACGGGTCGGGCCGCACCGACGCCGGCGTGCACGCCCGGGGGCAGGTCGCGAACTTCAGGACCGACAGGGTCCTGCCGCTGGCCGCATACACCATGGGCCTCAACGCCGAGCTGCCGGGCGACATCGCCGTGCGTTCGGCCGAGCCCGTCGCTGATGCGTTCCACGCCCGGTTCGACGCGAAATCCCGGCTCTACCAGTACTCGATCATCACCGAGCGTTCGCCGCTGCGGGAGCGCCACGCCTGGCGGATGACCTACAAGGTCGACGACTCCGTGCTGCGCGACCTGGCCGCGCGGATCGTCGGGCGGCGCGACCTGCGGGCGCTGACCTGCGCCCAGGCCGAGACCGACAACTTCGTCGTCGACGTCCAGCG
>JALOPJ010000144.1 GCA_025453955.1 Candidatus Edwardsiibacteriota bacterium
TGGCCGGGGTGACGGTGCTGGCGAAGCATTCCCGTGACCTGCTGAAGGACCCGGCGCACCTGGGAACGTACGATTTCGTCACCGCCCGGGCCGTGGCGGAACTGAAGGACCTGGTGAAGGATGCCTTTCCGTTCCTCAAACCCGGCGGCGCGCTGCTGGCGTACAAGTCCGCCAAGGCGGACGCGGAGATCGCCGCGGCCGCAGTGGTGATCAAGAAACTGGGCGGCGTGGTCGAATCCGGCGTTTATCCCGCTCCCGCGGCCGGTAGCAAGGACCGGCGGATCGTGGTGGTGCGGAAGGGATCCCGTTGATCCGGAGAGACACCCCCCTCGTCCTGTTCGACATCGACGGCACGCTGGTGCACTGCGGCCCCACGCACTGCGGCCCCACGCCGCGGCGCGCCTTCAAGCGGGCGCTGGAGCAGACCTTCGGCACCGCCGGGCCCATCGATTCCTGGATCTTCGATGGCAAGACCGACCCGATGATCGTGCGCGAGCTGATGGCCGCGGCAGGCGTGGCCTGCGACCAGGAGCGGATCGACCAGGCCTTGGGCCGCTACGCCCGGGACCTCGAGCACCAGCTGGCGGCCGAGCCCGCCAGGAAGGTCTACCCCGGCGTGCCCGGCCTGCTGGACGGGCTGGATAAAACCGGCGTCCCGCTGGGGTTGCTCACCGGCAACATCCGGGCCGGGGCGCTGGCCAAGCTGTCCTCGCTGGGGCTGTGGCACCGCTTCGCGTTCGGCGCCTTCGCCGACGACTCGGCGGTCCGCCGGGAGCTGGCGGACGTCGCGGTGGCGCGGGCTTTCGACCATTCCGGACGGCGTTTCACGGGGAAAAAGATCGTGATCATCGGCGACACCGAGCACGACGTGGCCTGCGGCCGGCACCTGGGCGCCAAGGCCATCGGCGTGGGCACCGGCCGGGCGACGCGCGAGCAGCTGCTGGCGCACGGCGCGGACCACGCCTTCGCCGACCTGTCGGACACCGCGGCGGTGCTGGCCGCGATCATGGGCTGATTGTTTCACCACAACGCAAACAGCCCCGGTCGCAAGACCGGGGCTGTCGCTGTTGTCGATGTGTTCGTTCAGAAGAAATAGTACCCGGCCATCAGTGAAATGGTCGAGTTCCTGATGTCCGGGGCGGCATATGTCACGCCCCAGATCGTCGTTTCCTTGCCGATGCTGGACAGCCCCGTGGTGTATCGTGCCTCCAGGGACAGCCCGATCGGCAGCTTGATTTCGGCGCCCACCGCCAGACCGACGTCTGTCGATTTGAAATAGCTGATCAGGTCGACCGCGGCCGACATCCCGTTATACAAGAACTCGCTTTCTGCCGAAAGCAGTACCGATACTGCCGGGCCGGCATAGATGCTTGGGATGATGCCGCTGCCGAACGAATATTTCAACAGAACGGGAACCTCGATGTAACTGAATTTTTGGATCAGCGTCGCATCGTATCCGTAGATGGTCCCTGTTTCCGTATCGCCCTTGACGGAATACAGCAACTCCGGCTGGATCGCCAGCCCCGCCAGGACACCGACCCCGACGAAAACGCCGGCCACCAGATCGGAATGAGTTTGCGAGCCATCGGCATCGCGTCCGGTGAATTTCGACGCATTCAGCCCGCCCTTAAGACCGAAAGATGGGGTCAGACACGGCGCCTGGGCGGCGGCGGCAAGAAGGACCAGCAGGATGATGGCGGTTTGTCTCATGTCCTCTCCTTCGATATTGCATGGGATGATGGTGCGTCAAGCCGTGACTGTACGCGGGATCGGGCCCCGTTTGATGAAGCACCGCCCCGGCCATGGCCGGGGCGTCGCTCGGATACCAGGGCTAGCGCTACCATAGGTGGTATCCCATCATCACCGAAATGGTCGAATTGTACGCGCCCTGCCCTTCGTCCGCGTCCAGCACCGACAACAGGCCGCGGGAGTACCTCGCCTCGAAACACAATCCCGCCTGCGTCCTGATTTCCGCGCCGAGCAGCAGTCCGGCGTCGGTCTCGTTCAAGCTGGAACGGATGTCGCTGTCCACCGGGATGTCGTTGACCCGGCCCGTGGCCGCCGCGCCGACCAGCACGCCCAGCGATGCCCCGGCATAGATCGCCGGGGCATGCGCTGCCGGTCGCCAGCGCAGCAGCAGTGGGAACTCCAGGTAATGGAACCGGTACGTCACGTCGACGAAGTACTCCGCGGTGTCGATCCCCACCTGCCCCTGCTCTGCCGTGCCCTTGCGGGAGTACAACAGCTCCAGCTGCGCCGAGACCGGACCGCGGCCGAGGCAGAAGAACACGCCCGCGGCCGGCCCGGTGACGTTCGACTCGCTCTCGAAACCCGGTCCTGTCGCCTGCGACAGGCACAGGCCGGCCTTGATCCCGCCCCGATCATGTTGGGCGGCGGCCGGAACGCTGCCGGCAAGCAACAGCATGACGATAGCGGCGGTTCTCGCCAGCATGTCGACCCTCCTTCGTCCGGTGAAAGTGCGAAGCCCCCCGCACAAACGGAGGGCTTCGCGCGGGTTATTGGACTAGAACATGTAGTAGCCCAGCATCACGGAGATGGTCGAGTTCTTGGCGTCCGGTTGGTAGCCGGACAACGCCTTCGGCGCATTGGTCAGACCCAGGGTGTAGCGGGCCTCGATCGATAGCTTGATCGGCGTCTTGACCTCGGCACCGATCACCAGCCCGATGTCGGTTCCGTTGTAGGCGTCCTTGATATCGGCGGAGGCGGAGACGCCGTTGACCTCCATGTCCCCCGTCGCGCCCATCAGGATGCCGAACGACGGCCCGACGTAGACGCTGGGCACCACGATCGCGCCGAAGGAGTATTTCAGCAGTACCGGGACCTCGAGATAGTCGACCTTGGCGGTCATCTTGTAGGGGTAGAGCGTCCCGCCGAGGTCGATCGTGCCCTCCTCCTTGGCGCCCTTCTGGGAATAGAGCAGCTCCGGCTGGATCTTGACGGCGATCAGGTCCAGCGTCAGGAAGGCTCCCCCCACCGCGCCCATCTTCAGGTCGCCGCCGCCGTCGGAGCCGGCGTAGTTGGCCATGTTGACGCCGCCCTTGACGCCGAAGGACGGCAGCAGCGCCCAGGCCGGCGCGGCGGCGATGGCGGCCGCCAGCAGGAGGATGATGGTCCGCTTCATGGATCGTTCCTTTCGGTGCGTTCTGGTCTCTGGTGTGCGTTGTCCCGGCAATCATACGGAATCCGGGGCGAAAAGTCAAGCGGCCCGGGGCCGGAACCCGGCGGGCCCCGGTAAAAAAAGCATGGACAAACCGGGGCGTTGGGTTTATAATTCTCGTTCAACCTCGCAATCCGCCATTTGCAACGAACGCCCGATCCGATGTCCCGCATCATCGCCATCGTCAACCAGAAGGGCGGCGTGGGCAAGACCACCACCGCCATCAACCTGGCCGCCAGCCTGGCGGCGCTGGAGCGCACCGTCCTGCTGGTGGACATCGACCCGCAGGCCAACGCCACCAGCGGCCTGGGCGTCGACAAGAACGGGGTCGGCGCCGGCATCTACGACGTGCTGATCGAGGGCGCCGACCTCTCATCCGTGGTCGTCAAGACCGGGTTGGACCGGCTGCACCTGGCCCCGTCGCAGATCGACCTGGCCGGCGCCGAGGTGGAGCTGGTGGGCCGCGAGGGCCGCGAGAGCATCCTCAAACCGGCGCTGGAGCCGGTGCGCGGCGGCTACGACTTCATCCTGATCGACTGCCCGCCCAGCCTGGGCCTGCTGACGGTCAACGCCCTGACCGCCGCCCACTCGGTGTTCATCCCGATCCAGGCCGAGTACTACGCGCTGGAGGGGCTGGGCCAGCTGATGAACACCGTCGAGCTGGTCAGGAACGGCCTCAACCCGGGGCTGGCGATCGAGGGCATCCTGCTGACCATGTTCGACGCCCGCCTCAACCTGGCCAACCAGGTGGCCGCGGAGCTGAAGGCCCACTTCCCCGACAAGGTCTACCAGACCGTGATCAACCGCAGCGTGCGGCTGGCCGAGGCGCCGTCGCACGGCAAGCCGATCATCCTGTACGACGTCAACTCCCACGGCGCCCAGGCCTACCTGGCCCTGGCCCGCGAGGTGGCGGCGCACCACAAGAAGAAATGAGCATGCGGGGAGGGCGACCGATGAAGCTCCGGCCGATCAGGCTCCTGCTGTGCGCCGCCGCGCTGGCGGCCCTGGCCGTGGCCGACTTCGGCTGCGCCACCCTGGGCGAGTTCGCCGCCACCATCAGCAACCTGCAGCGGCTCAAGTTCCGGGTGGCCGGCGTCTCCGGCTTCACCGTGGCGGAGATCGGCATCGCGCAGAAGCAGCGGCTGGCGGACTTCACCGTGATGGACGGCATCCGCCTGGTGGCGGCCTACCAGGGCAAGAAGCTGCCGGCCAGCTTCACCCTCAACGTCGAGGCCGTCAATCCCAACGACGGCAGCGGCGGCTCGGCCAAGACCGCGTCGACCCTCACCAGCTTCGCCTGGCGGCTGCTGATCGACGACAAGCCCACCGTGGCCGGCGACATCGCGCGGCCGATCGAGATCCCCGGCACCGGCCAGGCCTCGGTGATCCCGCTGCGGATCGAGGTCGACCTGGTGCAGTTCTTCCAGGACAAGGGATACAACGACCTGCTCAA
>JALOPJ010000145.1 GCA_025453955.1 Candidatus Edwardsiibacteriota bacterium
CCGGGCGGACGGGCTGTCGCTGATCGTCGTCCCCGCGGATGACGGCGGGCTGCGGGCCGGTTTCATCGTGCGGCGCAAGCTGGGCGGCGCCGTGGTCCGCAATTTGATGAAACGCCGGATGCGCGAGTCCTACCGCCGGATCAAGTCCGGCGTCAGGCCGGGGTCGGACCTGGTGTTCTCGGCCAACGCGGTGGCCGATTACCGCTCCCTCAGCCGGGCCATGTCCGCGCTGCTGCTGCAATCGGGACTGATGTCGGGGAAGGAATGAGGACGGTCGAAGCGCTGCTGGCCGCCGCGCTGCGGGCGCCGATCAGGCTGTACCAGGTCGCGATCGGGCCGCTGTTCCCGCGGGTCTGCCGTTTCCAGCCCACCTGCTCGGCCTACGCGCTGGACGCCATCGACGTGCACGGGCCGTTCCGGGGCTTGGCGCTCTCGGCCTGGCGCCTGCTGCGCTGCCATCCGTTCCATCCCGGCGGGTACGATCCGGTCCCGCCGCGGTGCACTCCCAACCCCATACGCTGCCATGAACACGGGGACCGCTGCCGCGCAGGCATCGCCGCGTGTTCCGCGGGAAAGAAATCCGAATGAACGAATCGACCAACCGCACGCTGATCGCGATGGCGCTGATCGTGCTGGTGTTCGTGGGCTTCAACTACCTGATGCCCCGGAAACCGGCGCCGGTCGCCGCGCCGCCCGCCGACAGCGCCGCGGTGGCCAAGACGCCGGCACCGACATCACTGGCGCCGGCGCCGGAGATGAAACCGGCGGCCCCGGCCAAGAAACCGGCCGGCGGGTTCGTCCCGGTCACGTCGGTGACCCTGGCCGGCGACGGGTTCGAGGCGGTCTTCACCAGCCTGGGCGGCGAGCTGTCCGGCTTCACGCTCACGGGGTACCGCGGGGCGGACAAGAAGCCGATCCAGATGGTGCCGCCGGACGGCCGGGCGCTGGCCTGCGCGCTGACGGTGCGCGGGGAGCCGGTCGACCTGTCCGCGGTGGCGTTCCGGGTGGCCGGACAGACGCCGCAGGCCGTGACGTTCGCGGCAGAGCTGGAGGGCGGCATCGCGGTCACCAAGCGGTATTCCCTGGCGCCGGGGCGGTCCGGGTTCGACCTGGAGGTCGGACTGGACGTCCCCGAGGGCGTCGACCTCGGCAAGACCTACACGGTCGGCTGGGGCTGCGGGCTGAACCCGACCGAACGCGACCTCAAGCAGGACCACGCCGAGTTCGCCGCGGTGTCGATGCTGGGCGGGGACCTGGTCTCCGACAAGCTGGGCAAGCTCGCCAAGGAGCACGAGTCGGTCGACGGCGACATCGTGTTCAGCGGCGTCCGCACCAAGTACTTCCTGGCGGCCGTCGTGCCGGGCGCGGACAAGGCGGTGTCGGTGCGGACCGGCGTGGTCGCCGGCACCGACCGGATCACCACCGCGCTCTCCGTCACCGCCGGCCGCTCGGTGCGCGACACCTTCCGGGTCTACGCCGGGCCGATCGACCCGGCGGCGCTGAAGGCGGTGCATCCCGGCCTGGAGCGGGTGTCCGACACCGGCTACCGCTGGCTGCAGCCGATCTCCCGCGGCATCTTGTGGCTGCTGCTGTTCCTCCACCGGTTCATCGCCAACTACGGCGTGGTGATCATCGTGTTCTCGGCGCTGATGAAGCTGGTGTTCTTCCCGCTGACCTACCAGGGCCTGAAGTCGATGCGGCACATGCAGCAGATCCAGCCGATGCTCAAGAAGATCCAGGAGCAGCACAAGAAGGACCCCGGCCGGCTCAACCAGGAGACCATGGCCCTCTACAAGAAGTACGGCGTCAACCCCTTCGCCGGCTGCCTGCCGTTCCTGATCCAGATGCCGATCTTCTTCGCGCTGTACAGCGTGCTGGTGAACACCATCGAGCTGCGGCACTCGCCCTTCATCTGGTGGATCGACGACCTCAGCCAGCCCGACGCCCTGGTGCGGCTGGGCTTCAAGCTGCCGCTGTTCGGCTGGGAGGTGATCGGCCTGCTGCCGGTGCTGATGGGGATCGCCATGTACTTCCAGCAGAAGATGACGCCCACCGACCCCAAGATGAAGATGATGACCGTCCTGATGCCGGTGATGATGGTGTTCATCTTCATGACCATGCCGGCGGGGCTGGTGCTGTACTGGCTGGTGAACAACATCCTGTCGATCGGCGAGCAATACCTGATCCACACCCGCGTCAAGCCCATCGGGGACTGATCCCCTGAAGGCCCGGGGCGCGCAACGTCCAACCACACATTCGCAAGAGAATCGGGACATGAACATCGTCATCGAAAAAGAAGGCAAGACCGTCGAGGAGGCCATCGAAAAGGGACTGGCCCTGCTGAAGGCCCAGCGCGAGGAGGTCCAGATCGAGATCATCAGCCTGGGCTCCCCGGGGTTCCTGGGGCTGTTCTTCGCCAAGGCCGCCAAGGTGCGGCTGCGGATCATGGCCCAGCCGCGGATCCGCGGGCTGGTGGAGGCCATCCTGGACAAGATGGGGATGCCGGGCTCGGTCAGGGCCTTCCGCGAGGAGGGCGAGAGCCTGCTGGTCTCCATCGAGTCCGAGCTGGGCGACAAGTACCTCAAGGACCGCCGGGGCGCCGCGCTGGAGGCCATGGAGTACCTGATCAACAAGATCTTCCGCGAGTCGGACCAGGACATCCAGCTGGACATCGGCGGCTTCCGCCAGGACCAGACCGAGAACCTCAAGGTGCGGGCGCTGGACATCGCCGCCAAGGTCAAGGAGACCGGCCGGGAGATCGCGCTGGAGCCGATGCCCTCGCACCAGCGCAAGATGGTCCACCAGGCCCTGCAGAACCACCCCGACGTGCGGACCTTCGCGGTGGGCAAGGACGACCGCCGCAAGGTGATCATCGCGCCCAAGGGCAGCGGTCCGGCCGAGGGCGCCCGCCCGCCGCGCGAGGGCAACCGTCCCGAAGGACCCCGGCCCAACGGACCGCGGCCGGACGAGCGCAAGCCCGATCCGCGCGGCCCGCGCCGCGATGGCGGCCGCGACGGCGGCAAGCCCGGCGCCAAGCCGGGCCAGCCGCCCCGTCCCCCGCAGGGCGCCAAGCCGGCCGGCCCGCGCCCGGCCCAGCCGGCCAGGCCGCCGCAGACCCAGCCGCCGCGGCAGCAGACCGCCGCGCCCAAGCCCCAGCAGCCGGGCGCACCGGGCGACAAGAAGTTCAACGACCGCGCCCGGCGGCCCGCGCCCAAGCCGGTGGCCAAGCCGGCCAACCCGGCGCCCAGACCGCCGGCCGAGAAGCCGCTGACCGACGCCGAGAAGCTGTTCGCGCCGCGGGCCAAGAAGCGGCGGAGATAATAATGCACCCCTCTCCGGAACGGGGAGGGGCAGGGGTGGGGTCACGAGCAGGCGGACACTCGCAGACCTAACCCCAACCCCTTCCTTGCGGGGGAAGGGGCAGATAGAGCGCAAACGCCCTCTCCACGAGAGGGCGTTTGTTTTGCCTTGATTTTACCCAAGGGTTGGTGGTAAGCTTGTTGTACGATCGAGATCTGATATGATGCGACTCAACGACACCATCGTCGCCATCGCCACGGCCCCCGGGCCGGCGGCGCTGGCCGTGGTGCGGCTCTCCGGGCCCAGGGCCTTCGCCGTGGCCGACAGGATGTTCGAAGGGAAGGCCAAACCCTCGGCCATGGCCGGCCACACCCTGCAGCACGGCCGCATCGCCAGCCAGCGCGGGCAGGCGGTCGACGAGGTGGTGCTGGCGGCGTACAAGGCCCCGCACAGCTTCACCGGCGAGGACAGCGTCGAGATCACCTGCCACGGCGGCAATGCCGCGGCGCCGGCCGTGGTGGAGATCGCCATCCTGGCGGGCGCGCGCCAGGCCGGTCCCGGCGAGTTCACCCTGCGGGCCTACCGCAACGGCAAGCTGGACCTGGCGCAGGCCGAGGCCGTGGCCGACGTGATCGGCGCCGGCACCCAGGCGGCCGCGCGCGCGGCGCTGGAGCGACTGGCCGGCGGGTTGTCCAGGAAGATCAAAGCCGTCCGCGGCGGCCTGCTGGACGTGCTGGCCCAGCTGGAGGCCTCGGTCGACTTCCCCGAGGACGACCTGCCGGCGCCGGTGGTGGCCGAGATGCGCAAGACGGTCGAGCTGGCCCGCCGCCAGGTGGCGAAACTGCTGGAGGGCAGCCGCACCGCGTCGATCCTGCGGGACGGGGCGAGGGTCGTGATCGCCGGCCGGCCTAACACCGGGAAGTCGAGCCTGTTCAACCTGCTGCTGCGGGAGGAGCGGGCCATCGTCACCGAGCTGCCCGGCACCACCCGCGACGTGCTGGAGGGCTGGATCGACGTCCG
>JALOPJ010000146.1 GCA_025453955.1 Candidatus Edwardsiibacteriota bacterium
GCTGGACATGGACGGCGACAAGGCCAAGGTGGCCAAGCCCGACGCCTGCACCGAGTGCGGGGCCTGCGTCGACGCCTGCCCGGTGAGCTGCATCGAGCTGAAGTAAACGCGACTGGACCGAGGGACGACATGAGCATCAAACGGATCACAGTCGCAGTGCTGGCGCTGGTGATCGCCTGCGGCATCGCGTCGGGCAAGACGCTCAATGCCGGCGTCGGCTACATCAAGCCGTCCGGAGTCGAGGGCGGTGGCGGTCTGCTGCTGAGCCTGGGCATGGGCCAGCGGGTGGACGACATGGTGATGGCCAACGTCCAGCTGGACTTCATGAACAAGAAGTTCACCAAAGAAATGACGACTGATTCGGTTACAACACCGACAGTCACTACGACGACCCGATTAGTGGAGTACGAGCACTCGGTGAAGTACATTCCCATCACCGCCGGCGTGGTGCTGACCCTGCCGATGGGCACGGTGGTCAAGCCCTACGTCGAGGGCCGCCTCGGCTACGGGCTGGCCAACGTGTCGTATTCATACAACGAGAGCCTCTACACCATCCCGACGGGAGAGCGGCCGGAGAGCGGCTGGTACAGCGGCTTCGGCTGGCGGCTGGGCGCCGGGGCCCGGCTGGGGCTGGGCATTCGCAGTGCGCTGACGGCCGGTATATCCTACAACGGCAACACCTGCTCGCGCAGCGCCGGGAACAACCTGTTCACCGACCTCAAGATGTCCGGGCTGATCATCGGCGCCGGCATCGAACTGAGCCTGTTCTGACCGTTGATCTTCAGGATCGCAAAAGCGCCCCCAGTTGGCATAGTTTTCTACCCGGTGGCCAGGTACTGCCCGGCATCGGGGAAGAACCGTTCGAGGTTCTGCTGTATCTCCTCCTGCGCGGGATCGGGAACGCCCTGGTCCGGGAAGATCGAACGGACCTCCTGCCGTGTCGCGGCAACCAGCTGGCCATCCGTGATCAGATTCGCGATGCGCAATGCCGGGAGCCCGTGCTGGCGCGTCGACCAGAAATCTCCAGGTCCCCGCAGTTCAAGGTCTTTCTCGGCGATCTTAAAGCCGTCCGTCGTTTGCTGCATTATCTCAAGACGAGCCTTCGCATCATCGGACATCTTCTTGCCGGGCAAGAGTATACAGTATGACTTCTCGCCCCCACGGCCAACCCTGCCTCGCAGCTGGTGCAATTGGGACAACCCATACCGTTCGGCCTGCTCCACCAGCATCACCGTGGCGTTCGGTATATCGATCCCGACCTCGATCACCGTAGTGGCGACCAGGATGTCGATCGCGCCGCGCTTGAAATCGGCCATCACCGCGTCCCGCTCGGCCCGTTTCAGCCGCCCGTGCACCAGCGCCACGCGCCGGGCCGGGAACACGTCGCGGGACAGGTGGCGGTGCATGGCCGGCCCGCGGCGATCTGCGCGCCCAGGAAACGGTAGACCTTGTCGCGGTTGCCCTCTGCCGTCCAGCGGGTGACGATGGGCACCCTGCCCGGCGGCAGCTCGTCGATCACCGAGACGTCCAGGTCGCCGTAGATGGTCAGCGCCAGGGTGCGGGGGATCGGCGTGGCGGTCATCACCAGGACGTGCGGTTGGCGGCCGGCGGGGCCGCCGGTGCGCCGGTCGCGCAGGGAGGCCCGCTGCCGCACGCCGAACCGGTGCTGCTCGTCGATCACCGCCAGCGCCAGTTCGCGGAACCGCACGCCCTCCTGGATGACGGCATGGGTGCCGACGCATACTGATATCCGGCCGTCGGCGATGCGCTGGTGCAGCGCGGCCCGGTCCTTGGCGGACAGCGAGCCGGTAAGCAGCGCCGCGGGCACTCCCAGCTTTTCGAACCAGGGGGCCAGGGTCGCGAAATGCTGCTCGGCCAGCAGCTCGGTGGGCGCCATCAGCGCCGCCTGGCCGCCGGACCCCACCGTCTGGAGGATCGCCGCCAGGGCCACCACGGTCTTGCCCGATCCCACGTCGCCCTGCAGCAACCGGTGCATCGGCCGGTCCGTCGCCAGGTCGGCCGAGATCTCGCCGATCACGCGGCGCTGCGCGGCGGTGAGGTCGAACCGCAGCAGGCCGTCGAACCGGGCCCGCCAGCCATGGTCGGCCAGGGGGCGGGCGGCGCCGTCGCGCTGGGCGCCCCGCCGCTGCAGCGCGATCAGCACCTGCAGGTAGAACAGCTCCTCGAACGCCAGCCGTTGCCGGGCCTGCGCCGCCTGCTGCAGCGACTCGGGGAAATGCACCCGGGACAGCGCCTCGGCCAGCGGCAGCAGCCGGTGGCGGGAGCGCACGCCGGCCGGGAGCGTTTCCGGCAGCTCCGCCAAGTGTTCGTCAAGGGCGTTCCGCAAGATGACCCGGTACTGGCGGGTGGTCAGGCCGGCGGTCACCGCGTGGAGCGGCACGATCCGGCCGGTGTGGATCAGCTGCTCGTCCTCGGCGTCGATCAGCTCGTACTCGGGATTGACCAGCGACGGGCCGCGGTCGTACTTCACCGTGCCGCTGACGACCAGCTTCTGGCCGACCGTGAACCGCTCCGACAGGTAGGGCTGGTTGAACCACTTGCACAGCAGGTAGCCGGTGCCGTCGCTCAGCAGCAGGTTGAAGATGGAGAAACCGCGGCGGGCCCGCACCACGGACTTGTCGGCCACGCTGCCGAACACTGTGACCTGCTCGCCCGGACGCACGCTGCCGGCCGGCTTGATCAGGCTGCGGTCGACGTAGCGGCGGGGCGGTGTGTACAGCAGGTCGGCCAGGCTGGCGATGCCCATGCCGCGCAGCAACGACGCCCGCCGGGGACCAACGCCCTTGAGGTACTGGATGTCCACGGTGCCGGTCATGTGATGCAAAACGACCGAGGCGGTGAGACCTCGGTCAGAGCTGTGGACGGCGGGGGATTCATGCCAGCTTTTTCCCCACGTTGGCCAGCACCAGCTTGGCCAGCGCCTTGAGCGTCTCGAACACGCCGATGCCGGAGCTGGCCACGGCCTCGACCTCCGGGTACCTCCGGTCGGGATTGAGGACGGCGCGCAGCTTCTCGATCGGCACGATGTTGGGCAGGTCGCGCTTGTTGTACTGCAGGATGGCGGGCACGGTCGCCAGGCTCAGGCCCATCTCGACCAGGTTCTCGCCCAGGTTCCTGAAGCTCTCGACGGTGTCGCCGAATCGTTCGTCCTGGGAATCGGCGACGAACACCACGCCGTCGACGCCGCGCAGCACCAGTTTGCGCGAGGCGTTGTAGAACACCTGGCCCGGCACGGTGTAGAGGTGGAACTTGGTCTTGTAGCCCTGGATCGACCCCAGGTCCAGCGGCATGAAGTCGAAGAACAGGGTGCGGTCCATCTCGGTGGCCAGCGAGATCAGCTGCCCCTTGGCGTCGGGCGAGACCTTCTGGTAGATCTGCTTGAGGTTGGTGGTCTTGCCGCCCAGCCCCGGGCCGTAATAGACGATCTTGCAGCCGATCTCGTGCGATGCGCGGTTGATGAGCGCCATGGTGCGTCTCGGATTCGTTCAGGACACGGCCGCCGGCCGGTCGGCCAGCGAGCGGTACAGGCTGACGTAGGCCGCCACGGACGACGACCACGAATGGTCGCAGGCCATGGCGCGTTTCATCAGCGCCTGCCAGGTCGGGATCACGCGGTATGCCGCCAGGGCATCGGTCACCGCCTGCGTAAGCTCGCCGGCGGAGTACTCGTCAAAGCTGAAGCCGTTGGAGGTGCCCGGCGAGCGGCGGTGGTCGACCACGGTATCGGCCAGGCCGCCGGTGGCGTGCACCACCGGCACCGTGCCGTAGCGCAGGGCGATCATCTGGCCCAGGCCGCAGGGCTCGTACTGCGACGGCATCAGGAACAGGTCGGCCCCGCCGTAGATGACGTGGGCCAGCTCGTTGTCGAAGCCCAGCGTCAGGCCGATCCGCCCCGGGTAGCGCGCGGCCAGCCCGCTCAACAGGTCATGGTACGCCCGGTCGCCGGCGCCCAGCACCGCCAGGTCGAGGTCGTGCTCCATCAGCCCGGGCAGCGCGGCGGCGAGGATGTCCCAGCCCTTCTGCATGGCCAGCCTCGAGACGATGCCGGCGATCGGCCGTCCGGTGCGGTACTCCAGGCCCAGACGCTTGCACAGCAGTCGTTTGGCGCTCTCCTTGAGGTGCAGCCGGGCGGCATCGTAATGGGGCAGGTACGGGTCATGGGCCGGCCCCCATTCGGCGTCATCGACGCCGTTGAGGATGCCGGTCAGCCTGCCGGACTGCGACCGCAGCGCGCCGTCGAGCCCGCAACCGAACCCGGGCGTCTGGATCTGCTTGGCGTAGGAGGGGCTGACCGTGGTCAGATGGTCCGAGAAGAACAGCCCGCCCTTGATGAAGCTGACCTGTCCGTAGTATTCCAGCCCGTCGATGTGGTACAGCGAATCCGGCAGGCCGAGGGTTCGCAGGATCTCCCGGTCGAAGATCCCCTGGTAGGCCAGGTTGTGGATCGTGAAAACGGTGCGCGCGGCGCTGAAGGCGGGATCGCCGCCCATCATCACCGGCACCAGCCCGGTCTGCCAGTCATGGCAGTGGACGATGTCCGGCCGGAACTCCAGCGTTTTCAGCAGCTCCAGCGCCGCGCGCGCGAACAGCCCGTAGCGCATCCCGTTGTCGGGGTAGTCGCCGTGGCGGTCGCCGTAGAGCCCGGCCCGCTCGCCGAACAGCGGATGCTCGATGAAGTAGGTGCGGACGCCCGGCAGGTCGTGCGACAGCGAAACGGCGGCCGTCTGCTGGTCGCCGCCCAGGCCGACCGCCAGCGCGGCCGGGAACGGCTTGAGGCCGAGGTGCAGCCGGTCGATGCAGCGGTGGCCGGGCAGCAGCAACGCCACCTGGTGACCGGCCCGGGCCAGTTCCCGGGCCAGCGGCCCGGTGACGTCAGCCAGGCCGCCGGTCTTGGCGAACGGCGTGGCCTCGGAAGCGACGATGGCGATGCGCAGCGCCGGACCGCTCACAGCACCAGCTCCTTGAGGAACCGGGCGGCCTCCTCCGGCGGGGTGGGGTTGATGTAGAACCCGGTGCCGCGCTCGAACCCGGCCACCCGGGTGATGCGGGGCATGATCTCGATGTGCCAGTGGTAGTGCTCGGCCTGGGACCGGTCGCAGGGCGCGGTGTGGACCACCAGGTTGTAGGGCGGGTCGTCGATCGCCCGGGCGGTGCGCAGCAGCGTCTCCCGCAGGATCGCCGCCAGGTCCCCCAGGTCCGCGGCCGGCGTGTCCTCGAAGCTGGCCCGGTGCCGGCGCGGCAGCACCCAGGTCTCGAACGGGAAGCGGGGGGCGAACGGCACGATGGCGATGAACGATGGGTTCTCGGCCACCAGCCGGCGGCGGTCGTCGAGCTCCTGCTTGACGATGTCGCAGAACACGCAGCGCTCCTTGTACTCGAAGTACTGCCGCGCGCCGGTCATCTCCTCGTTGATGGCCTTGGGCACGATGGGGGTGGCGATGATCTGGCTGTGGCTGTGCGCCAGGGTGGCGCCGGCCCGCACCCCGTGGTTCTTGAACACCAGCAGGTACTTCA
>JALOPJ010000147.1 GCA_025453955.1 Candidatus Edwardsiibacteriota bacterium
CGCCAGGTCCAGTCCTGGACCACCCGGCCGATGCCGCAGCCCCGCCAGTGGGGGTCGACCCGCAGGCCCTCCAGCCACAGCTCGCCCGGCCGCTGCACGGTGATCTTGCCCACGGCCACGGGCACGCCGCGGACCTCGGCCAGCGCGAACAGGCCCCGCCGTTCCCTGACCCACTGGTCCCAGACCTCGGGCAGGTAGTCGCCCCAGCGGCCGAAGGTGTGCCGGCAGAAATCCAGCACCGTGGCCTTGTCGGCCGCGCGGGCGCGGCGCATCGTCACCAGGGACAGGTCGAAACCCGGCGCAAGCTTCTTCACGTTGGGCATCCTCGCTGGTTGTCAGTGGACGAACATCATTTCCCAGTACTGGGGCAGCGGCCACCGGCCGCGGTCGCTGGCCTCCTCCAACCCGTCGGCGGCCTGGCGCAGGGCGGTCATGGCCGGGATCACCGTGCGGCAGCAGTAGTCGGCCCGCTCCGCCAGGGTGCCGATGGCCCCGGCCAGCGCCAGCTTCTTCTCCAGCGCGGCGATGCAGCCCTGCAGCTCGGACACCTGGCCGGCGTAGCGGACGGCGCCGGCCTGCTGCCGGCGCAGCGCGGCGTCGTCCATGCCCGGCAGCGCGGCGATCGCCGCCACCGAGCCGGCCACCTCCGCCTGCTGGCGCCGGCAGGCCGGCAGCAGCATGGTGGCGGCGATCCGCAGGGCGGTGGCCCCCTCGATCTGCACCGTGGTGCAGTACTTCTCCAGCTGGACGTGGTGGCGCGACTCCAGCTCGCGGCGCGAGAACACGCCGGCCGCGGCGAACACGCCGACGTTCTTGTCGCTGACCAGGTCGGCCAGGGCGTCGGGGGTCGCGACCTTGTTGGGCAGCCCCCGGCGCCGCGCCTCCTCGGCCCAGGCCTGGTCGTAGTTGTTGCCCTCGAACCGCACCGGGACGGTGGCCCGCACGGTCTCGGTCAGCGCCGCCATGGCCGCGGTGTTGAGGTCGGCGCCGTCCCGCAGGCCGGCCTCGATCCGGTCGGCCAGCCGGTTGAGGGCGATGGCCGCGATGGCGTTGACGGTGTAGCAGGCCGGCGCGATCGACTGGGCCGATCCCACCGCCCGGAACTCGAACTTGTTCCCGGTGAAGGCGAAGGGCGAGGTGCGGTTGCGGTCGGTGTTGTCGCGGCTGATCAGCGGCAGCTTGGCGATGCCCAGGTCGATGATCTGCTGGTCGGTGACCTGGTGGGGCCGCTCGCCCGCGATGTTGTCCAGGATGCGGGTCAGCTGCTCGCCCAGGAACACCGACATGATGGCCGGCGGCGCCTCGCTGGCGCCCAGCCGGTGGTCGTTGCCGGCCGAGGCCACGCAGGCTCGCAGCAGGTCGCCGTGGTCGTGGACCGCCTTGACCGCGGCCATCAGGAACACCAGGAACTGCAGGTTGGCGTGGGGCGTGGCCCCGGGCTCCAGCAGGTTGCGGCCGTCGCCGTCGGCCAGCGACCAGTTGACGTGCTTGCCCGAGCCGTTGACCCCGGCGAACGGCTTCTCGTGCAGCAGCAGGGCGTAGCCGCGGCGCCGCGCCACCCGGCGCATGGTCTCCATGATCAGGTGGTTGTGGTCGCAGGCGACGTTGGCCTCCTCGTAGAGCGCGGCCAGCTCGTACTGCATCGGCGCCACCTCGTTGTGGCGGGTCTTGACCGGCACGCCCAGCCGGTAGAGCTCGGCCTCGGCGTCCTGCATGAAGGCCAGCACCCGCTCCCGGATCGACCCGAAGTAGTGGTCCTCCAGCTGCTGGTCCTTGGGCGACGGCGCGCCGAACAGCGTCCGGCCGCACAGCACCAGGTCGGGGCGCCGGTCGAACCGCGCGCGGTCGACCAGGAAGTACTCCTGCTCGGCCCCCACCGTGGGGTAGACCCTGGTGGCGGCCGCGGCCCCGAACAGCCGCAGCACCCGCAGGCCGGCCGCGCCGACGGCCGCCATCGAGCGCAGCAGCGGCGCCTTCTCGTCCAGCGCCTCGCCGGTGTAGGACAGGAAGATGGTGGGGATGCAGACCGTGGCGCCGCCGCCGCTCTCCGCCAGGAAGATGGGCGAGGTGGGGTCCCACGCCGTGTAGCCCCGGGCCTCGAACGTCGCCCGGATGCCGCCGCTGGGGAAGCTGGAGGCGTCGGGCTCGCCCTGGATCAGGTGCTTGCCGGAGAACCGCGCGATGGGCTGGCCCTTGGCGTCGTACGACAGCAGGCTGTCGTGCTTCTCGGCGGTGGCCCCGGTCATCGGCTGGAACCAGTGGCAGTAGTGGGTGGCGCCGTTGGCGATCGCCCACTCCTTGACGCCGTGGGCCACCTCCTCGGCCAGCGGCTCGTCGATCCGGCCGCCGGCCCGCACGATCTCGGCCAGCCGCAGGTAGGCCTTGTACGGCAGGTGCTTCTTCATGGCCTGCTCGTTGAACACCTGCAGGCCGAAGATGTCGGTGATCGATCGCCCCTTGCGATTGTTCATCGCGTCCCTCCCGCCGGCCGCGGCGTCAGCAGTCATAGTACAATTGGAACTCGTAGGGGTGCGGCCGGATGTTGAGCGCCGCGAACTCCTTCGACTTGAGGTCGATCCAGGTCGTGATCAGGTCCTCCGGGAACACGCCGCCCTCCAGCAGGAACCTGTGGTCGCGCCGCAGCGCCTCCAGCGCCTCGGGCAGCGACGTCGGCAGGGTCGGGATCCGCTCCAGGTCGCGGGGCGCCAGGCTGAACAGGTCCTTGTTGAGCGGCTGGCCCGGGTCGAGCTTGCGCCGGATGCCGTCGATGCCCGCCATCAGCATGGCCGCGAACGCCAGGTAGGGGTTGCAGGTGGCGTCGGGCGGCCGGAACTCGTAGCGGAAGTTCCGGGGGTCGGTCAGGTAGCCGGGGATGCGCACCGCCGCGGTGCGGTTGCCCACCGAGTAGCTGGCCTTGACCGGCGCCTCGAACCCGGGCACCAGGCGGCGGTAGGAGTTGGTCGAGGGATTGGTGAACGCCAGCAGCGCCGGCGCGTGGTGCAGCAGGCCGCCCAGGTAGTGCAGCGCCAGGTCCGACATGTTGACCAGCCCGCCCTTCTTGTAGAACAGCGAGTGGCCGCCCCGCGCCAGGTACTGGTGGACGTGCATCCCGTTGCCGGGCTCGCCCACCAGCGGCTTGGGCATGAAGGTCGCGGTCAGCCCGGCCTGGGCCGCCCCGTTGTGGACGATGTGCTTCACCATCATGGTGCGGTCGGCCATCCGGGTGAGGGTGTCGAACATCACCTCGATCTCCATCTGGCCGGCCCCGCCCACCTCGTGGTGGTGGTACTTCACCGGGATGCCGCACTGCTCCATGGTGCGGCACAGCGCCGAGCGGAAGTCGAAGTAGCGGTCCTGGGGGGGCGCCGCGTGGTAGCCGCCCTTGTGGGGGATCTTGTTGCCCAGGTTGGGCCGCTCGTCGCGGCCCGTGTTCCAGTGGGCCTCGGCGGCGTCGATCCGGAAGTAGCTGTGCTGCGGCTGGTTCTCGAAGCGGATCGAGTCGAACAGGTAGAACTCGAACTCCGGGCCCCAGAAGCTCTGCTCGGCGTAGCCGCTCTTCCGGAGATGGGCCTCGGCCTTCTCGGCCACGAACCGGGGGTTGCGCTCGAACTTCTCCCCGGTGGCCACGTCGATCACGTCGCCGATGAACGACAGCGTCGGCAGCTCGGCGAAGGGGTCGAGCACGGCGGTCTCGGGCACCGGGATCACGATCATGTCCCCGGCCTTGACCTGGGTGAACCCGGCCACGCTGGAGCCGTCGAACCCGATGCCGCGGCCCCGCTGGAACAGGTCGGGCTTCAGCTCGTGAGCCGGCACCGTGATCTGGTGCCACTTGCCCACCAGGTCGACGAAGCGGACGGCCACGAAGGCCACGTGATTCTTTTTGGCGTCGGCCATGATCTGCTTGATGTTCATGATCTCCCCGTCAATATGTCGGTTCTCGGTTGCGATCGGCTCACTCGGTCCGGCCGGTGAAATGGAACCCGTTGACCTTGAGCGGCGGGACCACCATGTTCTCCTGCCCCTCCGGCACGCCCAGGGTCTCCACGTTGTTGAAGAACTCGACCAGGTCCTGGTTGAACCGCATGTTCTTGACGCCGCAGGCCACCGTCCCGTCCTCGACCAGGAAGGTGCCGTCCCGGGTCATCCCGGTGATCACCGGCGCCTTGCGGTCCACCACCCGGTTGTACCAGAAGCGGGTGACCAGCACCCCGCGCCTGGTCGACCGCACCAAGTCGTCCAGCGTGGCGGGCCGTAGGTGTTGGGCTGGGGCAGGCCGTGCCCGGTGGTCGTGGTCTTGTCCTTGGCCGCGGTCTTCAGGTCATAGACCGGCCCTTGGACCACGCCCCGCTCGATGATGGCCACTGGTCGCTTGGGCATGCCCTCGGCGTCGAAGGGCGAGGCCCAGATCATCAGCGGATGGTAGGCGTCGTCCCTGATGGTGATGTTGCCGCCCATCAGCTTCTGCCCCAGCTTGCCGGACAGGCAGCTCAGGTTTTCCTGCACCGCCAGCGCCCCGAACGACAGCCAGGCCAGGAACATCAGCGGCGTGGTGACCGCCTCCGGCTCCAGGATCACCGTGTACTCGCCCGGTTCCAGTGCCCGGGCGTCGCGGCCGCCCAGGCACTTGCGGATGGCCGTCGCGGCCACCTGCTCCGGGTCGAGGTCCGCGGCGCGGCGGACGGTCCTGGCGCAGCGTCCTGCCGCGAGGCCGGAGCGCGCGGTGATCTCCATCGTCATGCTGCTGCTGGCCTGGTAGGCGAACAGCCCGTTGCTGTTGGCCATGGCCCGGACGTGGAACCCGTTGCTGACCAGCCCGGCCAGCTCGACCTTGTCCCGCAGCGCCAGGTCGACCGCCCGCCGCACCATCCGGGCCCGCTGCTCCGGCTCCAGCTGCGCCGAGCTGTCGTCGTAGGCGGGGATCTCCCGGTAGGTCTGCGGGCCCATCAGCGGCGGCAGCTCCTGGTCGCCGGTGATGGCCGCGGCAGCGGCAGCGGCCTGCCGCGCCAGCGCCCGCAGGGATTCGTCGTCGGCCTGGTTGGTGGTGGCCCGGCCCGACCGGCCGCCGGCGTCCACCCGCAGGGAGACGTTGAGGTCCATGGTCTCCACGTTCTGGTGGATGGCGTTGTTGGCGATCCGGGTCAGCGGGCCGGCGCTCTGGTACAGCGTCACCTCGCCCTGCCCGCCCGTGACGAATGACAGCGCCTTCCGGCAGATCTCGCTGGCGCGGTTCTTGTCCATCAGCATCGTCGCCCCCTATCGTTGCGGTCTACTTCTTGCCCGGCACGACGCCGACCGTGATCCCGCGGAACCGCGCCGGCGCGCAGCCCTGGGCGGTGCGGGCGGTCTGGCCCGGCTCCCCCTTGCCGCAGTTGGCGGTCCCCCAGATCTTCCAGTCGGCGGGCCCGGCCACGGCGTCGCAGGCGTTCCAGAACCGCGGCGTGATCCCGGTGTAGCTGGCGTTCTTCACCATCCGTCCCAACTTGCCGCCCTTGATCTCCCAGCCGATCTCGGTGCCGAACTGGAAGTTGGAGCGCCGGTCGTCGATCGAGAAGCTCTTGTTGGTGGCCAGGTACAGGCCGTCGTCGGTCTCGGCGATCAGCTGCTCCAGCGGCTTGGTCCCCGGCGCCAGGTTGATGCAGGTCATCCGCACGATCGGCATGTTCGACCAGCCGTCGGCCCGCATCGCGCCGGTGGACGCCTTGCCGATGGCCCGGGCGGTCTCGCGCGACGACAGGTAGTCCACCAGCAGGCCGCCGCGGATCAGGTCGGCCGGCCGCGCCTTGACGCCCTCGTCGTCGTAGCCGAAGCTGCCCAGCCCCATCGGGCAGGTGGGGTCCGAGACGATGGTGACGGCGCCGGACCCGTACTTCAGCGTGCCCAGGTTGTCGGTGGTGGCGAAGCTGGTGCCGGCGTAGTTGGCCTCGCTGCCCAGCACCCGGTCCAGCTCCAGCGGGTGGCCCACCGACTCGTGGATCTGCAGCGAGAGCTGCGAGCCCTCGATGATGATGTCCCTCTCCCCGGACGGGCACTGGACCGCCGACAGCAGGGCCACGGCCTCCTCGGCGCACTGCCCGGCGTGGCCGGCGAAGTCCAGCCCCTCGATCATCTCGTAGCCGTTGGACTCCCACTGCCCGCCGTGGGAGCAGGGGTAGGAGCGGTACTGCACCTCGCCGTCCCGGACCGCGGTGGCGGTGTAGCCGCCGCCGCACTGGACGATGCGCTGCTCGATCAGCGACCCCGCGGTCGAGGCGAACAGCTGGTCCTCCACCCAGGCCGCGATCCGCGACTCGGTGATGCTGACGCCCTTGACCGCGCGCAGGTTGGCGTCGGTCTTCAGCAGCAGCGCGATCTTCTCCTCCAGCGGCACCTCCAGGGGGTTCCGCTTATGCGGGGTGACGTAGGTATCGACGTGCTTCTCCACCGGCGCCAGCTCGACGTCCCTGACCTTGAGCAGCGCGCTGGCCCGGGCCACCTTGACCGCCAGCGCGGCCACCCGCTCGATCTCCGCTTTTTCGATCCTGGGGCTGGAGGCGAAGCCCCAGGCGCCGTCGGCGATCACCCGGATGCCGAACCCGGCCGAGGTCCCGCGGTTGATGCTGCCCACCCGTCCGTCCTTGACCTCGATGTCCTCCGAGTGCTCGGTGATGATCCGGACGTCGGCGTAGCTGGCGCCGGCCACTTCGGCCGCGTTGAGGGCGCGTTGTGCGAGGTCCTTCAAGTTCTATCTCCTCGTATACTTTCTTTTTCTAGCCACCTTCGGTTTTCGGGATGACGACGCATTCAGTATGCTCGCCTTGATTTTGAAACGCCAGAAAAATGGTATCATCATGAACAGGCATACTGATGCGGATAAAATCAGAAGTTGTACAATCAAACGTTCTTCTGTCCCCATGAATATCAACGGCGCCAAGATCGCAGATATAAACAACAAAACATATCCAAGTACAACGTTGGTAAAGTACTCATTGAGATTGGTCCGTTTCCTCGATAGCTGTACAATCGTGAACATAATAGCAAAAATCAATGCAAAAAGTGTTGC
>JALOPJ010000148.1 GCA_025453955.1 Candidatus Edwardsiibacteriota bacterium
CTCGACAGCAGCTGGCTGTCGACGGCGGCCAACGGACAGCAGGTCCACTCCGTCAAGGTCGGCGACGTCAACGGCGACGGGCTGAACGAGATCGTCTACGCCATGGGCGACACGCTGAAGATGCTGCGCTACAACGCCGCGACCGGCCTGTTCGACAAGAGCATCGTCCTGTCATACGGCGTCGGCGCCGGCGCCCACATCTACGGCATGGACATCGGCGACTTCGACCCCGACCACGCCGGCATCGAGATCGCCATCTGCACCAACTACGGATACGTCGTCGAGGTGTACTGGAACGGCACCGGCTGGTCGACCAGCGACATGTACATCCCCGGCGCCCAAGGCTACAATTTCCTCGCCATCGGCGATTTCGACCCGGACCACGCCGGCAACGAGGTGGCCTTCAGCCGCTTCAACGCCCCGACCACCGAGATCTACGAGATCTACGGCGGCTCGGCCGGCGCCTGGACCACGACCAAGATCTACACGTCGGCCGCCGGGGCCCAGTCCAACGGCATCGCCATCGGCGACTACGACGCCACCCATGCCGGCAACGAGCTGGCCTACGCCCAGTACGGCACCAAACAGGTCATCCAGCTTAAGAAGATCGGAGGCCTGTGGTACGACGAGGTCGCGTTCACCGGCGGCGCCGAGATGACCGACTGGTGGGGCCTGGGCGGCGGCAACGCCAACCCCTACCACGCGGGTGACGAGCTGGTGGCCTGCAACAGCGCCCCGACCACCCGCCGCGCCCTGCGGATCCAGGACCGGGTGGTCACCACCGACTGGGCGATGAACCTGGTCAGCAACGACGGCCCGTTCGCGACGCGCTACAACTCAGTCTACATCCAGGCCCGGATGCTCAACAACAGCACATCGCCGAACAAGGCGGTGTTCCTCAACCGGGTGCTGCGGCCCGACGCCTCGATCCAGGCCAACACCATCGACAGCAGCGCGGCCGCCGTCAACCCCGGCGAGTTCTATGCCTACGGCTACAGCATCTTCGCCGACACCATCGGCAAGTGGGCCGTGGCGGAATCGATGGCCGTGGCCGGCGACAGCCTCGCGGCCAACGACCGCAAGCTGAACTACTTCCGCTCGGCGGACCTGTTCACCTACCCGGTGAACGAGGGCTTCGAGACGGCGCTGCTGTCCGGCCCCAACTGGGATACCACCATCGTGGTCAACGCCGGCACCACGGCCCCGGCCTGGACCCGCATCGCCGGCTCGGGCGCCAACCCGACGACGGCGCCCCATGGCGGGACGGCCATGGCCCAGTTCAACTCCTACAACGCCTCCAGCGGCAACCAGGCGCGGCTGGTGCTGTGGCCGGCCGAGATCGCCAGCGCCGGATACAGCTTCAGCTTCTGGATGAACCACTATACGTCCGGCGGCGATTCGATGCTGGTGGACATCTCCACCGACCGCGGCGCCACCTGGACCAAGATCGCCGGCTACCCGCTGCTCGGCACCGCCGGCTGGTCGCAGAAGACGGTGAGCCTGAACGCGTACGCCGGGGACACCGTGGTGATCGCCCTGCGCGGCCGCAGCGCCTACGGCTACAACATCTACATCGACGACGTCGCCATCACCTCGCCGCCGGCCCACGATTTCGCGGCCGGGACCATCCTGGCGCCGGGATCGTCGCTGATCAACAACACCCAGTTCACGCCGTCGGCCTGGTTCCGGAACAACGGCTCGACCAGCGAGAACGCCTACGTCTACGCCGAGATCAAGGACGGCAGCGGCGCCACGCTCTACAAGGACAGCGTCGACCAGGCGATCGCCCAGTTCGACTCCGCCATGGTCGGTTTCGCGCCGTTCACCCCGACGGTCGAAGGCCTCGACACCATGATCTACTACAGCGCGCTGGCGGGCGACGAGGTCGCCGCCAACGACCGGGCGGCCAGGACCTTCCTGGTGGTGCCGGTGCTGCCGCTGGCGGTCGACGAATCGTTCGAGAACGCCACCTTCCCGCCGGCCTACTGGGACACCCTGCGCTACGCCTCGGGCGCCACCGTGGCCGGTCTCTGGTCTCGGGTGACCGCGGGTACCAACCCGGCCTGCTCGCCGTTCACGGGAGCGGCCATGGCGCAGTTCAACAGCTTCAATGCCCAGGCCGGCAACCAGATCATGCTGCTGAGCCCGTACATCGCGACGAACGACGCCAACCAGGTCAACGTCTCATTCGCGTTCTACGGTGACCCGGGGTACGCCACCACCTACGACTCGATGATCGTCGACGTCACCAGCGACAACGGCGCGACCTGGACCAGGAACGTGGCCGGATGGTGGCGCTACCAGGCGGTCGCGGGCTGGCGCACGGTCACGGCCAACCTGGGCGGCTTCGGCAACGACACCATCCGGGTGGCGCTGCGGGCCAAGAGCGCCTACGGCAACAACATGTTCGTGGACTCGGTGCGCATCTTCGACGCGCCGCCGCAGATCACGTACACGTCCCCGGCCGATGCGGCGACGGACGTGCTGGTCAACGTGCCGGTGGTGGCCGCCTTCTCGGAGCCGATCGACCCGGCGACGCTCCAGTTCACGTTCTCGGACGGCGCCACCCTGTGGACCGACACCACGTGGAACGCCGCGGGCGACACCGTGACGCTGGGCCACTCGCCCTGGAACGCATCGAACGTCTATACCTTCACGGTGACCGCGGCCAGCGACCTCAACGGCAACGCCCTGGTCGCGGGCGCGGTGCCCAACCCGTTCAGCTTCACCACCAACGCCGACGGCACGCCGCCGACCGCGGTCGTGGTTTCGCCGGCCTTCGGCGCCACCGACGTGGCCCTGAACACCCCGGTGGTGGTCGCCTTCTCCGAGCCGATGAACACCGGCAGCATCGACGGGTACTCCACGCCGACCGACCCCTGGAGCATCAGCTTCAACGCGGCCGGCGACACCATGACGCTGACCACGGCCACGCCGCTCGACTACAACTCGCTCTACCACGTCATCGGCACGGCCGGCACCGACCTGGCCGGCTACAACCTGGTGCCGCTGCCCTGCACGCTGGCCCAGTTCACCACCATCGCCAACCAGGGCCCGGCGATCACGATGGTCCAGATGCCGGTCGACACCTACGACGGCACCGGGCCGTTCACGGTCAAGGCGGTGATCACCGATCCGGCCAAGGCGGGTATCTCGTTCACGTATATGTACTACAACACCGGGGGGGCATGGATCCAGGTGCCCTCCGTGACCCTGCCGGCCGACTCCTTCAGCTACGAGATCCCGGGCAGCACACCTCCGGGCACGGTAATCAGCTACTATGTCTACGCACAGGACGACGCTGGGGACGGAACCTACAGCCCGGCCAACGCGCCGGTCGGCACCTACCAGTTCCGGATCCTGGACCCGCTGCCGCCGACCGCGCTGGTGGCGCAGGGCCTGGACATGTCGGTCGACCTGGACTGGGCGCCCCCGGCCGAGGAACTGGTCTACGACACCGACAACTACCCGTACTGGTGGCCCGGTTTCCCGGCGGGCGACATGCTCAGCACCCGGTTCACGCCGAAGCACTACCCCTGCCGGCTGGAGGCCGCGACGTCGCTGTGGTACAACAACATCGGCATGGATTCGCTGATCGTCCACATCTACGCCGACGACGGCACGGGGATGCCGGACGAGGCCACGGAGCTGGTCGCACCGTTCCGGATCATGCCGCAGGCGTACCCGAGCTTCACGGTGGTCGACCTGTCCAGCTACAACATCGTGCTGGCCTCGGGCGACTTCCACGTCGGGTACGAGCTCGTGACCACGGGCATGCCGGTGCCGTTCTTCGATTACCAGGCGGCCGGCGTGCGGTCGCTGTACCGCGCCAGCGGGGTCTGGTACGGCGACCTCGGCGTCAACAACATCTTCCGGACCACGGTGTCCTACTCTTCCTACACCAAGGGCCTGGCGCTGAAGTCGGGGAGCCTGCGCAAGGGCCAGAAGCCGAACTACGCGCCGCACAACGCCCAGGCGCCCAAGCTGGAAGCGGCGGGCGCCAAGCAGGCGGCGGTCTATCCCACGCTGACCGGCGCGCTGGCGATGGCCAAGAACATCAATGGATACACGGTCTTCCGCGGCGATGCCCCGGGCGGCCCGTACACCTCGATCGGCTCGGCCGGCACGCCGGTGTTCCTCGACAACGCGGTCCAGAACGGCACGCCGTACTACTACGTGGTGCGGGCGTCCTACACCACGCCGGACACCTTCAGCGGGTACAGCAACGAGGCCACGGCC
>JALOPJ010000149.1 GCA_025453955.1 Candidatus Edwardsiibacteriota bacterium
GCTCCCTGCCGGGTGCGGCCGTGGAGACGGTCGAGGATTACTGCGGCACGCCCCGCATCGTGCTGGCCACGGTCCCGCAGCGATAAAATGCTGGGGTTATAGTGAGTTATAACTTGACAATCGCTTCGGTTTTCAGTAAGATTAACACCTTATATCCCAGCGCGGACCCCGGATCGGACGACACCAGCATCAAGCACATCAGCAGGGGGCACGTATGATGGTCCCGACCAAGATCTTCTTCATCAAGGGGGTGGGCGTCCACCGGGAGAAGCTGTCCAGCTTCGAGGCGGCGCTGCGCAACGCCGGCATCCAGATGTGCAACCTGGTGTACGTCTCCAGCATCTTCCCGCCCAACTGCAAGATCATCCCGCGGGGCGACGGGCTGAAGCAGATCAAGCCGGGCCAGATCGTGTACTGCGTGATGGCCCGCAACGAGACCAACGAGCCCAACCGGCTGGTGTCGGCGGCGATCGGGCTGGCGATCCCGGTGGACAAGCAGCACTACGGCTACCTCTCCGAGCACCACGCCTTCGGCGAGAAGGGGGACTTCTCGGGGGACTACGCCGAGGACCTGGCGGCCACGATGCTGGCCACCACCCTGGGCATCCCGCTGGACCCCAACCTGGCCTGGGACGAGCGCAAGCAGGTGTACAAGGCGTCGGGCCACATCTTCCGCACCACCAACTGCGTGCAGTCGGCCGAGGGCAACAAGAACGGCCTGTGGACCACGGTGATCGCCGCGGCCATGATGCTGGTCGATTGAACGATGGACCACGGGACCCCGCGCGCGCCGGAACTGCGGGGACCGCCGTGGTCCGTTCCATTAACATGACACATTCGATCCCGGACAATTTCGGCGGCCTGCCGAAGCCCTACAGCGACTACCGCGCCGCCACGGTCGCGGTGCTGCCGGTGCCGTTCGACAAGACCAGCACCTGGGGCAAGGGCGCCGACCAGGGACCGGCGGCCCTGATCAAGGCATCGCAGGTGGTCGAGTGGTACGACTGCGAGACCGGCGTCGAGGCCCACCGCCACGGCATCGCCACGCTGCCGCCGGTCAGGGCGGCGACGCCGCAGGCGATGGTGCGCGCCGTGCGCGCGCGGACCGCGCGGCTTCTGGACGACGGCAAGTTCATGGTGCTGCTGGGCGGCGAGCACTCGGTGTCGGCGGGCGCGATCGAGGCCCATGCCGCGCGCTACCCGGGCCTGTCGGTGCTGCACCTGGACGCCCACAGCGACCGCCGCGACCGCTACGAGGGCAGCCGCTTCAACCACGCCTGCGTGATGGCCCGGGCCCAGGAAACCGTGGACGGCCGGGTGGTGTCGGCCGGCATCCGCAGCATGGATGCTTCCGAGCTGCCGGCGGTCGATCCCAAACGGATGTTCTTCGCCCACCGGATCCGCCGCGACCCCGACTGGGTGCTCAAGGCCGTGCGGCAGCTGACCAAGGACGTCTACGTCACCGTCGACCTGGACGTGTTCGACAGCGGGCTGATGCCCTCCACCGGGACGCCCGAGCCCGGCGGGCTGGACTGGTACCAGGTGACGGACCTGCTGCGCGAGACCTGCGCCCGGCGGAACGTGGTGGGCCTGGACGTGGTGGAGCTCTGCCCGAACAGGTCGAACCGCGCCCCGGATTTCCTGGCGGCCAAGCTGGTATTCAAGGTTTTGAGCTACAAGTTCAAGTAGACCTTCCCTCGTCATCCCCGCGCAGGCGGGGATCCAGACCCGGTCCTGTCGGTGACGCGCGCATGCGAGTCCATGGATTCCGGCCGGAGCCTGCCCCGTGCGGGGATACGGGGCCGGAATGACAATAATAGTGGGAATGACGGAACCAAGTTGACAGTCATGCTCCGCATAGAATCCCATCCGATACTCGATTTCGTCAAGGGGAGGAAGATCACCTTCCTCTTCGAGGGAAAAACCGTCGAGGGGTACGAGGGCGAACCGATCGCCGCGGCCCTGCACGCCGCCGGGATCAAGGTGCTGCGCCACAGCCCCAAGCTGGGCCGGCCCCGCGGCTTCTTCTGCGCCATCGGCAAGTGCTCGTCCTGCCTGATGGAGGTGGACGGCGTGCCCAACGTCTTCGCCTGCATCACGCCGATCCGCGAGGGCATGCAGGTGCGGCGGCAGTCGGGCCGGGGGAGGCTGAAGACGGTATGACGCGCCATCCCGGTGTCATGCCGGTGCAGACCGGCATCCAGGGCCTGGATCCCGTCTTTCGTCGGAATGACACTGTGGCCAGGCACGCATGAAACAGATCGACCTCCTGATCGGCGGCGGGTCTATGAGAACCTTACCGCTATTCGATGGTGTCATGCCGGTGCAGACCGGCATCCAGGGCCTGGATTCCGACTTTCGTCGGAATGACATTATGGCCATGCACGTATGAAACAGATCGACCTGCTTAGCGTCGGCGGCGGGCCGGTGAGAACGTTGCCGCTATTCGATGGTGTCATGCCGGTGCAGACCGGCATCCAGGGCCTGGATTCCGACTTTCGTCGGAATGACACTGTGGCCAGGCACGTATGAAACAGATCGACCTCCTGATCGTCGGCGGCGGGCCGGCCGGGCTGATGGCCGCGCTGTCGGCCTCCGAGTTCGGCCTCAAACCGCTGGTGGTCGACGAGAACGAGCGGCTGGGCGGCCAGCTGGTGAAGCAGACCCACATGTTCTTCGGCTCCAAGGCCGAGCGGGCCGGCACGCGGGGCTACGAGATCGGCGTCGAGCTGGAGCGCGAGATCGCGCAACGCGGCGTCGAGGTCTGGCCGGGCGCCTCTTGCGTCGGGTACTATCCTGACGGCACCGTGGCGGTCATGAAGGCCGGCAAGGTTCACGGCCTCAATCCCAAGTCGCTGCTGGTGGCCACCGGCGCCTCCGAGAACTTCGTGCCGTTCCCAGGCAACGACCTGCCGGGCGTCTACGGCGCGGGCGCGGTGCAGACGCTGATGAACGTCCACGGCATCCGGCCGGGCAAGAGCGTGCTGATGGTGGGCTCGGGCAACATCGGGCTGATCGTGTCCTACCAGCTGCTGCAGGCCGGCGTGCCGGTGAGGGCCATCATCGAGGGCCTGCCCACCATCGGCGGCTACCTGGTGCACGCCTCCAAGATCCAGCGGGCCGGCGTGCCGGTGCTCACCAGGCATACCATCCTCGAGGCCCGCGGAACGGAGGAGGTCACCGGCGCGACCATCGCACGGATCGACGACACGTGGAAGCCGGTGCCGGGCTCCGAGCGCGAGATCGACTGCGACACGATCTGCCTCGCCGTCGGGTTGGCCCCGCTGACCGAGGCGCTGTGGCAGGCCGGCTGCGAGATGTACTATGTGCCCGAGCTGGGCGGCCACGTGGCCTGGCACGACGAATTGATGATGACCACGGTGCCGGGCGTGTTCACGGCGGGGGACGTGACGGGGATAGAAGAGGCCTCCACCGCGATGCTGGAGGGCGAGCTGGCGGGACTTGGCGCGGCCAAGTTCGTCAAGGGCGAAAACGCTGATCTAAAATGCAGAATTGAAGATGTAACATGCAGATTGGCGGGATTGCGAGCGGGACCGTTCGGGCAGAAGGCGAGGGAAGGTAAGTGCAAGCTGGCGGAGTGCCGGAGATAGAGCATGCTCAGCGATAAACTGAAATCCTCCGGCGTCGCCGACGCGACGGATATCAATAACTGCTGGCCCTCCGAAGAACGCTTGAAGAAGGGCCCGGTAGTGGTCGTCGAGTGCTTCCAGGAGATCCCCTGCAACCCCTGCGAAACGTCCTGCCCGCGCCAGGCCATCGTGGTCGGCGCGAATATCAACGACCTGCCGCAGGTCGATCATACGAAGTGCAACGGCTGCACGGTCTGCGTTTCCCGCTGCCCGGGCCTGGCCATCTTCGTGGTGGACACGAACTATTCCGCCGCCGAGTCGGCGATCACCATGCCCTACGAGTTCCTGCCGCTGCCGGAGAAGGGCGAGACCGTCGAGATGATGGACCGCGAGGGCAACGTCCGCGGCGCCGCCATGGTGATCAGGGTCGTCAACACCAAGGCCCAGGGCAAGACCCCGCTGGTGACGCTGGCCGTGCCCAAGGGCCTGGAACGGGACGTCCGGTTCTTCCGCAAACGCCAGTAGACGGGTTTTTCTTTTCCACAGATCGACACAGATGTTCACTGATCGAGAACGTGGACACAACCGGGATACATGACCTGCAGTGATCAGCGGTCTGGTAGATCAGGACATTC
>JALOPJ010000039.1 GCA_025453955.1 Candidatus Edwardsiibacteriota bacterium
TGCGGCTGAACGAGATCCTGTCCCTGCAGTGGGCGCAGGTGGACCTGGAACAGCGGGTGATCACGGTGCTCCACAGCAAGAACGGCAGGGTCCGCAGGATCCCGATCAACTCCGTGCTGTTCGAGACGCTGCGGTCGCTCACGTCCAGGGAAACTTCGGAATACGTTTTCATCTACTACAAGACCAAGGGACCGGTCGGGAAATTCCGCACCGCCTGGCTGAACGCGTTGGAGCGTTCCGGCATCGCCCATTGCCGGTTCCACGACCTGCGCCACACGTTCGCGACGAACCTGGTGGCGGCCGGCGTCGATCTGGTGACCGTCAAGGAACTGCTGGGGCACTCGACCATCGTGATGACGACCCGGTACGCGCACTCGGCGCCGGAGAGCAAGCGCAAGGCCGTCGCGGTGCTGGAGGGCGGATCGAACGAATTGGTCGGCCCCAAAATGGACACAAGGCCACGGCTGCTCGATCCGCCGTCAGAGCCGGAGCCGGCCCAAGTCATTACCACCACAATCCTTGTTCAGGAGCGGAAGCGTGGCCGAGCGGTTGAAGGCGGCGGTCTTGAAAACCGCAGTACCGCAAGGTACCAGGGGTTCGAATCCTCTCGCTTCCGCCAGATACTGATCGAAACGCGCGGCGTTGCGGCCGCTGCTGGATCGACCGGGGGACAGCATGGGGCCAGGTGAGGCCCCCTTTTCTTTCATGGCCGGGGGCGCCGCACACGCGATTCCGATCAGGGCATGGTAGCGAGCGAACGATGGCAATAGCACGAACAAAGCGCGGCACTGACCGCCGGCCGATCCGCACGCCGGCCGCCGGCGACGACCGCTACCGGCTGTTGGCCGAGGACTCCCCCGACATGATCTTCATCGTGGGGCGCACCGGCCTGGTCGAGTACGTCAACCGCGCGGCCGCACGATCGATCGGCAGCACCCCGGCGGCGGCCGTGGGCCGGAAGCTCGCCCAGCTGTTCCCCCCGGCGGTCGCCGCCCACCAATGGCGCAGCCTGCGGCGGGTGTTGGCCACCGGCCGGCCGCTGTCGGTGGAGAGCTCCTCCGTGCTGAAGGGGCGGACCGTATGGCTGGACACCCGGCTGGTACCGGTGCGGGCCCGCCGCGGACCGGTGACGTCGGTGATCGGCATCTCCCGTGACGTGACCCGGCGCCAGCAGGCCGAGCAAGCGCTGCAGGAAAGCGAGATAAAATACCGCGGACTGGTCGAAGCCACCGACACCGGGTACGTGATCCTCGACCGGAACGGGCTGGTGAGGGACGCCAACGCCGAGTACGTTCGGATGACCGGCCGCCGCCGGCTGGAGCAGATCCGCGGCCGGCCCGTCACCGACTGGACCGCGGCCTACGATCGGAAACGCAACCGGGCCGAGGTCGAGCGGTGCCTGCGCCACGGTTCGGTGCGGATGCTGGAGGTCGATTACGTCCACGGCGACGGCACCGTCGTCCCGGTCGAGATCAACGCGTCCGTGGTGCGCACCAAGGCCGGACCGCTGGTGGTCACCCTCTGCCGAGACATCACCGAGCGAAAGCGGTCGGAGCGGGCGTTGCGGGAGAGCGAGGCCAAGTACCGCGCCCTGTTCGACCAGGCCTCGGACGGCATCATGTTCATGTCGGCCGACGGCTCCCAGGTCATGGTCAACCATTCGTTCGCGCGGATGCACGGATACGACAGCCCGGCCCGGATGGCGCGCCTCCGCCTGGGGGACCTGGACACGCCCGCGACCGCGCGGCTGGCCCCGTCGCGGCTGCGACGGATGCTGGCCGGGGAGTCGCTGACCTTCGAGGTGGATCATTACCATCGCGACGGGCACACGTTCCCGCTGCAGGTGGCATGCAGCGTCATCCGCATCGGCGGGCATCCGTTCTTCCTGGGGTTCCACCGCGACATCACGGAACGCAAGCGGGCCGAGCGGGAACTGCGCGAGAACGAAGAAAAGTTCTACAAGGCGTTCCACAGGAGCCCGATCGTGATGCTGATCACCGGCCTGACCGATGGACGGGTGATCGACGTCAACGACGAGTTCGTCAGGTTGTTCCGCGTGCGGCCGGGCCAGGTGATCGGGAAAACCACCCTCCAGCTCGGACTATGGACCGACCGGGCCCACCGCAGGGCCAAGCTGGGGCCGGCGATCGAACGAGGCTCCGTCCGCAACCTGCCGCTGGACATGAGGACGCGGGACGGGCGGCAGCTGTCGCTGCTGCTGTCATCGGAGACCGTCGCCATCGGCGGCACGCCCTGCCTGCTGACGTCGGCGTTCGACATCACCGAAACGAAGCGGATGGTGCAACAGCTCGGCCAAAGCGAGGAACGCTACCGCCTGTTGTCCGAGAACAGCAACGACGCGGTCTGGACCGCCACCCTGGACGGGGCCTTCACCTACGTCAGTCCGGCGATCAGGCATCTTCAGGGGTACTCGCCCGAGGAGGCGCGGGCGCTCGGCATGGACGGCCTGGTGGCGCCCGAGTCGCGGGGGCTGCTGCGCTCCCTGCGGCGGGAGCTTCGGGAGCTGCTGTTGCGCGGTCCCGTCCCGCCACAGGCGACGAGAACGGCCACGCTGGCCTGCCGTCATAGATCGGGCGATCGGCTCTGGTGCGAGATCACGACCATGGTCCAGAGCGACGGGGAGGGGCGGCCGACGGGGATCCTGGGGGTCACCCGGGACGTCACGCAGCGCAAGCAGGCCGAGGACGCGCTGCGAGCAAGCGAGGACCAGCTGCGGACGCTGGTGGAGAACCAGGGTGAAGGCATCGGGATCGTCGATGCCAAGGAACGGTTCCTCTTCGTCAATCCGGCGGCGGAGATGATCTTCGGTGCCAATCCGGGGGCGCTGGTCGGCGCGACGATCCGCCGCTTCGTATCGCGGTCCCAGTATGCGGAAGTGCGCAAGCAGACGGGACTGAGACGGTGCGGCATCCGCAGCACCTACGAGCTGGAGATCCGGAAGCAGCACGGCCAGCACCGGCGCATTTTGGTGACCGGCACCCCCCGCACCGATGCCGGCGGCAGGTTCATCGGCACGTTCGCCATCTTCCGCGACATCACCGAGCTGCGGCGGATCGACCAGGCGCTGCGCCAGAGCGAGGAGGCGTTGCGCAAGTTCATCGACCAATCGGCCGAGGGCATCGCCATCCTGGACGAGCAGGGCCGGGTGGCCGAATGGAACGGGGCGCAGCAGCGGATCTACGGGATCGAACGCCAGCGGACGATCGGGCGGTATTTTTGGGATCTCCAATACCAGTTGACGCCCCGCGGTCAGCGGACCCGCGGACAGCGGCAGGAATTCCGCCGGCTGGTATCCCAGGCCCTGCGCACCGGCCGGTCGCCGATCTTCGACGCACCGTTGGCGGTGTCGGTCACCGGGCAGGACGGCATGGTCCGGCTGACCGAGCAGCGGGCTTTCCCGATCCGCACCGGCCGGGGATTCCGCATCGGCGCCGTGACGCTGGACGTCACCGAGCAGCGCCGATTGGAGCAGCAGATACTGGAGATCGGCGACCGGGTCCAGCGGCAGGTCGGGCACGACCTGCACGACGGCCTCAGCCAGCTGCTGACGGTGATGGGGCTGCGGCTTACGGCGCTGGAGCGTGACAAGGCGGAAGGGCGGGCCGTCGGCCGAGGGCAGCTGAGCGTCCTGTCGGCCTTGGTCAAGCAGGCGATGACCCAGGCGATCGGCCTGTCCCGGGGGCTGGCGCCGATGGGGCTGGAGTCCGGCGGCATCGGCCCGGCGCTGGCCGAACTGGCGCGGACGACCACCGCCGTCAGCGGCATTCCCTGCCGGGGCCGGATCGACGAGCGCATCCGCATCGGCGACGTCACCGTCGCCACCCACGTCTACCGGATCGCGCAGGAGGCCGTCAACAACGCCGTCAAGCACGCCGGGGCGTCGCGGCTGGAGATCGGACTGACGCGTGACGGGACGACGTACCGCCTGTATGTCAGCGATGACGGGCGGGGGATCGTTCGCCGCCGCCGGCGCCGCCAGGGCATGGGGTTGAAGATCATGCAGTACCGGGCCCGGATGATCGGCGCCGCCCTGGAAACGCGGCCGAACCCCGCCGGCGGTACGATCATCTGCTGCCGGTTCAACGCCGCTGCCGACCCCCCGGTGATCGCGAAGAAGGAGCGATGATGGAACGGACCGCGCGCGCTGCCGGCGGCCACCGGCTGCTGATCGTCGACGACCACCCCCTGGTGCGCCAGGGCCTGCGCATGCTGATCGACCGGCAGAGCGGGCTGTCGGTGGTCGCGGAAGCCGCCGACGCTCCGCAGGCGCTGGCGGAGATCGCCAGGACGAAACCGGACCTGGCCATCGTCGACATAAATCTCAATGGTTCGGACGGCCTGGAGCTCACCAAGACCATCCGGCAGCGTTTCCCCAGGACCGCGGTATTGGTCCTCTCGATGTTCGACGAGACGATCTACGCCGAGCGGGCGCTCAAGGCCGGCGCCCGGGGCTACATCATGAAGCGGGAGGCCAACGAGGAGCTGTTGACCGCCATCGCCCGGGTGCTGCGGGGCAGGATCTACCTCAACGAGAGCTTCTCCAACCTGCTGCTGGAGCGGATCGTGGGCAAGGGGGGCCGCGAGGGATCCACCCTGCTGGTGGGCAAGCTGACGGACCGGGAGCTGGAAGTGCTGCGGCTGGTCGGCCAAGGCCGGACCAACCAGGAGATCGCGCGGGCGCTGGCATTGAGCGGCAAGACCGTCCAGACCTACAAGGAGCACATCAAGAAAAAGCTCGACCTCCGCAGCGCCGCGGCGCTGGCGAACTACGCGATCAACTGGCTGCAGAGCTAGGGCCGGACCGGCAGCCCCGGCGGAGCGCCGTCGTACGACGGCGCTTTTTCATATGTTTGCCGATGGCCGGATAGGGGGAACGCGGATTGCCTCGGCATCGGCCGGCTGGTAAGATAAGGCCTGATGCGCAGCGTCCTCGTCTCGATCGCCGATCCGGCCCTGGCGCGACAGGTCGATGGCCTGCTGTCGCGGCACGATGCGCCGGTGATCGATGTCCGCAGCGCCGCCGCCGAGGTCAGGTTACGGCAGGGGGCGTCATGCTGTTTCGAAGCGCCCCTGCCCGCGCCGCTGCTGATGGTAACGCTGCTGTCGCTGGGCATCGAGCGACGGACCGGGCAATGAAGATCGTCATCGCCAGCAACGACCGGAACGTGTTCAGCCTGCTGGAGCAGTACCTGGAGGCCGGCGGGCACGAACTGGCCTGCGCCGAGGTCCGGGCCGGACTGATCGGTTTCGTGCGGTCCATCGGCCCGGACATCCTGGTGTTGCACGCCGGGGCCGACGGTGAGGACGCCCGCAACCTGTGCCGGGCGATCAAATCCTCGTGTGGACCGACCGGCTGCAAGGTGGTCCTGATCGGCAACGATCCCACGCCGGCAGGCGTGCTCCGGGATTACACCTGCGGCGCGGACCGGGTGCTGACGTACCCGTTCAAGCTGAGCGACCTGGGGGCGGAGATCACGGCGCTCTCCGGTTCCGGGTCCAACCAGGTCAACCACCACGGAAACACCCGATGATGAGTCGTCCCGTCACCGACATCGTCGCCCTGCTGGCGGAGGCGGCCGAGCAGTCTGCCACCGGGGTGCTGGTCCTGCGGGGGAACGGCGACCAGGCCCGCATCGGCCTGCGGCGCGGATCGGTGGTCAGCGCCGACCACGGCGACGACCGGCCCGCGCCGCTGCAGCGCTACCTCTACCGGATGGGCCTGATCGACGGCATCAAGCACGACGTGGTGTCGCGGATGCGGGCCGAGTACGGACTGAGCTTCGAGGAGGCGGTGATCAAGAGCAGCGTGATCGAGGCGTCGCGGCTGGCGGCGGTGGTCGCGTTCAAGATCACCGAGGTGCTGACCGACATCATGACCTGTGGCGCCCTCGGCCACGAGTTCGAGCCCGGATCATCCCTCTATCCGTCCAGCAGGGTCGCAGTGGCCCTGGACGCCAGGGGGCTGTCGCGGGAGCTGAGGTGCCGGCAGGACGCATGGCGGAGCGCCGAACGGTTCTTGGGCGGCGGCGGGCGGCGGGTCTGCGCCGCCGGGACCCAGCCGGTCCATCCTCTCGAGCGCGACCAGAGCGTGGTGTACCGTTTGGCGAGCGATGGGGCGGCCCTGCAGGACCTGGCGGCGGGATCGGGACTGGGCCGGTACCGGACCTACCGGTCGGCCTACCAGCTGGTGCAGGCCGGACTGCTGGAGCTGGTCCCGGCCTGACCGGGGAGCGGACCGATGCGGCGAACGATCGAACTCACTGACGTGCGCAAGGCCGCAGCGGGGGCCCTGGAGCGGCTGTGCGGACTGCAGTCCCGCGAGGGCGGCGCCGCCTGCACCGGCCCGGTGGATGCCGCCGCCGAGGTCCAGTTCTGGGGGGCCTTCCAGGGGCGGCTGATGGTGCAGTTGTCGGACGGGCTGGGACAGGTGCTGGCGGCACGTCTGTTCCATGCCGTATCGCCGGCCATCCGCCAGCAGAAGGAAGCGGCCGCCATCGCTGCCGCCGTCATATGCGGTACGCTGCTGGGTGGTGCGACCGCCCACGGCAGGACGTACCTGATGGAAAGCCCGTGCATCATCGACAACGTCAACGGCTATGAGAAGCTGTTCAGCATCCCCCAGGCCCGGGTGGCCCTGGCCACCACGGCCGGGGTGCTGGAGGTCCGGATCTACGCCAACGCCTTCCCGGTGTCGGGGCCGCCCCCGGCGCCGGCCCGCTGAGGGATGCGCGATGCGGAGGAGCGAGGTCATCGAACATTGCGAACGCCGGATCGTCGTCATCCACCTGGACCCGCGGGCGGAAGGAATGATGGCCGCGGTGCTGGCCGGCGCGACCGCACTGATCGGTGAGTGGCACGGGGCGTCCGTCCGGTTGCTGGTCGACGCCAGGGACGCCCGACCGGAGTATGAGGATATCGCGGCCCTGGGGCAGTTTGCCGAAGCGGTCGAGGCGCGGCTGGCGGCCTGCGCCGTGATCGGTTCACCGGTCGTCAAGGGAGCGATACTGGGGTCATTGCGGGGGCTGTCGCAGCAGCTGGTGCTGACGTTCCCGGGCATCGATGAGGCCAAGGACTGGCTGGCGGGCGTGTGATACCGCCCGCTGCGGGAGCGGAACGGATGGCGTACGCACTGGACATATCGGTCGGCGGGCTGGTGCGGGTGCGCCATCAGGGCGATGTCGACCGGGAAACGCTGGGGCGGGCCTGCGCCGAATCGGCGGACCTGGTGACGGCCGGCAAGGCAACGGCGGTGCTGATGTCCTTCCGCCGCGCCACGGTCGGGATCGACCTCACCGGTATCTACGAACTCTCGGAACGGAACTGCGACCGGATGCCGCCCGGGACCAGGATGGCAGTGCTGTGCGGCGCCCGCTGCGACGGGCAATTGCGCCGCTTCGTCGAGGACGTCCACGCCAACCGGGGCGGCCTGCTGCGGACGTTCGACCGCCCCGGCGAGGCGGCGAAATGGCTGCAGGAGGGGCGCAACGCCAGGCGCCCGGGCGGCGCGACGGAATGAACGGAGGGGCCGGGGCTCACGAAGGAGACGGAAGCGGGACGCAACGGCGTTCCGCTTCCGTCGTTGGCTGGACGGAGGGCACGACGCTCGTCGGAAAGGGGTCCGGGGATGGGTGACGACGGTCTGTCGGACGATCTGGTTGTGGTCCTGATCATCCGGAACGGCGCGGTGTTGTACCTGCAGGCCGGAGAACGCAGGAACGTCCCGGATTTCAAGGTCGCCCACGGCGGGACGGGCGCCGAGATGCTGGGGCACGTCCGGGATTACCTGCGCGACCAGCTTTCGGTCGCGGCGACCGCGGTGGAACGGATCGGGCACATCCAGAGAAACCCGCGGGACATCATGCAGTACTTCATCGACGCACACATCTACATTTACCGGGCGGTGCTGCCGCCGGACCAGCCCGCCGCACTGCCGGCCGCCCACCGCCAGTTCGGCTGGCACGACCCGCGGTCGCAGCAGCGGCAGGGCTTTTCCTACAAGGCAAGGCTGATGCTCGATTTCCTGCGGGACTGGACGCTGCCGGACTTCCGGCGGCTGGATGACCGGGAGATCCGAGATTGGTACAACGCCTGGCTGTCCCGGCACCTCCAGAACGCCTACCGGGAGTACATCGACCAGGAGATCGACGATTGTCACGCCGGGGACGAGGCCTTCCGGTCGGAGGTCGACGGCCTCGCCGGCACCGGCCCGCCGGCACGGGACCAGCTGGACGAAACGATCGACGGGGTGTTCGCGGAATCGCAGCAGCTGGCCGACCTGATCGCCCGGACGGCGGACCAGATCGGGCCGGAGGTGGCCGTATCGACCGCCGGAGAACCGCCGCAGTCCGCCGACCTGCAGCTCTCTGCGCTGGCGGCGATCAACACGCACCTCCGCGGCAGGCTGTCGGGCCTGTGCGGCAGCAAGATCAACGAGGCCGAGCAGCGGATCGCGACCAGGCTGATCGGGCGCCTGCTGCAGCGCGCCGGCGAGCTGCGGGACAAGTATACGGCCGGCGGCGACACGGCCGGCCCCGACCAGGAGTTGAGGGCCCTGATCTTCGACCTTGAATCCGAGAGCCTGTCGCCGTTCGGATCGCGCCGGGCGTAAGCGCGGGTCTGCTGCCGACGGGTTTGTGGCGGGTTCGGAACGGCAGCACACATTCGGCGTTGGCCGGTTCGTGTCGGGTGGGACCGTAGCGCGGCGCAGCAGCGCAGAAGAAAGCGGTTGATTTTTCGCCGGTGGTAGTGTACAATAACGTTTCCTTCGGAGAGGTGGCCGAGTGGCCGAAGGCGGCGGTTTGCTAAACCGTTATACGGCCTTAAAGCTGTATCCAGGGTTCGAATCCCTGCCTCTCCGCCAGCACCGATCAGACCCGAACGACGCTTCGGGTTTTCCTTTTGGGGACGCCATGTGGCATGTCTACATCGTGCGCTGCCGCGACGGCAGCCTCTACACCGGCATCACCAACGACCTCGCCGGCCGGCTGGCCGCCCACAACGCGGGCACGGGCGCGAAGTACACCCGTTCGCGGCTGCCGGTGGCGCTGGTCCATTGCGAGCAATTCCGCGCCAGGGGCCGGGCGTTGTCGCGCGAATTGACGATCAAGCGGCTGGACCGGCGGCGCAAGCTGGCGCTGATCGCGGGGCGATGAGATCGGCGGGGCAGGAAGAAGCGGGACGCATCATGCGTCCCGCTTTGCGTTCATCTGCGGCGGTCACCGGGCGATCCGGAAGCTGACCGGATAGAGCTGCCACACCCGCACCGCCTTGCCCCCGGGTGCGATCGCCGGCGTGAACACCCATTGCCGCACGGCCGTCACGGCCGCATCGTCCAGTGTGGCGCTGCCGGAGCTCTTCTTGATCTCGGCGCGCGCGACCGTCCCGTCGGTGTTCAACAGCAGCTGCACGTAGACCTTGCCCTCTCGCCCCAGCGTCAGATCGACGGACGGGTAGACCGGGTCGATTCTTGTGACAAGCTCCGGATAGCGTTCCATGGCGGTGAAGCCCTGAGGCGGGAGGTCGTCGCGCACGATCTCCACCGAGTCGCGGTTCAGTTTGTCGGGATCGATGGTCCCGGCGTTGGCCTGCCGGGCCCAGTCATCCTGAGTGCCATAGTCGTCGACGGCGGCATGGCTGTCCTCGACGGGTCTGGGGATACCGCCACCATTCGGGTCTGCTGGGATGGCCGTATTGCCGGGGTCGCTGATCCCGTTGGGATCGATGGGCGGGGGCAAGCCCCATTTGGTTGGATCAAATGGGATTATTTCCCGCTGGATCGGCACCGGCGGCGGCGTCAGGTACTGCTTCAGCATCAGCGCGCTCGAACCGAAGATGACCAGCGCCAGGGGGATGCCCAGCGCGACCATCCCGCCCTCCTTGACGTACAGCGGTCCCAGCAGTTTGGCGCCCTTGACCCCGAAACCCACCGAGGCCAGCCGCAGCTCCTGGGCGCGCACCACGAACAGCGCGACCGCCAGCCCCGTCGCGACGCCGATCACCGGCATCAGCAGGATCAAGTCTGTGGTGAACATGGCAGCCTCCTTTCCGGCCGCGAGGGCCGTGTTGATCGTTACCGTTCCCTGAGGTGCTCACGCCGGTACTGCAGCTTGGGGGCGCCGCCCTCGTCCTGCCCGCCGCCGGCGCGCTCGTCCGGGAACAGGTCGCAGTGGACCACGTCGCCCCGGTAGACCAGGGCCGAGCCGTACAGCTCCCGGGAGCGGATCTCGTACGCCGTGCCGACGCCGTCGGTCCGGGCCTCGTCCATCCCGCAGCGCGCGGCGTCCCGCAGGAAGTCGGCGATGTCGGACCGGCCGACCGTGGCGCGACCGGCGTCCGATCCCATGGCGTCCATCGCGTACGACGCCGCCAGCGCCGGCCACAGCGCGGAGAACAGTTCCGGGGTGGCGACCACGTCGACGCAGACGATCCGGCCGCCGATGGCGACGGCGCAGCCGCAGACGCCGCGGCCCAGCGACGGCACGCCGGCGAAGCGCTCGACGTAGGCCTCGCGCTTCCGCGCGACCTCCTTGTCGTCGACCACCGACCGGTAGGTGCCGGTGGCCGACATCGGCACCGACTGGGCCTGGTACTGCGATGCCACCGCCCCCCAGACCGCGTGCTGGTCGCGGGACTCCTTGGCCACCTTGCGCATTCCCGGCTGGACGGCCGCGCCCACGGCCTTGAAGGTGTGGCCCTGTTCCGTCCAGCGCCCGTGCTCGACGCAGTACGCGGTCAGCGGTATCCTGCCGCTGCGCGGCGGCAGCAGGCAGTCGTCGCCGACCATCCGGTCCTGCTTGCAGCCGGCCAGCAGTTCCCCGGCCATCAGGAACACCAGGGAAGGTCCGGAGTTCTCGACGAACAGCCGGTTGACCTCGCCGCCGTCCTTCTCGCTGACCGTGATGTATCCCCGGTCCATGGCTTGCGAGAGCGTCCGGCAGCCGTTCAGCCGGGAAGCGCTTTGGCCGGACAGCGGGAAAACGGCCAAGCCCCGGTAGATGATGGGATTCCCGACCGAAATCCCCCGCAGCAGCCGCGATACCGGGTCGGATTTCTGGGCCAGCGCCATTCCGGTGCACAGCACCAGCAGGACGGAAAGTGACGCCCGTTTCATGGCCGTTCTCCTTTTCAGGTTCTGGGAAACATACGGCCGGCGCTGCCGGAATATTCCATGGGAAAAGCCCCGATGTGATCGGGGCTTTTCGTTCTGCCAAGGTGCCGTCCGGCCGGGATCAGGTCCGCGGCCGGACGATGGCGGCCGCGGCGGCACCGGCCGTCAGCAGCGCGACCAGCAGCACGAACAGGTCGCCGTGACGGACGTAGAAGGTCTCCCCGGAGAGCAACGGAAGGTCGGCGGTGATCACGGCCTGTCGGTAGAGCGCGGTGGGCTGGCGGACCGAGCCGTCGGGCAGGATGAACAGCGAGACCCCCGAGTTGGCGCAGCGGGCCACGGCGCGCCGGGTCTCCACGGCCCGCAGCACCGCCATGTCGGCGTGCTGGCGCGCGGCGCCGGAGCGTCCGAACCAGCCGTCGTTGGTGATCACGGTGAGGAAGGCAGCGCCGCGCCGCACCATCGCCCGGGCGAGCTCCGGGAAGATCGACTCGAAGCAGATCAGGTTGGCGAAACGCATGTCTCCCAGCCGCAGGGGCAGGGTGTCGCTGCCCGGGGTCCACTCGCCCTCGCCGAAGTTGACGTCCCGCAGTCCGGGGATGCGCTCCTTCAGCGGGAAGCGCTCGCCGAACGGCACCAGGTGGGTCTTGGCGTACTGGCCGACGAGCCCGGCGTTCGGCGCGAACAGGAACGAGGAATTGAAGTAGTCGGTGGTGTTGGCCGAGAAATCCTGCGCCAGGTCCGGCACGCCGGTCAGCACCGCGGCGCCGGTCTGGTCCACCAGCGATCGCATCCGCGTCAGGTAGCGTTCCTGGTAGCGGAGGTAGAACGGCAGGGCGGTCTCGGGCCAGACGACCAGCGCCGGCGAACGCTTCGCGGCGTCCCGGCTCAACGAATCGTAGGTCCGCCAGTTCTCCTCCTGGAACTCGGCGTCCCACCGCAGTCCCTGCTCGATATTGCCCTGCACCAGGGTCACCCGCACGGTCGCCGCCGTTTCGCAGCGACGCCGGACCTGCTCGAGCCGCAACAGGCCGAAAACGACCGGCAGGATGATGAGCAAGAGGCCCGCGGCCACGATGGCAACGTCCCGGCGCGCCGGCCGCCGTGCCAGCGGTCGGCATCGCCGTACCGCCGCGTACGATAGGCCGTTGACCAGCACCACCCAGAACGTCACCGCGGGGACGCCAACAAACTCTGACATCTGGATGGCTGGAAGAAATCTGACGATGGCATAGCCGGCCGATCCCCAGGGGAAACCCATCATTCCCAGCCCCCGCAGGTAGTCGGCCATGGTCCAGCAGAACGGCAGCACCAGCCACAGGGGCCACCCGGTCCGCGCCGCGATCCAGCGCGCGGCCGCGGCGGCGGCCGCGGCGTACAGCGCCAGGTACGCCGCGATCAGCGCCACGCCCAGATACAGCAGCGGACGCACCCAGCGCTCCACGGCCGGATTGAAGACGATCCAGTGCAGCAATCCGGCGTAGAAGATCGCGGCGAACAGGCCGGCGAGCCAGAACGATTTCCTCGGGGAGGTGCCCTCCAGGGCATACAGCAGGGGGACCAGGAAAACGAACGCCAGCGGCCAGAGCGACAGCGGAGGGAAGGCCGCCAGCAACAGCAGGCCGGAGACGGCCGCCAGTGCGGCCGGGCGCGAAGGGAATGACGGCGCCCGTCTCATGCCGGCCTGACCAGGGCCCGGCCGTTCTCGATCGTCACCCGGCCGGACGCGAACAGCCCGATGGCCTCGGGATACGCCAGGTGCTCCTGTTCCAGCACCCGTGCGGCCAGGATCTCCGGGGTGTCGCCCGGTTCCACCGGCACGGTGCGCTGCAGGATCACCGGGCCGTGGTCGACCTCGGCGTCAACGACGTGGACGGTGCAGCCGGAGATCTTCCGGCCCGCCGCCAGCACGGCCTGATGCACCTTGATGCCGTGGAAGCCGCGGCCGCCGAAGTCCGGCAGCAGGGCCGGATGGATGTTGAGGATCCGGCCGGGATAGTGCGACACGAACAGCGGGGTCAGCACCCGCAGGAACCCGCACAGGCACACCAGTTGCGCCTTGCCTCGGTCGATCACGCCGCACAGCTCGCGCTCGAATTCCTCCCGCCGGGAAAACGCCCGATGGTCGACCACGACGGCCGGGATGCCGTGCCGGCGGGCGCGGTCGAGCACGCCGGCGGAGGGGACGTTGGAGACCACGGCCGTGATCCGGGCGGCCAGCGCGCCCGAGCCGATGGCATCGATGATGGCCTGCACGTTGGACCCCGAGCCGGAGGCCAGGCAGGCGATGGGGATCGGTATCGTCATGTGCTAATTGTAGCGCAAAGCGGCGGTTTCGTCAAACGAAAACCCGGCCCTGGCCGGGCCGGGTGAGCTCGCCGGGCGGAGGCAGCTCAGTCCCAGAGCTCGATGGAGATGCCGAAGGCGTGGCTGCGGCGCGGCATTGGGTAGCCGTAGCGGGTCTGGTAGTCGGCGTTGAACAGGTTGTCCGCCCGCCAGAACAACCGGGCGTCGCGGATCTTGATCGACAGGGTCTGGTCGCAGGCGATCGTGCGCGGCAGGACCCGGGCGACGTAGGGGCCGGGATCCTGGCAGTCGGTGTAGCGGGCCGCCAGCTTCCAGCCCAGCCGCAGGTGCCTGGCCAGCTGCAGGTCGTCGACCGCCAGCGCGGCGTTGGCGATGTTGCGCGGCCGGTACGGCAGTACGGTGTGCGTGCTGTCGTCCCGCGTCACCAGGCAGTGCGTGAAGTTGATCTCTACACTCAACCAGTCCAACGGGTGCAATGCCAGAGATGCTTCGATGCCGTCGGCGTTCACCCGGCCGAGGTTGACGGTGCGTGTGCTCCAGTCCGGCATCGATTGCCACTGGATCATATCTGCGGTGCTGCGGCGGAACAGCGAGCCGGACAACATGATCCAGCGCCCTTCGGCCTTGGCACCCGCCTCCGCCTGCCAGCTGCGCTCCGGCAACAATGAGTCGCTGCCGTACATCATCCAGAGGTCATCGCGCCAGAACAGCTCGTTGACCGTGGGAGCGCGGAACGCCCGGCCCCAGCCGGCATAGGGCGCCAGCGTCCAGCCGCCGGGCAGAGCGAGCTGATAGCTGGCCGATACTGCCGGCGAGTACTGGGCCGGGGATGAGCAGGAGCGCGCCGATCGGTCGATACTGCGCGTTGGCGAACAGTGCGCGCTGGCGGAGGCCGTGTTCACCGGAGTTGTCGCTTTGGCATTCGGTGCGTTGGTAGGCGCCGCCGGCGGTCAGCGTCATGGCGGCGGGCAAGGCGAACGAGTACTGGCCGTCGATCGTCAGCGTGCGGGAGTCGTTGTCGGTCACGACGCCGTCGTTCTCGAAGGCATTGCGGGCCGCGCTGCGGCAGACCGCCAGCGAGCCGCCGGCTAGGCAGGTGCCGGAGTCCGCGGCGCGGGACAACCGGAGCGAGAGGTCCTGCTGCTTGTCGCGCTGTTTGGCGTACGGGGTCCCGTGCCAGAGCGGGCCGGGTACGCCGGCCTCGGCGGCGTAGTCCTGGAACCGGGCGGCGGCGGTGACGCCCCAGAACGGTCCGGTCGTCGCGCCCACGGTATAGTTGGTGCCGTCGTAGGACGAATTGACGCGCTGGCCGCCGGTGCTGTTCCAGTCGGCGCCCAGCCACATCGAGAGCCCGGCCGCCAGCGACCGCGAGAATTTCGCGGCCAGCTGCTGGGTGCCGTAGCCCCCCTTCAGGTAGGTGACGCGGGAATAGGGCCGGTCGCCCGGGGCCGGGGCCGTCGTGATGTTGATCACGCCGCCCACCGCGTTGGCGCCGTAGAGGCTGGACGCTGGACCGCGGACGATCTCGATCCGATCGGCGTTCCCGGAGATCTTGTTGAGGTCGTACCCTCCCAGCAGGGGCGAGTTCAGCGGCATCCCGTCCTGGAGCACCAGTACGCCCTCGCCCGCCGCGCCCCTCAGGAACAGCGACGAGCTGCTACCCTGGCCCCCGGTGGCGCCGAACGATGCGCCGGACACGCTGGACAGCGTCGCGGAGACGCTGCTGCCCGGCATCAGCGGGTCGGGGACGATCACGGACACGCTGGCGGGAGCCGCGGCCAGGGCCAGCGGCGTCCTGGTGGCGGTGATGACGACGTCCCGCAGCCGCAGGATGCGGCCGCTATCCGGGGCCGCAGGGGCGACAGCCGTGGCGGGTCCGGCCGGCATGCTGTCGGGGACGGCTGTCGCCGATGGATCGACCGGCAATGTCAACAGTGCTGCGGCGAGGAACGATGTCAGGATCATGTCGGTCTCCCTGCGTGGTGCGTCGGCGAAAGATGGTCAGGCCAGGATCTGCGGTCTCCCGGTGGCGGGGTGGGGGACGACCGCCACCGTGGTGCCGTAGACCGCTTCGATGGTCGGCGCGGTGAGCACGGCCGACGGCTCTCCCTGGCAGACGACGCGGCCGCGGTCGAGCAGCGCCAGCCGGTCGCAATACCGGCCGGCCAGATTGAGATCGTGCAGCACGGCGATCACGGTCAGCCCGTCCGTGCGGGCCCTGGCCGCGGCGATCTCCAGGACCTCCTTCTGGTGGCGGAGGTCGAGGTGGCTGGTCGGTTCGTCCAGCAGCAGGTAGCGCGGCCGCTGGGCCAGGGCCCGGGCCAGCACCACGCGCTGGCGTTCGCCGCCGGACAGCCGGTTGACGCCGCGGTCGCGCAGCTGCCAGCAGTCGCAGGCCGCCATCGCCTCGCGGGCGACGGCCAGGTCCTCCGCGCCGTACTCCTGGAACTCCCGCAGGTGCGGGCTGCGGCCCATCAGCACCACGTCGAGCGCGGTGAAGTCGAAGGCGATGTGGTTCTCCTGGAACACCACGGCCAGCACCCGGGCCAGGGCCGCGCGGCCGTAGGACGCCAGGGAAACCCCGCCCAGCGCGATCGCGCCGCTGCAGTCGCGGTTGACCCCGGCGACGCAGGCGACCAGCGTGCTCTTGCCCGAGCCGTTGGGCCCGATCAGCCCCAGCACCGCGCCGGTCCCGGCCGTCAGGTTGACGCCGTCCAGCGCGGCGATCGCGCCGTAGCGGCATGACAGGTCCCTGATCGCGATCATCGTCAGCCGGCGCTCCGCTTGCGCCGCCACAGCAGGTAGACGAAGAAGGGCACGCCCAGCATGGTGGTGACCACCCCCACCGGCAGCTCCCAGGCGAAGGCGCTGCGGGCCGCGGCGTCGGACAGGACCAGCAGGCTGCCGCCCAGCGCGGCCGAGGCGGGAATCAGCCGGCGGTTGTCCGGGCCGACCATCATCCGCGCCAGGTGCGGGACGATCAGGCCGACGAACCCGATCACGCCGGCCAGCGAGACGATGCCGGCGCAGATCAGCGCGCTGGTCAGGAAGACGCCTCGCTTCAGCGGCTCGACCTCGACGCCCAGGCTGGCCGCCTGCGGCTCGCCCAGCGCCAGCAGGTTGAGGCGCCGGCCCTGGCGCCACAGCCAGCCGATGCCGCCGACGGTCAGCGCCGCGGCGATCAGCAGGGCCGGCGCGGTCGACGCGGTGAAGACGGCGCCCAGGCTGCCCATCATCAACAGCACCATCTCCTGCAGCTGGCGGCCGGCCAGCGACATCAGCAGCATGATGGCGCCGGAGAAGAACGCGTTGGCGACCACGCCCGCCAGGACCATCGTTTCGCCGGGCAGCCGGCCCCGCACGCGGGACAGCCGGTAGACGGCGATGATCGCGGCCAGCCCGAAGCAGAACGAGAGGACCGGCACGGCGAACGCGCCCAGGACGCCCCGGCCCAGCCCCAGGGCGATGGCCAGCGCGGCCCCGCAGGCGGCGCCGCCGGAAACGCCCAGCAGGTAGGGCTCGGCCAGCGGATTGCCCAGCACCGCCTGCAGCGAGGCGCCCGACGCCGCCAGGCCGGCCCCGGCGCACAGCGCCAGCAGCACCCGGAAACCCCGCAGGACGATGATCTGCGGATCGCCCCGGGAGGGCAGGCCGGCCGGGCCGATGGCGATCCCGACGGCGGCGGCGGCCAGCACCAGCCAGACGACGTGTGCCCTACGGCCGTCGGCCATCGATGATCATCCGCAATTGGCCGACGCCCCGCAGGAATCGCGGCCCGGGCCGCAGCACGATGTCCAGATCGATGCCGTCATGCACCCGGCCGGTCCTGACCGCGGCGATCCGGGACCAGCCGATTCGTGCGATCACGTCGCCGCGCGCGGCCATGGGATGCAGGACCAGGATGACGTCGGGGTCCTGCCCGATCACCCGCTCCGGGTTGACGGCCGCGTAGTCCTGCGGCAGGTCTTCCGGGACCACGCGGCCGCCGGCCAGCGCGATCATCTGACCAAGGAAGCTGCGCGGACCGGCCGCGAACAGCGGGGTGGCGCCGATCTCGGCGAACACCGTCGGACGCAGGCCGACAGGAACGAGTTCGGCGGAGTCCCTGAGCCGGCCCAGCGACGTCCGCATCGCTGCGGCCAGGGAGTCGGCCCGGGGTCCGGCGCCCAGCGCGCGCCCCACCAGCTCGATATCGGCGATGATATCGTCGGGCGTCCTGGGGTCGAGCACCAGCGCCGGGATCCCCAGCGCCTCCAGCCGCACCAGCGCCGGGCTCTGCGCGGTGCCGGCCAGGATCACCAGGTCGGGGTCCAGCGCCAGCAGCCGCTCGGGGTTGAAGCTGGCCGCGTCGCCGACCACGGTCTTGCGCGACGCTTCCGGCGGGTAGTTGCACCAGGAGGTGACGCCTACCAGGCGGTCCTGTTGGCCCAGCGCGTAGACCGTCTCGGTGATGCTGGGCCCCAGTGAGACCACCCGTCGCGGCAGGGCCGGCAGGGCCACGCGACGCCCGGCGTCGTCGACCAGCGTCAGCGCTGGGCTGAGGTGCTTCTTGGCGCACCCGCCGGCCAGGCAGGCGGCGATGATGATGAGTACCAGCGATCTCTTCATGCGAAAAAAGAACCTGATCTTGGTGAAAGATCAGGTTCTCGGCGACGAACGTCAGAACCCGACCCTCCCCCGAAGGCGGATTTCAATAGCATCAAGGCCGGTCTCCTGGCTCGCCGCCGGCGATGCGCCTTCCCGTCGATGACCGACAGTGGCTGCTGCATCGCCCGGTCCGGATGCGGCTCACAGTTGCGGGGCAGCTCCCGTCTTGCACGGGATTCCCGATTATCTCCCGGAAAACCGGGAGCACCTTGACGCCGGGATTATACCAGATCGCCGGCGCGGTGTCAATGTCCGCGTGGCCGGGTCATGCGAGGAAGTTGTACGCCTTGACAGGGATGGCGATCCGTGAGAGAATGAGAACAAGGAAAGTGGTGATATGCTAGCAACGCCAGAGAATAAATCGTCAATGTTTACTAAAGTAATCATTGTTATTGCTAGTACATCCCTTACTGCATTGATGAGTATAGAATTCATTGTAAGTAAAAAGTTTCAGGTCGAGAACAACCATCGGCATTTTATTAATACTGATTATTGGTTCACTTCTCACTATACCGATATTCATTCATAGATTGTATAGAAAACGGTAGATACGGAAAGAGATTACTGCTATAAGTAGGTAATACTATGATTGCTGACCAATGGCATTGAAAACAGATGCACAGAAGGGCTAGGGCATGGTACAGAAAGACCCGGGCTAAGAGTCCGGGTTTCTTAGTTCGGCATGACCAGACCTACTTCCGGGTATTCCCTTTCATCTGCCCTGCTTGCTTCTCGATGCCCTGCGTCACCAGGCCGGCCGTCTGCGCCGGAACAACGCAGAGCGGACATGGGAAAACCCGGCAGCGATGCTGCCGGGTTTAACGTTCTGGCGGAGAGTCAGGGATTCGAACCCCGGATGCCGTTCATCACGGCATACACGATTTCGAGTCGTGCGCCTTCAACCAGCTCGGCCAACTCTCCGGAATTTTTCTATCAGGAATCCAGGAAGACATGAACGAGGGCGGCGGTCGGATCGTCCGGTCCGACGGTGACCGGTCAGCCTCGCCGCGTGCGCTGCTGTCGGAAGAAATCCTTGAGCAGCGCCGCCGCCTCGGTGGCCAGCAGCCCGCCCTCGACGGCGATGCGGTGGTTCAGCCGCCGCTGGCCGGGGACGTCGCAGACCGATCCGCAGGCGCCGGCCTTGGGGTCCGCCGCCGCGTAGACCAGCCGGTCGATCCGCGACAGCACCATGGCGCCGGCGCACATGGCGCA
>JALOPJ010000040.1 GCA_025453955.1 Candidatus Edwardsiibacteriota bacterium
CAGCGACCTGTCGATCGGGATGCACGCATCGTCTCACGAAGCCACCGCTCGATCCCGTGGTCCATCCGCCGGCCCGTCGGCCGCCGGGACCTGCTACTGATCGATGGTCCACTCCAGCGCCTGGACCTGGTCGGTGGACAGCCGGTCCCGCACCATCGCCAGCGTGGACCGCGCCAGCGCCTTGTAGACATCCAGCTGCTGGGGCGGAGCGTTCTTGAGGGCCCGGATGTGCCCCTCGACGGTGATGGCGTCGCCCCGCTCGATCGGCCCGGTGAGGGCCGCGGCCAGCTCGCCGTCCGCCAGCCCGGCGATCACCGATCCGGCCAGCGGCAGCAGCATCTGGGCGGCCTGGTCGGCGCCGATGCCGGCCCGTCCCAGCAATGCCACCGACTGGGCCAGCAGCGTCACCAGGTAGTTGGACGACATCACGGCCGCCGCGTGGTAGAGCGGCTTGTCCTGGGGCTTGATCGCCACCGCGAAGCCGTCCAGCGCGGTGGCCAGCTCTCCGGCCGCCGCCACCGCGACGGCGTCGCCCTCCAGGGCGAAGCTGACTCCCCGGAAGACCTCGGGGCCCGACAGCCGCCGGGTGAAGCTCATCATCGGGTGCATCGAGACGGCGTAGACGCCCGAGAACTTGACCGCCACCAGCACGGACGAGGGCAGGAATCCCGAGGTATGGCAGATGATCTGGCCCTTGCGCAGCGTCCCGCCGGCGGCCAGCCGCTCGGACACCGGCTTGATCTGGGCGTCGGGCACGGCAACAAGGACGATGTCGGCCCCCGCGCACACCGCCGTGGGATCGTCCCCCGCCGCGGCCGCGGCCAGCGCCTGCGCGGTCTCCTGCGCGGTCCGCCGGTCCCGGTCGCAGACGCCCTGCACGGTGTAGCCCCTGGCGGCCAGCGCCGCCGCCAGGCTGGATCCCAGCCGGCCGGCGCCGATCAGCGACAGCACGGGTTTAGCCATGGCGCACCCCCTCCGGATGGTACAGGTCCGATTCGACGGCCGGGCCGGACTGCCGCTCCATGCGGCGGAAGAACAGGTAGTAGGACACCGCGGAGATCGCGTAGCATCCCGCGGTCAGGTAGTACGGCACGGCATAGCCGTAGCGCTGCACCATGAAGCCGGCGGCCGCCGTCGAGGCGGCCCAGGTGAGGTTCCACGACATCGAGGTGACGCTGTTGGCCGTGGCCCGCAGCCGCTGCGGCACCGCCTCCATGGTGAAGGCCGAGCCGATCGGCGACGACATCTGCATCAGGCTGGCCCGGGCCCAGAACGAGACCACCGCCACCGGCAGCGTGTTCTCCGCGCCCAGGCTCACCAGGAACGGCAGCGACAGCAGTTCGCCCAGCACCACGGTCCTCACCTTGCCGATGCGGCGGGCGATGGCCGGCGCCGCCAGCACGGCGGCGAAGGTGGCGACCTGCGATACCGAGAAATAGACGCCGATCTGGGCGCTGGAGGCGCCGAACCTGGTGACGAAGTACAGGTTGAAGAAGGGGATCACCAGGCCGGCGCCCAGCCCGATCCACAGGTTGCACCAGGCGAACTTCGCCAGCAGGGCCCAGTCGCCCCGGCCGCGGGAGGGCTCCGCCGGCCGCCGTTCCTGTCGCCGACCACGGGACTCGGTGATGGCCACCAGCGGCAGCACCGCGGTGAAGGACAGCAGCCCGGCGCAGACCAGCGTCAGGCGGTAGAGCGTGAACCGGTCCGCCCCGCGCGCCAGCAGGCCGAACAGGCCCGGCAGCGCGCCGCCGGCCAGGCTGCCCAGCACGCCGGCCGCCAGCATCACCGCGAAGGACATCGAGAACAGGTGGGTGCGCTCGCCGGGGGCGCTGTGCTCCATCATGAACGGCGCGGTCGACAGGCCGTACACGGTGGAGGCGATCCCGCCGGCGAAGCTGGCCGCCACCAGCGCGGCCCGGCCGACGGTGAGGGCCCGCACCAGCATCAGCGCGCTGGCCGCTGCGGCGCCCGCGATCATCGCCGGCTTGCGGCCCCAGCGGTCCGAGATCATGCCGGCCGGCAGCGCGAACAGCCCCAGCGCCAGCCCGCCCATCGACAGGGTGCTGCCGATGAACCCCTCCTGGAATCCGGCGGCGCTGAGATAGAGATTGAAGATCACCCCCGCCACCGAGGCGCTGGCCGACAGCAGGAAATTGGCCAGCAGGTACCGCTTGGCGTTGGGCGAGAATCCTCGCACCACGCCGACGTACGCGGCCAGGAACGCCCCCGGCCGCTTCACCGCCGGGCCATGGCCGCGGTGATCCGGGCCTCCAGATCGCCCCGGCCGGTGCCGTCCAGGGCCGAGACGAACACCGCCCCGGGGTTGTGCCACTCCAGCTCGCGCCGGGTGTGGTCGTCCAGGCGGTCGGTCTTGTTGAAGACCAGCAATTCCGTCTGGCCGGCGCCGATCTCGTCCAGCACGGACCGCACCGCGGCGATCTCCGCCAGCCGGGCGGCGTGCGGCGTGTCGACCACGTGCAGGATCAGGTCGGCCTCCACCACCTCCTCCAGCGTGGCCTTGAAGCTGGCCACCAGCTGGTGCGGCAGGCGGCGGATGAAGCCCACCGTGTCGGTCAGCAGGAACCGTTCGCCGCTCCGCAGCACCACCTGACGGGTGGTGGCGTCCAGCGTGGCGAACAGCCGGTCCTCGGTCCGGACCCCGGCCCGGGCCAGCAGGTTCATCAGGGTGGATTTGCCGGCGTTGGTGTAGCCGGCCAGCGCCACCTTGAAGGTGCCGGACCGCGACTTGCGCTGGGTGCGGCGCTGCTGCTCGACCTTCTTCAGTTCGCGCTTGCAGTGGGCGATGCGGTCGCGGATCTTGCGGCGGTCCAGCTCCAGCTGCTTCTCGCCCGGCCCCCGGGTGCCGATGCCGCCGCCGGGGTCCGACATCTCGATGCCCGCGCCGGCCAGGCGCGAGAAGCGGTAGGACAGCTGGGCCAGCTCCACCTGGATCCGGGCCTCGGCGCTGCGGGCCCGCAGGGCGAAGATGTCCATGATCAGCTCGGCCCGGTCGATCACCCGGCAGCCCAGCAGCGTGCCCAGCGCGGCGGCCTGGCTGGGGCTGAGGTCGTGGTCGAAGATCACCAGGTCGGCGGCGCTGCGCTCCGCGGCCAGTCCGATCTCCGCGGCCTTGCCCTTGCCCACGAAGTAGGCGGCGTCCGGCCGGGGCCGCCGCTGGACGACCAGGTCGATCACCGAGGCGCCGGCGCTCTCGGCCAGCCGCGACAGCTCGCGCAGCGACTCCTCCTCGTCGGCCGGCGGCGTCCGCCCCAGCACGGTCCCCACCAGGATGGCCCGTTCTCCCACATGCACCTCATTGTTATGATCGGATTCTGTATTATACGCCGACCCGCCCGTCAAGTCAACATGTTTGGGGCAAAGAACGAAGCAGGACGCCGCCGGCGTCCTGCTTCATGCAGCTGAGTACGGACCGGGTGCTACCTGATCATCGCCAGCCGCTTGACCGCGACCCGTCTCCCGCCATCACCGAGTTCGTCCTGGTATTCCACCCGATACAGGTACACGCCGCTGGCGACCCGGCGACCGTCCGCGTCCCGGCCGTCCCAGTTGGCGGTGAACCGGCCCGACGGCCGGTCACCGTCGTACAGGATCATTACCCGACGCCCCATGACGTCGTACACGCCCAGCGATACCCGGCCCGGCAGCGGCAGCTGGTAGCCGATGCTGGCCTGCCCATGAGCGGGGTTGGGGTACGCCGGCTCCACGAGGAACTCGGCGATGCCCTGCCCATCGTACGCCACGGTGATCGGACCGTGATGCGTCGTATCACCCGAAAGATCGATCTCGGCCAAGCGATAGAAATAGATCCCTTTACCGGGAAGCGACCGGTCTTCGTAGCGGTACCCGTGCGGATCGCAGGTCGTGCCGTGGCCGGCGACCGTGCCGACCGGTCGATACATCCCGTCCTGTGCCGTTGACCGCTCGATCTCCCAGCGGTAGCAGTCACGCTCGCTCTCGGTGCGCCACGTCAACGTCACGCCGTCATCGTCCGCCTGGCAATTGAACTGCGACAGCGACACGGCCAGGGTCCTGACGCTGCTGGTGTCGACCAGCAGGTTGTCGATGTTCCATCCTGTGTAGCGTGGCGGGTTGGCCCCGCTGTCCTTGAGCCGGAACCGGACGTACACCGTCGCTTGGTTCGCTGCGACCGCGGAGATGTCGTGGCTGATGTTGGCCCAGGCGCCGTCGTCGAGGGCCGGGTTGGGGTTGCCCCAGATCCCGGTCCAAGCCGCACCGTCGGTGCTGACCTGAACGCTGCAGGCAGTGTTGCTGGAGCCCTTGGTGCCCAGCCAGCGGTAGAAATGCAGGTAGACCTGGGAGTACCCGGCGCAGCTGAACGACGGCGACCGGGCATAGCTCGACTCGCTGGAGGCGTATGAACCCGCCATGTTGGTCCCGAGGCAGTAGCTGCCGGCGTGGGCGCCGATGGGGTCGCTGCCGGTGGCGGCCCCGCCCGCCGGCGTGCCGCGCGCCCACGACTGGTTCGCCGAGCCGCCGAAGGCCCAGCCCTTGTCGGTCTCGAAGTTGTCGACGAAGAACGTCTGTCCGGGCGCCCTCACTGCGAACAGCATAAGCACTGTCAGGGCTTTCCATGCCGCATTCCTGTCCATGGGCGATCCTTTCCCGTGATCAACGAACCGGTCCCACGCGTCCCCTATCATATGCTGCTTTGATGCGCCGCCGTACGAAAGGATTCGGATCACCTCGCCAGCACCACTTTTTGCACCGCCGCCTGGCGGCCGAAGGCGCCGGCCGCGTCCCGGTACTCCAACCGGTACAGATAGATCCCGCCGGCGACCCGGTTGCCGCCGCCATCCCGGCCGTCCCAGACCACTGAGAACCGCCCGGCCGGCTGATCGCCGTCCACCAGCGACTTCACCCGCTGGCCCAGGATGTTGTACACGCCCAGCGTCACCCGGCCCGGCAACGGCAGCTGGTACGAGAAACTGGTCCGTTCGCTGGCGGGGTTGGGCCACGCCGGCCCGGCCAGGAACGTGGTGACGCCGCAATCGTTGTAGAGGACCTGCACCGGGCCGTGATGCGTCCGGGCTCCCGCCAGGTCGACCTCCGCCAGCCGGTACCAGTAGACGCCGGCGCCGGCGAGGGACCGGTCTTCGTAGCGGTACACGTGCGGATCGTACGTCGTGCCATGGCCCGCCACCGCGCCGACCGTCCGATAGTTGCCGCCGGCGGCCGTCGACCGTTCTATCTCCCAGGAATAGCAGTCCGTCTCGCTCTCCGTCCGCCAGGCCAGCGACACGCCGCCGTCCACGGCCGCGGCCGCGAACTGCGACAGCGCCACCGCCATCGCCCCGCCGATGTGGGGATAGGTGGTGCCGTCGTTCAGCACCGTGAAGCAGTACGACGGGTTGGCCGGCGTGACCTCGATGTGGATGTTCTGGTACATGGCGAAGTCCCGCCCGGCGGCCAGCGGCGCGCCGCTCCCCAGCTCGGTGCGGTAGAGCCGGTTGCTGTCGCCGGCCGCCTTGCTGCCCTTGGGATCGGCCAGCAGCGAGTCCCTGGCCGCCAGATGCACGTGCCCGTAGCTATTGCCGTCCCCCACCGGGATGAGGGTGACCATCGGGTTGAGGTCGGATACCCACTTCAGGCCGTTGGCGTCGTCGCTGCCATGGTGGTTCGCCTTCAGCACGGAGATCCTGCCGCCGAGGTCCGGGGAGAGGATCCGCTCCGTCGCTTTGGAGATATCCCCGCACATGACCATCTTGAATTTGTCAGCATAGTTGAGCAGCAGACCCAGGGAATGGTTGTTCTCGTCGGTGCTCCCCGGGTAAATCCTGTCTCCGGAAAGCGTCTTGCCGTCATAGGTGATCACCTGGAGCGAGGCGCCGTAGCCGATATCGAACGTCTGCCCGATGGATACCGGGTGCCGTTTGGCGATCCATCCCTGCGCGGTGAGCGAATCGATGTAGTTGGCGTAGGTGCTGTTGCCCGAGGTGTTCGAATCTCCGCGGTCATAGGCCCCGACCCGCAGCGAATCCAGACGGGCGATCACCTCGTCCAGCCCCCCGCCGTGATCGTCGTGGTAATGGCTGAGGAAGGCATAGTCGAGGAACCTGGTATTGGTGCCGATATCGATGCTGTCCTTGATGAAGTTGGTGATCTGGACGTCATCGCCGCCGTCCCCGGCGTCGACCAGGACCCGCTTGCCGGTCGGCGACCGGATGACGATGCAGTCCCCCTGGCCGATGTTGAGCATGGTGATGTACATGGGCGGGGCGGCCGGGTTGACGGCGGTCCGGAAGTGGAACGGGTTGGGCTTGCAGCCCGCCACCAGGTCGTATCCCTCCAGGTCCCTGGCCTGGGTCACGGTGAAGCTGTAGTCCGTCCAGTAGCCGAAGCTGGCGTGGGTCAGGGTCACCGTGTCGCTGGCGCCGTTCCACGAGGCGGACCAGCCCCCGGGGTCCGGGCTGCAGGCGTAGGCCAGCGACGAGGCGTTCATCGGCTCCGAGAAGCCGATCCTGACGGCCGCGTTGACAGCCACGTCGGTCGCGGTGTCGTACGGCGACGTGCCGACGATCCGGGGCAGCGAGACGCCGTTGAACGGGATCAGCACGAAGTCGTCGACCGCCATGCCGTCGTCGTAGCTCACCGCGTTGGCATCCAGCCAGCGGATGCGGAAATCGCTGCCGTTGGCGATGCTCAGACCGGAGATGCTGGCGCCAAGGTAGCTGCGATACATCCAGTTGTTCCCGTCCCGGGGCCCGTAGGCGCCATGGGTGTCCGGCGTGATGAAGGTGAGCTGGGGACAGGCCACCCACGTCCCCGGCGACGTGCTCAGCTCGAACTTCAGGCTGTCCCAGCGCTGCAGGCCCAGCCGCCAGAGCTCTCCCCGGTAGGCGACGTCGATTGCCGTCAGGGTCCCCCCGGTGTTGTTGGTGAACACCGCGCTGATGGTCGGTTCGAGGTTGCTGGTCTGCAACCCACCGAACGCCTGTTCGGGAATCGCACCGAAGCTGTAGACGTTCCCGGTGTTGCTGCTGCCGTCCCCTCCGGCGTACTTGTAGTTCGCCTGGCTGCCCTCCTCCCGGTAGTTCCAACCGGTCGGCAGGACGGTGGCGGCGGTATCGAGGGTGCTGAAGTCCTGCGAATATGGGGTTCCCAAGGTGGTCAGGTTGATCGTGCCGGACATCGAGTTGGTGATCTGGTTCCCCGTCGGGAATGACGCGGTCAGGTAGTTCTCGCAGCTGTCGGTGCCGTTGTACTCGAACACCGCGTAATGGTAGGTGGTGATGCCGTAGAGCTTCCTGACGGTCGCCTGCGTGCCGGTGCCCTTGTAGACGACGTAATGGCCGTAGCCCAGGTTGGCGCCCTTGCCGAAGGAATCTGCCGCGGCATAGTAGTAGCCGTCGAGCGGCACGCTGGTCACCGGGCTCTCGCACCGGGCCACCACGATACACCCAGCGCCGTTGCCGCGGGTCCAGTTGACCCGCATGTCGACGTCACCGACGTTGCTGAAGGTGATGTTGCCGGCCTGGACGGTGGGCTCGGTCGCGACCCCGCGGCCGTGGACCGGCTGGAACCTGGTGGTGGCGCCGGTGCTGGCGTGGCTGATGCTGTCCGATCTGGTGCCGGTGCTCGATGGCGCGAACCGGACGTACACCGTGTCCAGCGGCAGCCGCCCCCCGGCGGGGACCATCCGCGATATCGTGGTGGCGAAGCCGGTCCCCGTCTGCCAGGAGACTTGGAAACCCGCGGGAGCGGTTACGATGAGGTCCTCCCCGCCCAACAGGCCCGAGCACGTGTAGGTGTACGTCTGCTCGGCCGAGGTCTGCCCCACCTCGACGCCGCCGAAGCTGGTCAGCGCGCTGAGGATGCTGATCTTGGTGCCGTACCCGCTGGCGGTCACGTTCTGAGTGGCGGCCCCGGCGCTGGCGTGGGTGATGTTGCCGGACCTGGCGCCCTCGGAGGCCGGGATCAATCTGGCGTAGACCGTGGTGGGCGGGATGGAGTCGCCCTGCCGCGGTATCGTGACCGAGCTGGCGAAGCCCGAGCCGCTGGTCAGGGAGACCGCGAACTCCGTGGATGGCGCGGTGACGGTGACCCCGGCCGTGAGGTTGTCGCCGGAGACGGTATAGCTCAGCTCGAGCGTGTCGTTGACCAGCAGGGTGCCGAAGTCGAGCGACGAGGGATTGACGGAGATGAACGGCGTCGATGTCGGCGGGCAGACGTCCGTCCACGCGGTGCCCACGCGGATGCCGTCGATCGCCGCATTCGGAGTGTTCGTGCCCTGCCGTATCGCCAGCCGGGCCACGGTGGCCGGGTCCGTGGCCAGCGCCGAGGCCTGGATCAGATCACACGCCGGTTCGCTGCCGCCCGTCGCAGGATTGATCCAAACATAGGCCGTGTCATTCGTATTGCCCGCGACGCTTTTGTACTTCATGACAATCAGATAGGTGGTGCCGATGTCCAGGTCCGTGGTGTGCCATACCGCTGCAGCGTTGGACGAAGTCGCCCTGAGCCCTATCTGGTAGGTATTGGCCGCGGTTCCCAACCTGATGGAGACCCGTCCGAACAGCGTCGTCGTCGACGTGGCTGGCAGATACGAGGTGAAATAGTCGCCGGTGGTGCTGGAGTTCGCGAGAAGGCTGGTCGTGTTGGCGACGTTCACCAGGAGCGCGGTGTATACCGATGCCGGCGGTGAGAACGACGTGAACGCGCGGTATGCGTCCTCGGCAGTACCGTTCGTTACCGTGATCCGGTTGCCGATGCCCGATGAAGGATACCCGCCATAGGAGAGGCTTCCGGTCACGACCTGGATGTAGTTGGACGTGCCCGAATAACTGACCCAATCCGGGCTGCCGACGGTCGTCAGGTTTCCTGTAGAGTATTCAAAGTTTTCATTCCATTCCACTGCGCCCCAGGCCGTACCCGCCATCAAGGTGAGTGTGATCGTGAGAAGTACTCTTCTCATTTTCTTATCCTCATCTGTAGATTTACGTATACGTAATAGTATTATGCATTTTCCATACCTAATTGATAAAAAAACGACAATTCTATTCTATTGCACTACAATGCATTATGTATATCTTGACAATCTTGCGGAGCCAGTCATCTACTTGCTCATATACCTTACAATCATATCTGAGGATGCATTATGTAACATAATGATTGATAGCATGTTAAGCTAGCGCAATTTATTCGAATCAACGCAGTTATTGCACTTTCCCATAATGAAGAACTCCCACCTGGTTTGGTGGGAGTTCTTTGCTTGGAAGAACCGGTTATTTCTTGGCCTTTTTTCCCTTCGGCCGGCCTGGCTTGCGCGCCGCCTTGGACTTGTTCTTCGATCCCTTGGGGCGGCCCGGACCCTTCTTCGCCTTGTTCTTGCTGCCCTTGGGACGCCCGGGTTTTCCGGCTGTCTTCGCGGGCTTGGCCGGCTTGGCCCCCTGCTTCTGCTCCTTGATCGCCGCCTGGGCCAGCGCCAGCCGGGCGATCGGCACACGGAACGGCGAGCAGGACACGTAATTCATCCCCACCCGGTGGCAGAACTCGACCGAGGAGGGTTCCCCGCCGTGCTCGCCGCAGATGCCGACCTTGAGGTGCGGCCGCGTGGCCCGGCCCCGCTGGATGCCCATGGCGATCAGCTCGCCGATGCCCTCCTGGTCCAGGATCTGGAACGGGTCGGCCGGCAGGATCTTCTTCTCGACGTAGTCCGGCACGAAGCCGCCGATGTCGTCGCGCGAGAAGCCGAAGCCCATCTGGGTCAGGTCGTTGGTGCCGTAGCTGAAGAACTCCGCCGTCTGGGCGATCCGGCCGGCGGTCAGCGCGGCCCGCGGCACCTCGATCATCGTGCCGTACATGAAGTCGACCTTCCTGATCCCGAACTTGGCGCAGACCTCGGCGTGGATCCGGTCCACGATCAGCTTCTGGTCGTCCAGCTCGTTCTTGATGCCCACCACCGGCACCATGATCTCCGGCATGATCTTCTTGCCGGCCTTGATCAGCTCGGCGGTGGACTCCAGGATGGCCCGCACCTGCATCTCGGTGATCTCGGGGTAGGTGATGCCCAGCCGCACGCCGCGGTGCCCCATCATCGGGTTGGACTCGTGCAGGTCGTCGGCCCGCTTGTTGAGCTCGGCCAGCGAGATGCCCAGGCTGTTGGCCAGCTTGGCCCGCTCCTCCTCGCGCTTGGGCACGAACTCGTGCAGCGGCGGGTCCAGCAGCCGGATGGTCACCGGCAGGCCGTCCATCACCTCCAGGGTGGCCTTGATGTCCTTCTTGACGTAGGGGTACAGCTCGTCCAGCGCGGCGCGGCGCTCGGCCGCGTTCTTGGAGACGATCATCTTGCGCAGCCGGAACAGCGGCTCCTCCGAGTGCTTGCCGTAGAACATGTGCTCGGTGCGGAACAGGCCGATGCCCTCGGCCCCGAAGCCCCGCGCCTTGGCCGCGTCCTCCGGCGTGTCGGCGTTGGTGCGGACCTTCAGCTTGCGGAAGGAGTCGACGTACGACATGAACTCCACGAACCGCGGGTTCTCGGTGGCGTCCATCATCGCAAGCCGGCCCTCGTAGATGTAGCCCCGGGTGCCGTTGAGGGTGACGAAGTCGCCCTCGCGGAACGTCTTCTCCCCGGCCTTCATGGTCTTGGCGTGGGCGTCGATGTGCAGGCCGCCGGCGCCCACGATGCAGCACTTGCCCCAGCCCCGGGCCACCAGCGCCGCGTGGGAGGTCATGCCGCCGCGCGCGGTCAGGATGCCGGCCGCCGCCCGCATGCCCTCGACGTCCTCGGGGTTGGTCTCCTCGCGCACCAGGATCACCTTCCTGCCCTGCTTCAGCCACTCCACCGCGTCGCCGGCGGTGAACACGATCTGCCCGAAGGCGCCGCCCGGGCCGGCCGGCAGGCCCTTGGCCAGCACCGGCGCCGTCTTCTCGGCCGCCGGGTCGACGATCGGGTGCAGCAGCTCGTCCAGCTGGGCCGGGCTGACCCGCATCACGGCGTCGGACCGGGCGATCAGCTTCTCGGCCACCATGTCCATGGCCATGTTGAGGGCCGCGGTGCCGGTGCGCTTGCCGACGCGGCACTGCAGCATCCACAGCCGGCCGTCCTGGATGGTGAACTCGATGTCCTGCATGTCGCGGTAGTGCTTCTCCAGCTTGACGCGGATGGCGTCCAGCTCCCGGTAGACCGCGGGCATCGCCGTCTCCAGCGAGGCCATCTGCCGGTTCTGCTCGTTCTTGGTGTCCTCGTTGAGCGGGCTGGGCGTGCGGATGCCGGCCACCACGTCCTCGCCCTGGGCGTTGACCAGCCACTCGCCGTAGAAGTGGTTGTCGCCGTTGGCCGGGTTGCGGGAGAAGGCCACGCCGGTGGCCGAGGTGTCGCCCATGTTGCCGAACACCATGGCCTGGACGTTGACCGCGGTGCCCCACTCGTCGGGGATGCCCTCGATCCGGCGGTAGGAGATGGCCCGCTTGCCGTTCCAGGAGGAGAACACCGCGCCGATGCCGCCCCACAGCTGCTCGCGGGCGTCGTCCGGGAACTCCTTGCCCAGCACCTCGCGCACCTTGGCCTTGAAACGCTCGCACAGGACCTTGAGCTCGGCCTCGGGGATGTCGGCGTCGGTCTTGTAGCCCTTCTGCTTCTTGACCTCGCCCAGCATGTCGTCCAGCTGCCTGCGGATGCCCTGGCCCTCGGCCGGCTCGACGCCCGCGGCCTTTTCCATCACCACGTCGGAGTACATCATGATCAGCCGGCGGTAGGCGTCGTAGACGAACCGTCCGTTGCCGGTCTTGGCGATCATGCCCGGGATGGTCTTGGAGCAGAGGCCGACGTTGAGCACCGTCTCCATCATGCCCGGCATCGAGCTGCGGGCGCCGGAGCGCACCGACAGCAGCAGCGGGTCGGCGGGGTCGCCGAACCGCGTGCCCATCACCTTCTCGACCCGGGCCAGCGCCCCGTCCACCTGCTTGGAGAGCTCGGCGGGGTACTTCTTGTTGTTCTTGTAGTAGACCGTGCACATCTCGGTGGTGATGGTGAACCCGGCCGGCACCGGGATGCCCAGATGGCACATCTCGGCCAGGTTGGCGCCCTTGCCGCCCAGCAGGTTCTTGTCGCCGGCGCCGCCCTCGGCGGCCTTGCCGCCGAAGAAGTAGACGTACTTCGCCATGGTGGTGGTCGCTCCTTGGAATATATGAAGGTTAAGTGTGCGCGGAAACGAACGTTTATTGTAGCACAAACGGGGGGTTTTTTCAATGGGCAAGGGATTATCAGGTCCCCGCTGGCAGCGAGGGATGCAGGGGTGTGTCTTTGCAGCCTCCGTCGACCCCTCCCCCACCCCTCCCCCTGTGGGAGAGGGGGAGGACAAGCGAAACCCCTCTCCGATCGCGTTCGGGGAGGGGTGCAGGAAAGAGTCCGCCGGCTCGGCTCAAGCCGGGCCCGCGCGCCTGCGCCCCGGCCGCTCCGCCGCGTCCAGCTGGGCGAGCCGCTCCCGCAGCTGCCCGACCTCGGGACGCTCCGATCCGCAGCAGGCCAGCAGCGCCTCCAGCGCGGCGGTGTAGTGGCCGCGGGCCTCGGCCAGCTCGCCCTCGCCCTGGCAGAGCTCGCCCAGCTTGGCGCGCACCTCGGCGGTCTGCGGGTGCCCGGGGCCCAGCGCCGCCTCGACGATCCCCAGCGCGCGGCAGAGGTTCTCCCGGGCGCTGCTGACGTACCCCCGTTCGAACAGGCTGCCGCCGTAGCGGTAGCAGGCGACGCCCACCATGTGGTGGCCGGGGCCCAGCCTGGCCTCGCCGATCCGGATGGCCTCCAGGAACAGCGACTCGGCCTTGACCGCGTCCCCGGTCCTGGCGTGCAGCTCCCCCAGATTGAGCAGGTTGACGATCAGGTCCGGGTGGTCGTATCCCAGCAGCCGCTGCTTGATGTCGATCGCCTGCTGCAACAGCTCCCGGGCCTCGTCGAACCGGCCCTGGCCGACGGCGATCTCCCCCAGGTTGTTGAGCGCGATCGCCCGCATCGGGCTGTCGGGCTTGAGCTGCCGGTCGCCGACCACCTTCCGCAGGCAGTCCGTGGCCGCGTCCGGCTGCTTGCGGTACTGGCACAACCCGGCCATGTTGATCCACAGCTTGTGCCAGAAGGGATCGCCCTCGGGGACGGCCTCCCGGGCGATGGCCAGCGCCCGGTCCATCGCCGCCGCCGCCTGGTCGAGGTCGTTGATGTTCATGTAGACGGTGGCGATGTTGTTCCAGCGGCCGGCCAGGCTGGCGTGGCGCGGCCCCAGTTCGGACTCGGTGAGCTCGAGGCTGCGGCGCATCGCCGGCAGGGACTCCAGGAACCGCCCGCCCATGCTCAGCGCCACCGCCAGTGTATTCAGCAGGTCGGACATCACGTCCGGTTCCAGCGGCCCCTTGGCGTCGGCGATGGCCAGCGCCCGCGACAGCAGCGCCACGGCATCGGATTGCCGCCCCTTCATGTAGTACAGCTTCCCCAGCCGCCGCAGGGGGCCGGCCAGCCGCAGGTCGTCCGGGCGGTACCGCTTCTCCGTCCGGGCCAGGTCCTTCTCGGCGACGACGGTCTTCTCGTCCAGCGTGTCCTTCTTCATGCGCGGTCCATCGATCGGAAGCGTTCAGTCGAGCGCGATGTCAGCGAACCGGTCGCGGACCTGGTCCGCGGCGGCCAGCTTGTCGGCGCCGTAGGTGGTGGTCAGCGCGGCGCAGCGCATGCCGGCCCGCTTGGCCGCCTCGATCCCGAACGGCGAGTCCTCGATCACCAGGCACGCGGCGGGCGCCGCGCCCAGCTTCCCCGCCGCGTACAGGAAGACCGCCGGGTCCGGCTTGCCGGCGCCGCCGGCGTCGGCCACGGTGTACATCCGGTCCCCGAAGTATCGCGACAAACCGAGCCGCCGGTCGGCCAGCGCCAGCAGCTCGGGGTGCAGCGAGGTGGCCACGCAGGTCTTGTGGGTGTCCCTGATGCCGGCGAAGAACTCGATGAACCCCGGCACGAACGCCAGCTCGCTTGCGAACAGGCCCCGCATGATGTCGATCCGCTCCAGCGCCAGCTGCTCCGGGTCGCCGCCGAAGCCGTAGATCCCCTGCATGATGCGGATGGCGCCCACGGCCGA
>JALOPJ010000041.1 GCA_025453955.1 Candidatus Edwardsiibacteriota bacterium
GGCGCCCCGCCGGCCGTCCAGCTCGGCGAAGATCTCGTCCAGCAGCACCAGCGGCTGGTCGCCCAGCTCCCGGGCCAGCAGGCCGGCCTCGGCCAGCTTGAGGGCGATGGCGGCGGTGCGCTGCTGCCCCTGCGACCCGAAGCTGCGGATGCGCTGGCCGTCGAGGGCGATCTCCAGGTCGTCGCGGTGCGGGCCGTACATGGAGAGCCCGCGCGACCGCTCGAAGGCGGTGTTGGCCGCCAGCGCCAGGCCCAGCGCGGCCCCGGGGTCGCCGTCCGGCCCCACCGGGTACGAAAAGCGGTAGCGCAGGCCCAGCCGCTCGCCGTTGCCGGCGACCGCCCGGTAGTGGTCCTCCGCCAGGGGCGCCAGCAGCCCGACCACCGCCAGCCGCTTGGCCGTGATCCTCGACCCCACCGCCTGGAGCTGGGCGTTCCAGGCGTCCAGCGAATCGCCCCGCGAGCGGCCGTCGCGCCAGTCGGCCAGCAGCTTGTTGCGGTGGGCCAGCACCCGGCGGCACTCCTGCAGGTCGGCCAGGTAGCTGCGCGACAGCTGCGAGATCGCCAGGTCCAGGAAGCGCCGGCGCTCGGCCGGCCCGCCCTTGCAGAGCTCGTCGTCCTCGGGGGACAGGCTGACCACCGGCAGGCGGCCGATCAGCCCGGACAGCCGCTGCTGCAGCTCGCCGTTGATCCGCACCCGCTTCTCGGCCTTGTCGTAGCCGACCTCGACCGACAGCTCGCCCTGCGCCGAAACCGCCCGGCCCTCCAGCCGCAGCAGCGCGGCATCGAACCCGACCAATTGCTGGTCCTCGGCGTGGACGCGCATCGAACGGCCGATGCAGAGGTAGTAGATCGCCTCCAGCAGGTTGGTCTTGCCGGCGCCGTTGGGACCGATGAAGATGTTCCGGCCGGCATCGAACTCCAGGGAAAATCCGGCGAGGTTGCGGAATCCGGTGCCGTTCAGGCTGGTCAGGCGCATTGGTCGGGAATAGACGTAAAAAGAGCGTATAATACTATGGGATGTAGCTGATTGTGAATTATACCACAACATATGGTGAATTGCAAAGGTTTTTTACACTTTTAATCATATCTATCATATTGTATTTCAATTACTTACATGTCTTCAATCTATCATTTCAGCACTGTAAGACACCAAATATGCTGGTTTCTTGATAATTGGATTTTTGTTGATAATTACGAGTTTTTTTGCTATACTTATTGTCTTCGAAAAAATGGGCGGTTAGCTCAGCTGGTTAGAGCGCTGGTCTCACATACCAGAGGTCACAGGTTCAAGTCCTGTACTGCCCACCATCGAGAATGGAAAACGGCGACCCATGCGGGTCGCCGTTCTCGCGTTCCTCCCGGCGCCAGGCCTCAGGCGGCGGGCTTGCGCTTGATGCGGTCCTCGAACACCGTGTACAGCGCCGGCACGAAGAACAGCGTCAGCGCGGTGGAGACGGACAGCCCGCCGATCACGGCGATCGCCAGCGGCGCCTGGGTGGACTCGCCGCCCAGGCCGACGGCCATCGGCACCAGGCCCAGCACCGTGGTCAGCATGGTCATCACGATCGGCTTCAACCGGGTGCGGCCGGCCGTGATCACCGCGTCGTGCAGCGCCATCCCGCGCGCCCGCAGGTGGTTGGTGTAATCCACCAGCAGGATGCCGTTGGAGACCACGATGCCGACCATCACGATGATGCCCTGGCCCGAGGTCACCGACAGCGTGGTGCGGGTCAGGAACAGGGTCCAGAGCACGCCGACGATGCCCAGCGGCACGGTGAACATGATGATGAAGGGGTCCAGGAACGACTGGAACTGCGAGGCCATCACCACGTACACCAGCATGATCGCCAGCAGGAAGGCCAGGAACAGGTCGCGGAAGGTCTTCCGCTGCTGCTCGACGTTGCCCTTCAGCGTGACGGTGAACCCGGCCGGCACCGCCAGCGTGGCCAGCTTGCGGTCGATGTCGCCCGCCACGCTGCCCAGCGACCGCCCGGCCACGTTGGCGGTGACGTCCACCAGCCGCTCCTGGTTCTTGCGCGTGATCTGCACCGGGGCCTTGGCCAGCTCGATGTCGGCGACGCTGCCCAGCAGCACCGGCGCGCCGCCGGCACCGGCCAGCACGATCCGCTCGATGTCCTCGGGGCCGGAGCGGTAGCGCTGGTCGAGCCGCACCAGGATGTTGTAGGCGTTGCCGCTGACCGGGTCGGTGTACAGCGACGCCGTGGTCCCGCCGATGCAGGTGTTGATGGTGTTGGCGATGTCCGCCACGCTGACGCCCAGCGCGCCCGCCTTGTTGCGGTCGATCCTGACCCGCAGCTCGGGCAGGTTGTCCTCGCGGCTGACCTGGACGTCGGTGGCGCCCGGCACCGACCGCACGATCTCGGCCACCTCCCGCGCCAGCCGCGAGCCGGTCTCCAGGTCGAAGCCCTGGATCTCGACGTCGATCGGGGCGCCGGCGCCGAAGTTGAGCAGGAACCGCATGAACCCGCCGGTGCCCATGAACACCGAGGCGCCGGGGACCTTCATCAGCTTGGGCCGGACCTCCTTGACGATCTGGAAGACGGAGCGGCGCCGCTGGTGCGCCGGCTTCAGCGTCAGCTGGACGCTGCCGGCGTGGCTGCCGGTGTTCCGCCAGCCGGAGCCGATGTCGGCGATCATGGTCTGGACCTCTGGCACCTCCCGCTCCAGGATCCGCTCGACCTGGGCCACCACCGAGTCGGTCTGCTCGGCGCGCGACCCGACGGGCAGCCGCACCGACACGCTCATCTGGCCCTCGTCCTGGTCGGGGAAGAACTCGGTGCCGATCAGGAACACCAGCAGCCCCGACAGCAGGGCCGCGCCGGAGATCCCCAGGATGATCCTGCGGCGGTGCCCCAGGGTCCAGCGCAGCCGGGCCTCGTACCAGGAATCGAGCAGCGCGATCCAGTCGTGGGCCCGCGCCCGCACCCGGTCCCAGAGCCCGGCCGACGCCCGGTCCAGCGGCCGCTCCGGCTGCAGGTACTGCAGGCACATCAGCGGGGTCACCGTCCGCGAGACGAAGAACGAGCCGAACAGGGCCACGGCGATGGTGATGGTCAGCGGGATGAACAGCAGCCTGGCCACGCCGGAGAGGAACACCACCGGCAGGAAGACGATCACCGTGGTCAGGGTGGAGACGAAGATCGGCGCGGCGACCTCCTGGGCGGCCTCCAGGGTGGCCTCGATCTTCGACCGCCCCGTGGTCCGCAGGCCGTAGTGCCGGGAGATCGCCTCCAGCTCGACGATGGAGTCGTCCACCAGCCGGCCCACGGCCAGCGCCAGCCCCCCGAAGGTCATGATGTTGAGGGTGACGTTGCCGAACCGGAACATGATGAAGGTGATCAGGATCGACAGCGGGATCGCCGTCACCACGATCAGCGTGCCCCGCACGTTGCGCAGGAACAGCAGGATCACCAGCATCGCCAGCACCGCGCCCATCAGCGCCTCGCGCGCCAGGCCGTCGATGGTCTGCCGGATGTAGCGCGACTGGTCGGCGGTCAGGGACAGCTTGACCGTGGCCGGGATGCCGTTCAGCCTGGGCAGCGCCCGCCGGACGTTGTCCACCACGCCCACCGTGTTGGCGTTGGCCAGCTTCTGCACCCGCAGCGTCAGGCCGGGGTGGCCGTTGATGCGGGAGATCTCGTTCTGCTCCTCGTAGCTGTCCTCCACCCTGCCGACGGCCCTGATCCGCACCGGCACGCCCCCGGTCATCCTGACCACGATGTCCTCGATCGGGGCCACCATGTTGAACTTGCTCTCGGTCTTCAGGGCGTAGTCGTAGGCGCCGGTCTTGATGTCGCCCGAGGGCACGGTGACGTTGGCGGCGGCGATGGCGGCCAGCACCGACTGCACCGTGATCCCCAGCGCCTGCAGCCGGTTGCGGTCCAGCACCACGTGGATCTCGCGGCGCCTGCCGCCGCTCACCGGGGCGGTGGCCACGCCCGGCAGGTGCTCGATCTGGGGCTGGATGACGTTGACCGCCAGGTCGTAGAGGTCGCGCTGGTCGATGTCGCCGTACACCACGATGTTGCACACCGCCTGGCTGGTGACGTCGAACCGCTGGACCGTGGGCACGTCCACGCCGTCCGGCAGGCGGCGCTGGGCCCGGTTGACCCGCTGGATCACGTCCACCATGGCCACGTCGGTGTTGGCGCCCCAGTTGAAGTTGATCCGCACCTGGGAGCTGCCCTCGCGGGTGGTGGACTGGATGTAGTCCACGTTGTTGACCGAGCTCACCGCCCGCTCGATGGCGGTGGTCACGGTCTGCTCCATGTCCAGGGGGTTGGCCCCGGGATAGGAGGTGGACACCGAGACGGTGGGGATGCTGATGTCGGGCAGCAGGTCGATCGGCAGCTGCGACAGCGACACCAGGCCCAGCACCAGGATGGTGACGGCGAACAGGAAGGTGGAGATGGGGTACTTGAGGGCCAGCCGGGTGAGCCACATAACAGGGGTGCTTCTACATTGATTTTCGAGGTTCGCTGTGGCGGTATTTGATCACACGCATTTTCTCAAGGGTTACCAGGCCTTCGACGACGTGTTCATCGATGAACGGCAGCAGCGTGTTGATCTTCTCCTCGGTGTCGACTATTTCGACCACCATCGGCAGGTCCTCGGACAATTCCAGCAGCTTGGCCGTATGCATGCGGCTGTCCGCGCCGAAGCCTAGGATACCGCGCAGTACCGTGGCCCCGGCCATGTTGAGCTCGCGTGCTTTGAACACAATCTGCTCGTAAAGCGGTTTGCCCAGATATTTATCGCTCTCGCCGATGAACACGCGCAGCAGCATGGCTTGTTCTGGTAAATGCATTGATGCCACCTCCTATCGGGCAACTCTCATTAATAGACGGGTAGCCTGCATGCCCATGATAACGAGCATCAAGCCCAGCACGTTACTCAACACCACATTGGTCAAACAAAGTCGGATCTCGCCCTCGCGCAGTAAATTCACTGTTTCCAGCGAATATGTCGAGAACGTTGTATACGCGCCCAAGAAACCGATGGTGATCAAGCTGCGCAGGTCGGATGGTATGACCGATTGGTCGAACAATTCGAAGAAGATACCGATCAACAACGAACCGCTGAGATTGATCGCCAATGTACCCCAGGGGAATATTTCGTTGACAGCCTGATAGATCCATTTCGACAATGCATAACGGGACATAGCACCCAGCATTCCCCCAACGGCGATGAGCAGCAGATGCTGCATGGTCTCTCCTTGTTTACAGAGTCACGTAGGAGTCATCAGCCGTTATGGCGGTTAAAGGCGAACTCCATCGCCGTACTAATCAAGCTATTGTCCCCTGATGCTGTAGAAGAACCTTCAAGGGTTTCCGCCGCCCGCTCGTTTCCCCCGCTCGTTGGCGCCGGATGCGGAGCCCCCCTGCACCGCCACCGGGCCGCCGTCGCGCACGTACTGCTGGCCGGTGGTGATCACCTGCTCCGAGCCGTCCAGCCCGGACCTGATCTCGGTCGTCGCGCCCTGGTCCAGGCCGGGGGTCACCGCCACCCGCCGGGCCGTCCCGCCGGCCAGCACGAACACGAACGATCCCCCGTCGTCCGACAGCACCGCCCGCGTCGGCACGGTGATGGCGTCGGCGCGCTGGTCCAGCAGGATGCTGACCGTGGCGTACATCCCGGGCTTGAGCTGGCCGCCGGGGTTGGGGACGATGATCTCGGCCCGCATGGTGCGGGTGGCCGGGTCGGCCGGGTCGACGGCCTGGCTGACCCGTCCCACGCTGCCCTGATACCGTTTCTCGGGCAGGGCGTCGGCGGTGATCAGCGCCCGCTTGCCGACGGTCACCAGCGGCACGTCCTTCTCCAGGATGTCCACCGCCACCTTGACCCGCCCCAGGTCCATCAGGGTGAACAGGCTGGTGCTGTTGGCGACCACCTGCGCCCCGGGGTCGAGGAACCGCTTGGTGACGTACCCGGCGAACGGCGCGGTGACCCGGGCGTATCCCAACCGGGCTTTGGCCAGCAGGTGGCCGGCCTCGGCCACCTTGAACTGCGCCTGGACGTTGTCGAACTCCCGCTGGGACAGCAGGCCCTGGTCGAACAGCTGCCGGGCGCGGTCGAAGTCGGAGCGGGCGGTGAAATAGGACGCCGCCGCCTGCTGCGCCTGCTGGAACGCCTCGGCCGAGTCGATCACCGCCAGCAGCTGGCCCTGGTCCGCCCAGCCGCCCAGGGTGGCGTCGACCCGCTCCAGCGTGCCGCCGACCCGGGCGACGATGGTGGCCTGCTGGATGGCGACGACGTCGCCGGAGTACCGCAGGGCGTACGACACCGTGTCGCGCACCGGCCGTTCGACCCGGACCACCGGCACGTTCTGGCGCCGGCCCGCCGCCGCACCGTGCGTTGCCTTCCAGACGATGACGGCGACCGCCGCGACGACGGTCGCGGCGGCGATGACGAGATATCTGCGTTTCAGTTTCATGCTGGCGTCGCGTTGTGCTGCTGTCGTGCCGGGCCGCCGGGGGCATCGATCATTATACCATATCCGTGACCGTTCCGGCCACCCCGGAGGCAATATGTATTAGACGCTCCAAACGACCGTTTGGTTTATCGCGCCCGGCCGGCGGGCCGCTGCGGGGAATGCCATGAAACCGCTTGACAGCGCGGCCGGGAACGGATATCATCCTTCCGTACGGCGATGCCCATCACGCACCGCAGATGCCCGCACCGGTGCGATCAACCGCCACACAACAACGGGAGGAGCACCGCATGCGCACCAGAATGACCGCCATCGGCCGGATCGTGACGATGCTGCTGGCGGCGGCCGTGGTCCCCGCGGCCCAGGCCCCGCTGATGGCCATGGGCGGCAAACCGACACCGAAAGCGAGCACGACAGTGAACGACCGACCGGCACCCGACGCCAAGACGACCGCGGGCGGATTCATCTGCCCGGTCAGCCAGGACACCTGGGTCTACGCCTTCCGTCCCGACCGCAACTACGGCGACGGGCTGGGCTGGAAGGACCGCACCGACCCCACGCAGGACCTGACCGTGCCCAAGGTCTTCCTGGGGTTCGGCGGCACCGACGAGAAGCTGGGGCTGTTCCGGTTCGACACCAACGCCCTGCCCCAGGGCCGCAAACCGTCCCGGGCGACGCTGCGCGCCTACAACGACTTCGCGGGCTCGGACGCGGCGCTGACGCTGGAGGCCAAGGCGGTGCTGGGGCCGTGGGAGGAATCCAAGGTGACCTGGAAGACCCGCCCGCAGCTCGGCCCGGCGGTCGCGTCGCTGACCCTGAAGGGCGCCATCGGCTACGGCCAGTCCGGCAGATGGTGCGAATGGGACGTCACCGCTATCGTCGCGGGCTGGGCGGCCGGTACGCCCAGCTTCGGGATCGCCCTCGACCCGGTCGGCGAGGCCGGCGTCGACCGCGATTTCGTCTGCAAGGAGTACGCGAAGATGGCCGGGTACGCGCCCCAGCTGGTGGTGGAGTACGGCCCTCCCGCCGCAGGGCAGTAGTACCCTCGGGGCCCCATCAGGACCAAACGGCCGGATTGATCCGGCCGTTTTGTCGTCCCCCGGACCGATCCCCGGTCACCGCCGCACCGCGCCGGGGTCCAGCAGGCCGCCGATCAGCGTCAGGATGTCCGGCATCTCGCGCTTGATCAGTTCCAGTGTTTCGCGGTACTGTTCCGCCTCCCCGCCGATCGGATCGGGGACGCCGTCGGGAGCCAGCAGCACCGGTGCCGAGTCGGGCACCAGCTGACGCACCGCCTGCCGGTGCCGCTCCTCCATCGCCACGACCAGGTCGGCCTGCCGGATCAGCCGGTCGGTCAGCAGCGTCGAGCGGTGGCCCCTGAGGTCGAACCGGTCGCGGCGGGCGGCGGCGACGGCGCGGTCCGTCGCCGGCATCCCCGGCAGCGCGCCGGTGCCGCTGGAATGGACCGTCACCCGGCCGCGCCATCCCTTGGGCAGCGCGTGGCGCAGCCATCCCTCGGCCATCGGGCTGCGGCAGGTGTTGCCGGTGCAGACGAACATCACCTCGACCGACGCCAACTTGACCGGCAGGCCCAGCGCCTGCTCGATCCGGCCGCGCGGCAGCGCCCCCTTCCGCAGGATCACCGGCGCCGCGCCGCACAGGTCCACCACGGTCGACGCCACCCGCCCGCCGGACGGGCCGCCGTCCAGGATCAGGTCCGCGGTGCCGGCCAGGCCGCGGGCCACGTCCTCGGCGGTCAGCGACTCCGCGCCGCCGCTGGCATTGGCGCTGGTGGTGGCCAGCGGCAGGCCCGTCCGGGCCATGATCGCATCGACGACCGGTTCCGCGGTGTGGCGCAGGCCGATCGTGCCCTGCCGGTCCAGCCCCCACCGCGCCACCGCGGGCGAGGCCGGGAGCACCATGGTCAGCGGGCCGGGCCAGAACGCGGCGGCCAGCGTCCCGGCCGCCGGCGGGATCCGGCCGGCCAGGCTCTCCAGCGCCGCCGCGCCCGGCACCAGCAGCACCAGCGGCTTCGACCGCGGGCGCCCCTTGATCCGGTAGATCCGCCGCACCGCGGCCGCCGCATCGGGCCGGCAGCCCAGGCCGTAGACGGTGTCGGTCGGGAACGCCACGACCCCGCCGTCGGCGAGGACGGCCGCCGCCTGGGCGACCAGGGCGTCCTCGGGATGGGCGGGGTCGAACCGCGCGATGGATCCCGTGCGCCGCCTGAACATCGTCAGGCGCCGGGTCGGGAGTGGCGCGACAGCTCCCTCAGCTGCTTCCGCAGCAGCTGGCGCTTGATGGCGCTGAGGTGATCGATGAACAGCACGCCGTTGAGGTGGTCGACCTCGTGCAGGAACACCCGGGCCATCATGTCCTCCGCCTCGATCTCGATCTCGGTCCCGTCGCGGTCCAGTCCCCGGATCCCGATCCTGCGGGGGCGGGTCACCTCGGCGTAGATCTGGGGGAAGCTGAGGCAGCCCTCCTCGTGCACCGCGGTGCCGTCCAGCGCTTCCACCACTGGGTTGATCAGCACCAGCGGCTTCTTGCGCCGTTCGTCCAGCGCCGGCAGATTGACGGCGCACAGCTGCCGGGAGCTGCCGATCTGCGGCGCCGCCAGCCCCAGTCCCCTGGCCTGGGCCAGCACGGCCAGCAGCGTCCCGATGGTCGCGTCCAGCGGCCCGTCGAGCTGCTCGACGGCATCGGCCTTGCGCCGCAGCACCGGGTCGCCGTAGATGCGGATCTGCGTCGCGGCTGGCGGTGAGACGGGCATCGCGGCCCCTACTTCTCCAGCTTGGCGCTGACCGACGAGCGCTGGACCTCGATCTTGACGTTCTCGTCGACCTTGACCACCACCACGCCGCGCGCCTCGTCGACGCCCGCCACCGTGCCGTGGATGCCGCCGGCCGCGATCACCTTGTCGCCCTTCTGCAGGCCCTTCAGCATCTCGGCGTGCTTCTTCTGCTGCTTCTGCTGGGGCCAGATGATCAGGAAGTAGATGATCACGAAGATCAGCACCATCGGCAGCAGGCCCAGCAGCCCGCCGCCCGCCTGTCCGCCCTGGGCCGGCGCCCCGCCCTGCCCCATCGCGTATGCCACACTGAACACTGGGATCTCCTTCTATCGTTGCGATCTATTGTTGACCTTGGCCAGGGACCGGGGGCCGAACGAATTGGCCAGCAGCCGCCCCAGCGTCGCCGTCCGGGTGCGGCCGGCGCGGTCCGCCATGATCACCCTGATGCCGGGGCTGAATTCCCGCAGCACCTGGCGGCAGGCCCCGCAGGGGGCCAGCGGTTCCTGGGAATTCCCGGCGACGGCGATGGCGGTGAACCGCCGTTTGCCCGCCAGCACCGCCGCGGCCACCGCGTTGCGCTCGGCGCAGCAGGACAGCCCGTAGGAGGCGTTCTCCACGTTGCAGCCGGTGTGGACGGTGCCGTCGCCGGCCAGCAGGGCGGCGCCCACCGGGAACCGCGAGTATGGGGCGTAGGCCCGCGCCTGCGCCGCCCGTGCCGCGGCGACCAGCCGCCCGATGTCGCTTTTCTTCATGGAGGTGCTCGCGATTGGTGTCTATGACGTGATCGCCTTGAGGAAACTGGCGCCGTGGGCCGGGCCGGCCAGCGCGAAGGCCTCCGCCACGGTGGCCGCGATGTCCGAGAAGCTGGCCCGCGTCCCCAGGTCGACGCCGGCGCGCAGCCCCGGGCCGTGGACCAGCAGCGGCGTGTGCTCCCGGGAGTGGTCGGTGGACGGCGTGGTCGGGTCGTTGCCGTGGTCGGCGGTGATCACCAGCAAATCGCCGTCACCCAGCCGGCCCAGCAGCCCCGGCAGCCAGGCGTCGAACTCCCGCAGTCCGGCGTGGAACCCTGCGGTATCGTTGCGGTGGCCCCAGGTCATGTCGAACTCCACCAGGTTGATCATCAGCAGGCCGCGCTCGAGCCGGGGCAGCGCCGCCAGCAGCTTGGCCATGCCGTCCCGGTTGTCGTCGGTATGGACGCTCTCGGTCAGGCCCCGGCCGGCGTACAGGTCGTGGATCTTGCCCAGGCCGATCACCTGCCGTCCGCTGCCCTTCACCAGGTCGAGCATGGTCGGACCGGAGGGCGGCAGCGAGAAGTCCTGGCGGTGGCCGCCCACCCGCCGGTAGTTCCCCGGCGTCCCTACGAACGGCCGGGCGATCACCCGTCCCACGGCGTACTCGCCGGCCAGCAGTTCCCGGGCGGCGCGGCACCATTGGTAGAGGGTCTCCAGCGGCACGGTATCCTCATGGCAGGCGACCTGGAACACGCTGTCGGCCGAGGTGTAGACGATGGGGAACCCGGTGCGCTGGTGCTCTTCGCCGTACTGCTTGATGATCTCGGTGCCGGAGGCCACGGTGTTGGCCAGGACGTCCCGGCCGATCGCCTGGCGGAAGGGGCCGAGCACCTGCGGCGGAAAGCCGTGGGGGAACGTGGGGAACGGCCGGTCGACCAGCAGCCCGGCGATCTCCCAGTGGCCCGAGGTGGAATCCTTGCCCTGCGACCGCTCGCGGCTCTTGCCCCAGCAGCCATCGGCGCGGGGCTCGGGCGCCACCCCGGCCAGCGGCGTGATGTTGCCAAAACCCAGCCGCTGCAGGTTGGGCAGCGCCAGCCCGCCGGGCACGGCCCGCGACAGGTTGCCCAGGGTGTTGCTGCCGGTGTCGCCGTAGGCGGCCGCGTCGGGCAGCTCGCCCACGCCGCAGCCGTCCAGGATGATGATGATGGCCCGCTCGATCAACCCGCTCCCCCGCACAAGGTTCCGTTACGAACATTTATTATCGCATATTTCCGGTTGAAAGTAAATAGCAAAGCAAAACGCCCCCGCACCGCGGGGGCGTTTTGTCGACCAGGTACGGATCACGGGGTGAACGTGTCGTACATGTCATCGGGATCGTTGGAAAGCGATGAGTAACCCCAGTTCGTGATATTGCGCCAATCTGGTTGACCGGCTTCGCCGCCGATTCCGTTGCCGTTCCCGTCCAGGTACAGTCCGTTGTTATCCTTGACCGTGCGCGCTACCCACAAGGTATAGGTCTGCCCCGCCTCTGCGTTTTCCAAGGTGAAGCGGAACTGGTTCACCGCGACATCCGACTGCAGGTGATAGATCCGACCGTAGATCTGCCCGGTGTAGTTCGGATGCGAGCCCTTGAACACCTTGATGGTGCTGGCATTGATGGTGCTGTAGTCAAGGCTGTCATTGAACCACACCAGTAGTTCGTTGCCGCTGACCGCGCAGTTCGAGTAGCCCAGCGGCGTGTAGTCCCCCGCCGCGTCGGTATCCACCCGGAAGGGGATTCTGATGGTCGGCAGATTCGGCACGTAGCCGTAGTTCAGCCATGTGGCTTTCAGCGCATGGGTGTCCTGGACGTTGTTCAGGTTCAGCTGCAGGTAGTACAGCCCGTTCTTCACCAGCGGGGAGTCCGGGGCAGTCGGATGGAACCGCACCCGCCAGGACCCGGCAGTTGGTACGGTGACGCCGCCCGACTTGATGGTCTTGGTGTCGCCGGTGCTGTCGACCAGCGTGACGTTGGCCTTGACCAGGTTGGTGTCGACATCCTGGCAGTTGAAGACGAAGTACAGCAACGGGGCGTCCCAGGCGACGCCGCCGCCGTAGGGCCCGGCACCGGTCAGCATGGGATGGGTGGTATCCGGTTCGGCGGTCGTCGGGGTCCCGGTGTAGTAGTACTTCATGTAATCGTCGTAGGGCGACCCGTCGGCCTTGCCGTTCTTGTTGCCGTCGATCGGCAGGCCGGCCGCGGTGCGGACGCCGGTCTTGAAGACGATCTTGCGCCAGGCGCCGGCCGCCGTCCAGGTGCCGTGAATCACCAGTTTTTTCTCCTCGGGATAGTACAGGAACGTGTCGGTGTTGTTCTGGACGTCAATGGTGATGTTGTTCCGATTGAGCGTCGCACCGTTCATGTACTTGGAGAACAGGATCACGATCTCGCCCTGAATGTCCGCCTTGGTGGCATCGAGGTCGATCATCTCAGCGCCCGGGCCGGGTTGGACGAAGGTGATGCCGGTGACCGGGAGCAAGTCGCCTTCGGTGACCCCCTGGCCCACGCTATTGTTGGGCTCGAACGGGTTGTCCTTTCTGCCGCAGCCGCCCAGGATCAGCCCGACGCCCAGCAGGAGCAGTGTGCCGAGGAGGAGGTATCTGTTCAACTTCATGTCGTCTCTCCTGTATCTCGTTGCTGTGTGGTTAGAACTTGAAGACGGCCGACAGCTTCCAGTTGGTCATGTCGTCCAGATGGGCGAAGCCCATCAGGTCGATCTGGAGGTTCTTGCTGATCTCCCAGCCGGCGCCGTAGGTGTAGTGCAGCGCGCTGGTCGTGGTCTCCTCGCCAATGACCATGCCGTTGACGTTGCTGTAGGTGGTCGGCTTGGACTGGGTGACCACGCCGAATCCGTCGGTGTAGGTGACCAGCTGCGGGTTCTGCTCGTTGTGGATGGTCTCCGTGATCCCCTGGTAGTGGAAGACGTGGCGGGCTCCCAGCCGGAACACGAAGGGCTTGGTGATGTGGAACTCGACGCACACCGGTGTGCTGACCAGCAGGTTGCTCTCGGTGTACTTTTCCACCTGGTTGAAGGTGCCGACGGTCACCTGGCTGTAGTCGCTGAAGGTGGTGGGGTCGCCGTCGTTGTAGACGATGGTCTCGTTGTAGGAGCCATCGACGGTGTTGGTGTAGTCGCGGTTGTAGGACTCCAGCCCCAGCCCGATCGCCATCTCCACCTTGTCGCTGAACGTGACAAAGGTGTTGCTGATCAGCCCGACGCTGGCCCGGCCGTCCTCCTGGACGATGGCTTTGGTGCGCGTCCGGGCGGTGCTCAGGCTGTTGGTGCCGGTCGGCACCTGGAACGCCACCAGGCTGTTGAAGGTGCTGTTCTGGTAGCTCTCCTCGGTCTTGCCGCCCACCAGCATCGTGAAGTAGGCGTCGGTGCGGGTGCGCACCTGGTCGCTCCACTTGTAGACGCCGGCCACCCGGGCCACCAGGTCCATGCCCACGTAGTCCTCGGGCACGATCTGGCCGTCCGCCGTGCTGTCGATGGTGGTGCCGTTGAGGCCGGGCGCCGATGGATCGGTCTGGCGAGCATGGAATACGATGCTGTCGATCGATTCCTTCTGGGTCAGGACGATGCCGCCGCTGAGGCCCAGGTCGATCTTGTCGTTGAAAGGATACCAGTACGACAGCGCGCCGCCGTTGACCCAATAGGTGGAGTCCTTCATGGCGCGGGTAGTCGCCTCGTACAGGCCGGTGTTGGCGCCGGTGACCAGGTCGGTCTCAGTGACCGTCATCGTCAGCTGTCCGGGTTCGGTGTTGTATTTCTCCACCGAGTGGTAAAGCAGGGCGCCGAACCTGCCCGGACCCAGCTCGCGGCCGTAGCCAAACCACCAGTCGGTGAAGGTGGTCTTGGCGCTGGCGATGCCGCTTATCTCGGTCAGGGTCTTGCGGTCGTAGGTGCCGTTGGCGTCCAGATCCTCCAGCTCCGAGGCGCTGACGGCCGTGGTGTCGGCCACGCGGTCGACGTAGCGGTCGTACAGCAGCCCGCCGTAACCGTAATCCATGATCTTGCCCGAACCGCCGATGACGTAGTAGTTGTTGCTGTTGTCATCGAAGACGTCGTCGTTCTTGCCGACCAGGTTCGAGAGGTTGGTGTACAGACGGTTGCCCTGGATCGTCGGCAGACGGGCCGGGTCCAGCATCAGGTCCAGGTCGTCCTCCAGCAGGCCGGCGGTGGAGGCGTTACGGAACGAGTTGGCCCACGGCTGCGCCCACCAGCCCAGCCGGTAGGGGTCGGACTGGCCGAGGCCCATGCTCGCCGTCAACGCAAGGATAAGCACCAGAAGACCGATTCTTGCCTTCATGTTCTCCTCCAGATGTGGTTGCGGTTGGTGTATGGGTGGTAGGGATGAGAAATGCACTCCGGGCGGACAGAATATCGACTCCGTTCACCTCCTCTGTATTGATCGTTCTGCTTCTCAATGCTCTATTTTACTGTCCCGCATGGCCATAAGTCAAGGATTTTTTTGTGAAAAATATCGATTGATCCCGCCACATTGGTATGACCACGTCATATCATTATATGGTGCGAATGAACAAAGCTGTGATATCCCGTTTTCACTGATGCCATATTTCCTGCAATTTACGTACCATGTGTCGGCGCCCCTCGCTTTGTCCCGGTACTCCATTCAACCTCAGACGATTAAGATGCCGCTCGCGGCACAACGGGCGTGATCGCGGGGGATGGAATGGTTATACTTGTTCACATGCTATTATGAATTTCTGTAATATACGATCAGCTGTTTCGTTCCGCGCCGACATCGCTCGTGTGATATCGCATACGATCGCAGTGAATCCTCCGTGAAAGTGCGGCGCGACGTTCGCGTCGAAGCGAGCAGAACACGGGCAGGGGGACGCATTGATAAAAGCATTGACTAATCGCCCCAGATGAGATAATATCCTTCTGATGAAACGCACGTCGACACTCATCGCAATCGGTGCGGTCTGGCTGGCCACGATGCTGTGGTTCGGCGGCCGCCAGGCCGGCTGTATGGGCCGCCCGCGGCCGCCGTCGGCCGGCGCCGCCGCCGACCGCGAGGAATGGCACGGCATCTACCTGCAGGACGAGAAGATCGGGTACTCCGTGACCATCAGCCGCACACTGCCGGGCGGCGGCCGGGCGGTCAGCAACCGGGCCGTGATGCGGCTCAACCTGATGGGGACGGCCCAGGAGGTGCTGGCAGCCACCAACTACTCGCTGGACGCGTCGTACCATCTGACCGACCTCGACTTCAGGCTCGACGGCGCGGCCCGGCTGGAGATCTCCGGCAGGGTCGACGGCCGGGAGCTGGAGCTCGTCGTCACCAGCGACGGCAGCCGCACGACCCAGCATCTCCCGCTGGACGGCCCGGTGTACCTGCCCGACGCCCTGGACGCCATGATCGCCGGCAAGACGCTGCAGGTCGGCCGGCGCTACGACTTCGCCACCTTCGACCCGGCCTCGCTGTCGGTGCAGCCGGCGGCCGTGACCGTGGCGGCGCGGGAGACGCTGGCGGTCGACGGCGCTCGCGTCCCGGCCTTCCGCCTCGACATCGTCTTCTCCGGCGCGGTAAGTTCGGCCTGGGTGGACTCCGCCGGCCGGACCCTGAAGGAGCAGGGTCCGATGGGCATCGTGATGATGGCCGAGCCCAGGGAACGGGCCGCCCGGCTGCCGGACCGGCCCTCGGGGGTCGATCTGCTGACCAGTCTGGCCGTCCCGGCGCAGGGCGCGGTGCCGGCCGACCCCCGCGCCACCAGCTCGATGCGGGTCCGGCTGTCCGGGATCGCGCTCGCCGGACTGGACGTCGGCGGCGGCCGCCAGCGCGTCACCGATCCCGCGGGCATGATGGTGGCGGTCGAGGCGGACGACACGACTGCGGCGGTCCTGACGGACGAGGCGCGGCGGCGGTACCTGGCCCCCACCCCGCTGATCCAGTCGGACGACCGCGCCATCGTGGCGCTGGCCCGCGGGCTGGCCAAGGGGCGGCCGCACGACCGCGCCACGGCCGAGGCCATCGCCGGCTGGGTGCACGACAACCTGGAGAAGCGGATGACGGTCAGCCTGCCGTCGGCCGTGGAGGTGCTGCGGTCGCGGCGCGGCGACTGCAACGAGCACGCCACCCTGTTCGCGGCCCTGGCCCGGGCGGCCGGCGTGCCCGCCGCGCTGTGCCTGGGCGTCGTCTACCTGGACGGGCGCTTCTACTACCACGCCTGGAACGTCGTCTGGTGCGGCGGCCGGCGGATCGAGCTGGACCCCACCTTCGGCCAGTTCCCCGCCGACGCCGCCCGGCTGCGCCTGGCCGAGGGCGACCTCACCCGCCAGAACCTGCTGCTGCCGGCGTTCGGCAAGCTGGGCATCGAGATCCTGGAAGCGAAGTGACCTTTTGTATCAGGAAACCATGAAGCCATGAAATCATCCCCGATTTACGGATATGCAAGCACTCTTCTTTTTATGTACAACCAGAGAGGGGTCGCGGGATGATTGCGCATTGTTCGCTGCAACCTTCCCCTTTCGATGAACCCAATCAATTCCTGTCATTCATGGCTTCCTGATGGAGAAGAATCCCGGTTACAATTCTGAACCCGTGGAAGCGCCGACCGCGTCGATCGAGCTGGACGGCCTGACCCGCCGCTTCGGCGAGAAGACCGCCGTGGCGGACCTCTCCCTGCGGATCGGCCCCGGGGAGATCGTCGGCCTGCTGGGGCCCAACGGCGCGGGCAAGACCACCACCATCAAGATGCTGGCCGGCCTGCTGCGGCCCAGCGCCGGGGCCGCCCGGCTGTGCGGCAGCGACGTCTGGCAGCGGCCGGAGCAGGCCAAGCGGGTCCTGGGCTACATCCCGGACGACCCCTTCATCTACGAGCTGCTGACCGGCCGCGAGTTCCTCTCCCTGGTGGCCAACCTCTACGGCTTGGGCGGCCCGGCGGCCGACGCCCGCGTCGCCGGACTGGTCGACCGGTTCGACGCGGCCGAGTGGATCGACCGCCGGGCCGAGGGCTATTCCCACGGCATGCGCCAGAAGACGGTGCTGGCCGCCACCCTGCTGCACGACCCGCTGGTCTACCTGGTCGACGAGCCGATGGTGGGGCTGGACCCCGCCAGCATGATCCTGGTGAAGGAGATCTTCCGCGGCCTGGCGGCCCGCGGCCGCTCGCTGCTGGTGTCGACCCACACCCTCAGCCTGGCCGAGTCGATCTGCGGACGCATCGGCATCCTCAGCCGGGGCCGGCTGGTGGCGCTGGGGACGCTGGACGAGCTGCGCCGGATGTCGCGCCGCGCCCACACCGACCTGGAGAGCCTCTACCTGGAGTTCACCAGGGATTGACCCAACCCGCCCCGTTCGTGTTCGCTTTCTGAATTCTGATTTGATCGCCCATGGCCCTTGAAGGCAACATCTCCGAGTTCTCGCTGCCCGAGATCCTGCAGCTGATCGCCAGCCAGCGCAAGAGCGGCGTGCTGTCGCTGGAGCACGAGGGCGACGAGGCCGCGCTGGACTTCGACGAGGGCTCGATCACCGGCGGCTACTACCGCCACCAGGGCAAGCAGAAGCATCTCTCGGAGTACCTGTTCCAGTCCAACCTGGTCAGCGCCGACCGGCTGGCCGAGGCCGACGACGTCTGCGCCAAGACCAAGGCGCCGGTCGAGGAGTACCTGATCGAGATGGGCTACCTCTCCAAGGAGGACTTCGAGGAGGCCATCCGCTTCAAGATCCAGGAGATCCTCGACGAGGTGTTCACCTGGCTGGACGGGCACTACGTCTTCGACGTCAAGCTCAAGCTGTACCCCAAAACCAAGTACCCGGTGCTGCTGTCCACCGACGGCTTCCTGCTGGAGGGCATGCGGCGGCTGGACGAGTGGCTGCGGATCCGCAAGATCGTCCCCGACCTGGACGCCATCGTCCGCCGCGGCGGGCCGGCCGCCGAGGACCCCAGCCCCGAGCACGCCAAGGTGCTGGAGTTCCTGGGCGACCGCCACCTGTCGGTGGCCCAGCTGGTGGAGCTCACCGGGCTGGGCAAGTTCGTCACGGCCCAGAGCACGGCCGAGCTGGTGGAGCTGGGGGTGGTGGCCATCGTCTCCGGCGAGCAGGCGGCGGCGCCGCTGCCGGCGCCGCCGCTGCCGGCGCTGCGGACCCAGACCGCGGCCCTGGCCTTCATGGTCAAGCAGTGGGGGCTGCTGGTCCGCTACATCACCCAGTACCCCTTCAACCACACCGCCATCCTGGGGGCGCTGGAGGAGTTCTTCACGGTGTTCAACGGGCTGGCGCTGGAGGCCGGCGGCCTGTCGTTCGAGCTGCGCGACTTCCAGATGCTGGTGGGCGGCGCGGCCCTGGACCGGCCCGACGAGCTGCTCAACCAGTTCGGGCTGTACCTCGACCTCTACCACGTCAAGCGGGTGGCCCTGCTGCCCCAGCTCAAGGGCGAGGAGCTGATCGCCCTCTCCTACCTGCTGTCGCTGCCGCCCGACGTCGTGGCGGCGGCCGGCGGCATGGCCGACGCCCTGCGCGGCCTGCGGCTGCAGCACGTCCGGGCCGACGTCGTGCCGGTGTCCTACGACGCGGCCTTCCGGGGCGAGAAGATCTTCCGCATCCCCAGCCGCTTCCCGGAGTTCATCGAGGAGATGCCCGGCCTGCCGGCCCAGAAGCACCTGCGCGACCACGCGCTGGCCAGCCTGCGACTGGTGCTGCGCCTGCCGCCGCCCCGCGTCTTCCCGCCCGACCTGCTGGACATGGAGGAGGTGGAGCACCTCACCAACAAGCTGCTGGGCGTCTACGCCCGCAGCGGCCGCGACAAGTACATCGAGAAGCTGGTGCAGTGCGTGATGAAGCTGCGGCCCACGGTGCGGCTGACCTTCCTGCGGCGCAAGGTGCTGGACGTGCGCTGGCTGTTCCCGATCGACAACGCCGTGGCCCTGTCCCAGGCCGAGCTGGAGAAGCTGGGATGATGGTTCCCCAACCACGGAGACACGGAAGCGCGGAGAAGCATCCGTCCGGTCGGTCAAGATGGCGGGACCAGAGGGACCGGTTCCCTGGCGTGAACGGGCTCGGCCCTGTGTCGTTGTGTCTCTGTGGTAAATAGGCCCTGTCGAGCATGACGCCATCGCTGCATCTCATCGCCCTCGGACTGCGGTCCTTCGGCCGCAGGGTCTGGGAGCCGCGCCGCGGGCGGGCCCTGCAGCTGGCGGTCGGCCTCTGCGTGCTGTCGCTGTTCCTGGGCGGCGGCTACCTGCTGTTCCTGCGGGTGTTCACCTACCTGGGCGGGCTGGAGTCGATCGGCCGGCCGCTGCTGTTCCGCCTGCTGATGTCGTCGTTCCTCACCTTCTCGCTGATGCTGTTCCTCTCCAACCTGGTCACCTCGCTGTCCACCCTCTACCAGTCGCCCGAGATCGAGTACCTGCTGTCCACCCCCATCCCGGTGGCCGAGCTGTTCCGCTACCGCTTCTACCAGAACCTGTTCTTCTCCACCTGGGCCACCATGCTGCTGGGCCTGCCGCTGGTGCTGGCGCTCAACCATGCCCTGCGCGCCGGCCCCTGGCACCTGCTGCTGTCGCTGGCCCTGCTGGTTCCCTTCGTGCTGATCCCGGCCTTCCTGGCGGTGCTGGCGCTGATGGCCGCCGTGCGGCTGTTCCCGGGGCTGACCCTGCGCCAGCTGCTGTCCGGCCTGCTGGCGGCGATGGCCCTGGCCTCGGGCGCGTTCTTCCTGCTGGGCCGGCCCGGCGGCATCTGGAGCGCGGCTGGCTGCTGGCCGTCACCGCGGCCTTCTGCGGCGCGCTGTGCTTCTGGTTCGCCGGCCGCCACTACTTCTCCACCGTCACCTCGCGGGTCAGCGCCCGCTCACGGCGGCCCGAGCGCAGCGTCTACGGCCGGCGGGCGTTCGACCGGGCCTTCCCGGTGGCGGGCAAGGACGTGGTGCTGTTCCTGCGCGACCCCGCCCAGTGGACCCAGGGCCTGATCTTCCTGTCGCTGCTGGT
>JALOPJ010000150.1 GCA_025453955.1 Candidatus Edwardsiibacteriota bacterium
AGCGGCGTCAGCGGCGACGGGCAGCTGGAGTACGCCGAGCGCCTGGGGATGGGCAGCCGGAGGTACGCGCTGGTCGACCTCGACGGGGGGAAATGACATGGCGGCCTGGGAAACGCTGCTCAAGCCCAGCCTGGACCTGCTGCGGGCCGGGCTGAAGCTGGCGGGGAAGCAGGGCGCCAGGCGGCGCTACCAGCAGCTGCTATCGGCCATCCTGCGCGAGCTGCTGAAGGGCTCGCCCGACTTCGACCTGCTGGAGGCCCGCTGGGGCGAGATCGAGAAGCTGGGCGTGCTCCCCGACCGGACCTTCATCCGGGCCCGCAGGCTGTACACGGATGCCGTGAAGCGCCGCGAGGTCAAGTCGATCCCATCGCCGCGGGCCGAGCGCACGCCCGGGCCGAAACGCACAGTCAAGCGCAAACCGAAACAAGGCAAGCCATGAACCCGGTGATCGAGGCCATCAAGGCGCGGCGCAGCGTGCGCAGCTTCAAGCCGGACCAGGTCAAAGAGTCCGATCTCGCGACCGTGCTGGAGGCCGGGTGCTTCGCGCCCAGCGCCATGAACGGCCAGCCCTGGCACTTCACGGCGGTCCGGAACAAGGCCGTGCTCGACCGCCTCAGCGCCCAGGTCGGGGAAGTGCTGGCGGGCCTGGACAACCCGAAGATCAAGGAGCGGCTGGACGATCCCGCTTGGCACGCGTTCCACGGCGCGCCCACCGTGGTGATCGTCTCGGGCCGGCAGGACGCGCCGTTCCACGTCACCGACTGCGCCGCCGCCACCCAGAACATGCTGCTGGCCGCGCACTCGCGGGGGCTGGGCTCGTGCTGGATCGGCATCGTGGCGCGGCTGTTCGACGGGCCGCAGGCCGCGGCGCTGGCGAGGGAGTTCGCCATCCCCGACGGCTACCGGCCGCTCTACGGCGTGGCGCTGGGGTATCCCGCGGGCGAGCGGCCGCAAGCCGCGCCCCGGATGGAGAACACTGTGGAGAGGATACCATGAGCGTGATCGCTTCATTGAAACAGAAGGCCCGATACAGCGGCACCCAGGAGTTCGCGCTGCTGGACGACGGCATGCTGGATGTGTACACCAAGGATGGCGGCAAGACCCACCAGTTCAAGATCGATCTGGCGGCGCTCGACCCTAACTATACCCGGGTGCGAAACATCGCCTATCAATGGTATATCGGGATATTTGGCTGGCTGTTCTTCTCTGTGGTGTTCATCGCCTGGGGCTTGAGCATGGGGGAAGCGTATGTCGCGAAATACATTCTCGTCGTCATCGGGGTGTTGATCGGGGCGATGTCGTTCGTATCATACATGCAGGCCACAATCCGGTCACGCGATGTGATCCTGTTCAAGGTACGGAACGATCCCAAGTCATACCTTGTGCTGTGGAATTATTTACCCGACCCAGAGTCTTTTTCAAGGTTCCTTGAGATGTTGGTAAAGAAGATCTCGTCGGTCTCTATCGTGCCGCCAGGGAAGACGGCAGGTACATTCGCGGCGGAACTGGTCGAGATCGGGCGCATGAGGGAGAAGGGGCTGTTGACCGACGAGGAGTTTATTCTCGCAAAAAAGCGCCTCTTGGAACCCCAGGACCAGGGCGGCATCGGTTTCAAGATCAATACATAGGAAAACCAACTAAAGGGATCACTCTCGCATGCCCAAGCACCAGTTCAAATCCGAAGTCAACCAGCTGCTGCACCTGATCATCCACTCGCTGTACTCGCACAAGGAGATCTTCCTGCGCGAGCTGGTGCAAGGAGATCTTCCTGCGCGAGCTGGTGAGCAATTCCTCCGACGCCCTGGACAAGCTGAAGTTCCTGACCCTGACCGACGAAGCCTACAAGCAGCTTTCCTTCGACCCGCGCATCGACATCGAGTTCGACGCCAAGGACAGGAAGACCCTGACCGTGCGCGACAGCGGCATCGGCATGAACGCCCAGGACCTGGAGGACAACCTGGGCACCATCGCCCGGTCGGGTACCCGCGGGTTCGTGGAGTCGCTGAAGGGGAAACAGGACCTGGACCTCAACCTGATCGGCCAGTTCGGCGTGGGGTTCTACTCGGCCTTCATGGTGGCGGACCGGATCGAGGTGGTCTCCCGCAAAGCCGGCGAGGACAAGGCCTGGAAGTGGTCGAGCGACGGCCAGGGCGAGTACGAGATCGCGGACGCGGCGCGGGACGGCCAGGGCACCACGGTCACCCTGCACCTCAACGACGAGGGCCGGGAGTACGCCTCGCGCTGGCAGATCGAGGACATCGTCAAGAAGTACTCCAACCACGTGCCCTTCCCGATCTTCCTGCACTACGAGGAGGTGGAGGAGGTCGACGGGAAAAAGGAGAAAAAGGAGGCCAAGGTCTCCCAGATCAACGCCGCCTCGGCCCTGTGGCGCCAGCCCAAGCGCACCCTCAAGGACGAGGATTACCACGAGTTCTACAAGACCCTGTCGCACGATACCGAGGACCCGCTGTTGTACCTCCACACCCAGGCCGAGGGCAAGCTGGAGTACTCGACGCTGTTCTACGTGCCCAGGAAGGCGCCGTTCGACATGTTCCGGATGGACTACCGGGCCGGCGTCAAGCTCTACGTCAAGCGGGTGTTCATCACCGACGACGAGAAGGAGCTGATGCCCACCTGGCTGCGCTTCCTGCGCGGGGTGATCGATTCCGAGGACCTGCCGCTCAACGTCTCGCGCGAGATGCTGCAGCACAACATGGTGCTGGTCAAGATCAAGCAGTCGTCGGTGAAGCGGGTGCTGTCGGAGCTGGAGGACCTCAGGACGAAGGACCGGCCGAAGTACGAGCAATTCTACGCGGAGTACCACGTCCCGCTGAAGGAGGGGCTGTACCAGGACTTCGCCAACCGGGAGCCGTTGCAGGAGCTGGTGCTGTACCGGTCGACCAAGGCCGACGGCCTGACCTCGCTGTTCGAGTACGTGCAGCGGATGAAGCCGGACCAGAAATCGATCTACTACGTCACCGGCCGCAGCGAGGCCGCGCTGCGGAACTCGCCGCTGCTGGAGCTGTACCGCCAGAAGGACGTCGAGGTCCTGCTGATGGACGACGAGATCGACGAGATCGCGGTCACCGCCATCACGAAGTACAAGGACTTCGAGCTGAAGTCGCTCAACCGCTCGGACGCGGCCGACGACCTCAAGACCGACGCCGACAAGGCCAGGGAGCAGGAGGGCCAGCCCGTCGTCGAGAAGATCAGGGCCGCGCTGGGCGACGCCGTCAAGGACGTGCGGGCCAGCGTGCGGCTGTCGGACTCGCCCTCCTGCATCGTGGCCGACGGGCAGGACCCCACCATCGGCATGCAGCACATCCTGAAGATGCTGGGCCAGAAGGACCCGGCCGGTTTCAAGCCGATCCTGGAGGTCAACCCCGACCACGCCATCATCAAGCGGATCGAGGCCAGCGAGGACCGGGAGACCATCGACGACATCAGCCACCTGCTGCTGGAGCAGGCGATGCTGGTGGAGGGCGTGGAGCTGAAGGACCCGGCCGGCTTCGTCAAGCGGCTCAACCGGATCCTGGGCAAGGCCGTCTGACCGGCCACAGAGACACAGAGGCACAGAGGACCGTTCCGTCATCCTGAGATTGCGCCATGCCTGACGGATCGAAGGATGACCCCTCGGCGTGCGAGGCGGGGAGCGTTCTCGGGGTGACAATACATAAGGATTAGGACCATCCGCATCCACGTCATCGACATCAGCGTCAAGCAGGACTGCTACCCCGACTTCGAGCGGGACTTCGGCCCGGAACACGACACGCGTTGCCTCAACGCCTTCGCCGATCCCCTGCCCGACCCCGGCGCGGAGGGCCTGGTGGTGCTGACCGGCTCGGCGCACTCGATCACGAGCGACTACCCCTGGCTGCCCCCGCTCGAGGATTTTACCCGGGCCCGCTGCCAGCGCGGCCTGCCGCTGTTCGGCGTGTGCTACGGCCACCAGCTGATCGCGCGGGCGCTGGCCGGCCGGGACGCCGTGGGCCGGGCCGCGGTGCCGGAGATCGGGTTCGGTCCGGTCGAGATCGTCCAGCCGCACCCGGTCTTCGACGGCCTGCCCAACCCGTTCCTGGTGATGTCGTCGCACTACGACGAGGTGACGCGGCTGCCCGACGGCTTCGAGGTCCTGGCCCGCTCCCGGCACTGCGCCGTCCAGGCCATGGCCCACCGCCGGGCGCCGATCGTCGGCGTGCAGTTCCACGCCGAGTTCGACGCCCCCGCGGCGCGCCGCAGCGTCGCGGACGAGAGGGAGAAGCTGGTCGGGCTGGGGCTGGACCCCGACGCCCTGCTGGCGGGCATCCCCGACCGGCGGGCCGGGGCCGAGGCCATCCTGCGCAACGTCGCCGCGCTGGCCGGGAAGGAGGGCCCCCGGCGGTGTTGACGCGTACGTTCGCGTTCCTGGGCCGGCGCTCCCGCGAGGGGATCGTCGCCATCGGGCTGGCGCTGTCCCTGCTGATCGAGCTGCTCGACCTGCTCACCGGGACGGAGGTGGTCTTCACCACCTTCTACCTGTTGCCGATCGTACTGGTGGCCTGGTACGCGGGGACGCCGTGGGGGCTGGTGATTTCTGCATTGTCTGCGGGGTTGCCGCTGCTGGCGGACCTCTACGCGCCCGGGGCCTTCGGCCACCCGCTGATCCCCTACTGGAACGCCGCGGCCCGGTTCGCCGAATTCGTAGTGGTCAATTACGCCCTGGCGGCGCTGCGCCGGATGATGACCCGGGAACAGCAGCTGGCCCGCCAGGACCCCCTCACCGGGATCGCCAATACACGGGCCTTCCGGGAGCTGCTGGACGGCGAGATCGACCGGGCCCGGCGCTACGGCCGCCCGCTGTCGCTGGCCTACATCGACCTCGACGACTTCAAGTCGGTGAACGACCGCTTCGGCCACGGCGCCGGCGACGAGCTGCTGAAGGTCGCCGCCGCCCTCCTCGGGGTCGGCCTGCGGGCCACCGACACCGTCGCCCGGATCGGCGGGGACGAGTTCGCGGTGCTGCTGCCCGAGACCGGCGGCACGCAGGCCCGGGAAGTGATGGCCCGGCTGCAGCAGCGGTTCTGCGGGGTGATGCGGGTCCACCCGACCCCGGTCCGCATCAGCATCGGGGTGGCCGCGTTCGAGCGCCCGCCCGAGTCAGCCGACGAGGCCATCGGGACGGCCGACGGCCTGATGTACGGGGCCAAGGACGCCGGCAAGGACACCATGGCGGTGCAGACCCTGGAGGCCGGCAAGCTGAACGTTGTGGAGTACCACCGATGCCCGACAAGCTGATCGACCTGAAGGCGCTGGTGGCGCTGCGAGCGCGGGCCACCGGCCGGACCGTCGTCTTCACCAACGGCGTGTTCGACCTGCTGCACCGCGGCCACGTCGAGTACCTGGAGCAGGCCCGGGCGCTGGGCGACGTCCTGGTGGTGGGCCTCAACAGCGACGCCTCGGTCAAACGGATCAAGGGCGAGCGGCGGCCGCTGTGCCCGCAGGGGGACCGGGCGGCGGTGCTGTCGGCGCTGGCCTGCGTGGACCACGTCGTGCTGTTCGACGAGGACACGCCGCAACGGTTGATAGAATCACTGGTCCCCGACATCCTCGTCAAGGGCGCGGACTATTCGGTCGAGCAGATCGTCGGCGCGGAAACGGTGCTGAAGAACGGCGGGAAGGTCCTGCCCATCGAGCTGACGCCGGGCCGATCGACCACGGACCTGATCAAGACCATCGTCGAGCGGTACGGGAAACCGTGAGCCGTGAAGCGTGAATGGTGAATCGGGACCGGGTAATGGGGAATGGTGAACAGGGGACCAACGATGAAAGGGATGCCATGAAACGGCGCGAAACCGGACTCGGTCACGGTGCAGGTCGAGGTCCAGGACGACGCAGCCGGGGCGGCCACCGTGACGGTCACCACCGAACGGGACGGCGCGGACACCACGGTCACGGTCGTCGTGGGCTGCGCGACCGATCGTCACGCGCGCAGCGGAAAGGATCGCGGATGCCGCCGCTGGGAGATCGGCGTGCGAACGACCGGGCTGAACGACTTCCCGGGCACCGTGACGGTGGGCTGGCTTCCCGGGCCGGTATGGCTGCTGGACCTCGGCCTCGGCGGGTACTACCGACGGCGACCCTACGGCGAGAGGTGGGATATCGAAAGCGGCTTCGCCGCGTTGACCAGCATCAAACATCGCGCCACTGCGGGAAAATTCTGCGATCTGTATCTGGGTGCCGGACCGCGCTTGGGATATGATCACGGGTCCCGGGCAGCGGGAATGTACCCCGACGGATGGCTGAAAACATGGTCACACCGATATGACCTTTCCCTATCGATTGATGCGGCGGTGCGACGCGTGCTGACGGTATGGGGCCGGCGACTGACTGCCGAGATCGGCTGCAGCCCGCTGGTGTTCGCGATGATACTCCGGAAGGAGTGTAATGAACGCTACGATCGTGACAATGTCCTGGTTGATGCGCACGCTGATTGGAAGCCCAACGAGTACTCGGTGCAAGGGGCACTGGCCGCCAGCACATATCTCGGTCTCGCCTACCGGTTTTAGCGGCGGCCCGGCCGCGAGTCGCATCGAGGACATCTCAGCCCACTGAACACTATGATCGGAGTTGCATCGTGCGTTGGAGCAAAGCGTTCATCCCCACGTTGAAAGAGGACCCGTCCGAGGCCGAGATGATCAGCCACAAGCTGATGCTGCGGTCCGGCATGGTGCGCCAGCTGACCGCCGGCGTCTACGAGTACCTGCCGCTGGGCTGGAAGGTGATGCTGAAGGTGACGGCCATCGTGCGCGAGGAGATGGACCGCGCCGGCGCCCAGGAGATCTACCTGCCGGCGCTGTGCCCGGCCGAGGTCTGGCAGGAAACCGGCCGCTGGACCGACTTCGGCGACGAGATGTTCCGGCTGAAGGACCGCAAGCAGCGGGACTACGCGCTGTGCCCCACCCACGAGGAGGTGATCACCGACCTGGCCCGCGCCCAGAAGCTGTCCTACCGCGACCTGCCCCAGAACTGGTACCAGCTGCAGGTCAAGTTCCGCGACGAGCCGCGGCCGCGCTCGGGCGTGCTGCGGGTGCGGCACTTCACCATGAAGGACGCCTACAGCATGGACCGGGACCAGGCCGGGCTGGACGCGTCCTACCTGGCGATGAAGGAGGCCTACGTCCGGATCTTCAACCGCTGCGGCCTGAAGTTCTTCATCGTGGGCGCGTCCTCGGGGCTGATGGGCGGCAGCGGCTCGCAGGAGTTCATGCTGCCGTCGCCATCGGGCGAGGACAGCTGCGCGGCGTGCCAGGCCTGCGGCTACGCGGCCAACAGCGAGGTGGCGTGCTCGACGCCGCCGGCCCCGGTGTACC
>JALOPJ010000042.1 GCA_025453955.1 Candidatus Edwardsiibacteriota bacterium
CGGGATCGGCCTTCGCCAGCCGCTTGACCGCGGCCAGATCGCCCTGTGCGGCCGCGTCGTGAATGGGAGCGGCTTGTGCAACGCACACACCAATAGCCACCACTGACAGCAGCATGACCAACCGTTTCATCCCTTGATCCTCCTACGTTTTGGTGCTGTGCGTGCGTTGCCAACCGAATGACGGGGGACGCTCCGTGGCCCGCACCTCCAGTCCCTCGAACTGCCGCACCCGCGACAGGTCGGCCTCGGGCATGTGCTTTTTCACCAGCGCCAGCACCTCGGCGATCAGCACCTCCAGGTCCGCCAAGGCCCTCGCCCGGTCGCCTTCCATCATCCGCCTCAGCCGCGGCCAAAGGTCCTGAGGATAGATCTTCATCCGCACCGCCCAGCGGTCGATCCAGCGCGGCTCGCCCGGCCAGAAGTACAACCGGTTGAGCGCGGCCAGGATCGCCACCAACCGCTTGATCATGGCGCAGATGCCGTCGCAGACGAACACCGACTCGCCGCGGGACAGCCCCTGGTGCCGCAGGCAGCCCTTCCAGAAGAAGGCGGCGTTGCGCTCCACCACCTTGCGGGCCAGCGCGTCGGGATAGGGCGGCAGGCCGGAGACGATGGCACGGTAGCGCTCCTGTCCGTGCAGCGGCAGCGCGTCCAGGAACCCGCCGAGGGAATTGATGGCCGCCGGATCCGCGCGGTGCTGCTTGGTCACCCCGGCGATCTCCCGCCGCAGCGAGGCGGTGGTGGCGTGGCCCAGCTCGACGATCAGCCCGCCCAGGGTGTAGATCTCCAGCATCGCCCGGTGCTCGGGCATGTCCAGCAGCGTGACGAACTTCGCCCCGGCCCGTTCCAGCGGGCGCGATCTGATCCACGACGCATCGAGCTTGCGCCAGTAGAGCGCGATGTCCAGGTCGGAGTACCGGTCGGCCCAGCCGCGGGCCGGGGAGCCTCCCAGCAGGACCATCTCGACGCCGGGCCGGCGGGCATAGGACCGGACCAGTTCCCGCGCCAGCTCTCTCCGCCAGAGGCTGGCGGCGGTCGGTCGTCGCATCGTCGTTCTCCGTGTTGGGTCGGGGATGAATGCGGTCATGGTCTGGGATCATGAAGCGGTGAGTTCCCGGAACCACTGCCTGACCCGCCGCTCCTTGCGCCCCAGGTCGGCGGCGCCCTTGACGAAGAACAGCGGCTGGAGCCGCCGCAGCACCGGCGCCGGCAGCTCGTAATGGACGTACCGCCCCCGGAAGTTGTAGTGGTGGGGCCCATGCCTCATCCGCAGCGCCTCCACCAGCAGGTCCAGGATCATCTGGTAGTTGTAGGCGGCCTCGATGGGGTTGCCGCGATTGAGCTCCTTGCGGACGAAGTTCCCGGCCACCTCGAACATCGCGGCCTGGCGGTCGCGCCGCTGTTCGAGTCCCTTGCGGAACGCGGCGCGGTCGAGCCGCGCGGGGCGGCAGATCCGCGCCTTGTCGAAATGGACCAGCGGCACCCCGTGGATCTCCGGTTCCAGCAGCTTGTCCCGGCTGTCGTGGGGCATCACCGCCACGTCCACCATCAGGTACTCGTCGGCGTCGCGCAGCTTGTAGAAGGTGTGGATCATGTCCGGCCAGTTGGGGTGCTGGGCCGGCAGCCGCGCCGAGAAGGGCGACAGCCGCCGCAGGACGCGCTCGATGTCGCCGGCCGCCCGTTTCGTGGCGCCGGGCTTGGCCGCCACCATCAGGTCGATGTCCGACCAGCGGTCCACCCGGCCGAAGGCCGCGGCGCCGCCCTCCCACATGGCCATGATGTACGATTTGGGCTCGAGGGCGCCGCGCAGCGCGGCGAGGATGCCCGCCCTGGTCAGTTTGCCAGATCGCATCGTGAATGCTCCCGTTGGGTTCGGTTGCCTGCGGCCCGTGACCTCAGAAATACAGCAGGTACTTGACCTTGACTGCGCTGATCAGGTACTGGTGGCGCATCCGTTCCTGCCACAGCCCGCCGTCGTCGATCGCCGGCTCCAGCGCCGAGAAATCGTTGATCGCAACGTACAGCCAGCTCTTGGGCCGGAAGTTCCACGAGTAGATCATCCCCGCCCGGTTGGTCTGGAGCTTGGACAGCGTGGGATGGTGCTGCGGTGCCGACAGCACCAGCTCGTTGAACGCCGACAGGGTCATGTACGGCGTGATCCGATAGTCGCTGCGCGGCCGCAGCACGGTGGTCATCGCCAGCGGCTCGTTGTCCGCATCCCACTCGAGCACCGCGTTGACGCTCATGGTGACGGACCACGGCGGGGTGATCGAGTAGCTTGCGGTGAGCCAGTTGAAGCCCTGATAGGCCAGGAAGGGGTTGAAGAATCCGTTGCGGTAATTCAGGCTGTAGTTGTAGTTGCAGCCGCCGTTGATGTTGTTCCCCATCAGCAGGCCCCAGAAGTTGAACTCAAGGCCGCGGTAGGTGTACCGCAGCGTGGTGTCCCGCATCGTCGCGAGGTCGTACACCTGTTCGTAGTTGCGGCCGTAGTCCAGCTCGAGGTTCGCGCCCATGTTGTTGCGGAAGGTGGGGTTGACCACGACGTAGCCGGTGGTCGACCAGGCCGGCGTGCCGGGCTGGCGCGTGCGGTTGATGCCCGGCGCGATGTAGAAGTTGCGCAGCGGTCCGGAGCGGTACGTCCAGAACGGGCCGCTCATCGCCATCCAGCGCTGGCGGCCGGACCACGGCACGTAGCCGATGTCGGAGACGTCGAACGAGTCGCCCACCGCCTCGTAGGACGCCATGGTCATGAACTGCCCGAAGAATCCCCTGAACCCGGACGACACGGCCCAGCCGCGCTTGCCGTCGCGATCGCTGCGGGCCGCCTGCAGGATCAGTTGACGGTTGCCCATCCGGAACACGTTCTCCATCCCGACGGCGTAGTTGTACGTCGTGTCGTCCAGGGACATGGCGCTGGCCAGCAGCCCGATGTCCGAGTTCTCCAGCACCCGCTGCTTGACCCGGAACACGCCGAACCGCTTGGCCGGCTCGGTGGCGTCGATGCCGAAATGCTCGTACTCGTAGCGGTCGGTGTAGGCGGCCAGCCCGCCGACGCTCAGGGACGGCGTCTTGTGGGTCAGCTTCAGGCCGCCCACGATCGGCACCGACTGGCCGTCCACGGCCCGGCCCACCCGACGGGAGTAGAAGATGTTGAGCGGCTGGAACCAGCCGCCGTCATTGAAGCTCGACAGCCGGAACACGTCCTGGCCCTCGACGAAGAACGGCCGCAGCTCCTGCAGGAAAGTCGGGTAGCGTGACAGGTTGATCGACGATGGGTCGGACTCGATCTGGGCGAAATCGGGATACGCCGTCGCGTTGAGCGTGGTCTGGGGCGTGACGTCCCACTTGACGGTGAGGCTGGCCTTGGGCTTCACCTCGTCGGCCTGGCCCCGGTATTGCTCGTAGCGGACGAATCCCTCTGGGAACAGCTCGAAGTAATAGCCCGATGACTGCGGAGCGACCCCCGTCAGCGTTCCCCAGCGGGAGACCATATCCCCATCCTTCTGGTTGACCTCGGTCCAGTAGTCGTCCTCGAAGCTGGTGGCGATGTGGCGGGCGAACTGGACGGTCCAATCGCCCAGCCCCTTCTTGTAGCGCAGCGTCTTGAAGGGGATCCGCATCTCCACCTCCATCCGGTCGGGGTACAGCTTGACGGCGTTCTGCCAGACGCCTTCCCAGGATTGGTCCTGGGTGCGGCCGTCGTCCATGATCAGCCCGTCCCAGAACAGGCCGCTGCCGAACACCAGAAAGAAGTACCCGTTGGTGCGGCTGCCGAAGGGGTCGAACTTTACGGTGACGTAGTCCTCGTCCTTGGTGAGGCAGGCCACCGGCGGGTGCTTCTGGGCCCAGCACCGGAATGCGACGTAGAGGTTCTCCTCGTCCTGCAGCAGGTACACTACAGTGCGCTCTGTGGGATCGGTCTTTTCGTAGGGCGAGTGCTGGACGAAGCCGGTCGCCGAGTCGCCGGACAGCCAGAGATCCTCGATGACGCCGTCGATCGTCGGAGCGGTCCCGGCCCGGCGCAGTTCGATGCTCTTTTCGGCGGGCGCCTGGGCCTGCATTATACCGGCGGTCAGCAGGGTCATCAGCAGGGCGACCGTTGCACGTCTGACGATTGTGGACATGGGCACTCCTTCGTGGATGATTGGTGGTGGGGCTACCGCAATACTACGTATCAAAAGGGCTTCTTGTTTGGAGTATTATGCAAGCGGCATGCCCGACCATCGATCAGATCATAAATCGTCCTATATGCTGCGTCGCAGATGGTTGAAAGATCGTATTGTCAGTACCAATGGGGCGACTGAAACCAGAAGACAGGTGATAAACATAAACCGGGCCATCTTGGCCGATCCAATATGGCCCGGTTGTTGATGTGAGTACAAGTGCTTCGGCTGGGACTCGCTGCGCTCATCGAACCTATCCGGCCCGTTTGCGCCGTCAGATCGACGGTTTAATGCCCGGATGGGCGTGCCGGGGTCTGCGCAATGGATATCTCAGCACGATGGTCGGCCGCCGGTAATCCCCGGACTGGTCATCGCCCGCAGGGACGAAACCCAGCGAGCGGTACAGCCGGTTCGCCGCTTCCAGCTTTGGGCTGGTCCTGGCCACCAGTTCGGCGGCCCCCAGCTCCCCGGCCCTGGTCAGGGCGGCCAGACACAGCAGTTTTCCGATCCCCAGCCCCCGGTGATCCGGGGCCACTGCCATCTTGATCAGCTCGAAGGCTTTTCCCCCTCGGGGAACGATTGCGCAGGTCCCGACGATCCTGCCGCCGGAACGGGCGAACAGGACGACGCCGCCCCGGGCGATGATCTCGCGTTCCGGATGGTCCAGCACCGCCAGGTCGGCGCGTTCCACCGAGAAGAACGCCCGCAGCCACTCCAGGTTCAGGGCCTTGAAATGTCTTTTCAGCGACGGGCGAAAATCGATGATCTCCACCGCGGCCTGGCGCCGTCCGTTCCGGCCCGTCTTGGCCGGTGAGATGGTATGATCGCTCATGGGATCTCCCGCATGGGTGGAATGGCATGTGCGCACATGTAACTATACGGTGTCCGCGGGCCGGTGTCAAGGGAGGTGTTGCCACGGACGCCCTCCCCGGAATCGGGCGGTCAATGTTCGCCGAGCGCTTGACATTGGCGGCGGCTGCAACTATAATACATGCCGGGGTTCGTCCCATCCGACGGACCGGACCGTCAACCGCAACAGCACAGGAGCCGGGATGCCATCCAACCAGCAGAGCCTCCGGGTCGGCGTGTACATCGACGTCGCCAACATCGCCCAGAACGGCGGCTACGGCATGCACTACAACATCCTGCGGGAGTTCGCCTGCCGCGGGGACGCCAGCCCGCTGCGACTCAACGCCTACGTGGTGCACGACGCCGAGCGGGCCCGCGACGACCAATCCTACCGCGACGGCCAGCGGGGATTCCACGACATGCTGCGGGAGCAGGGTTTCAAGGTGATCGTCAAGAACGTCAAGTGGTACGCCGACGACCGCGGCGGCCGCATCGGCAAATCGAACGCCGACATGGACCTGGCCGTGGACGCGCTGCAGCAGTCGCAGAACCTGGACCGGGTGGTGCTGGCCACCGGCGACGGCGACTTCGTCCAGGTGGTGCACGCCCTGCAGAACCGCGGCTGTCGGGTCGAGGTGGTGGCCTTCGACAACGTCTCCGCCGACCTGCGCCGTTCCGCGGACATGTTCACCTCGGGCTACCTGGTGCCGGGGCTGCTGCCGCCGCTGGAGCGCGGCCCCAAGTGGGGCGAGATCGGCTCGCGGGTGCGGGGCGTCTGCTACTATTTCAAGTCCGACAAGGGCTACGGCTTCCTGCGGTTCATGGGCAGGATCGGCGACAACCTGTGGGACGTGGACTCTCGCAAGCCCGGTTCGCCGTACCAATCGGTGTTCTTCCACGTCTCGGAACTGCCCAATAACTTTCCGCTGGCCGACCTGCCGAGCCGCGAGATCGTCTTCGAGTTCGAGCTGACCAAGGCGGTCAAGCGCAACGAGCTGCAGGAGCAGGACGGACTGCAGGCCCTCAAGATGCACGTGGTCCGGGCCTCGCAGGGGACCGCCCGGGCGGTGCAGGCGCAGCCCGTGGTCCCGGAGGGATGACGCCGGCAGAGGAGGGACGGTGCCGGAAGCGGCCGCGCCAGCGGCCGCTTCCTCATTTCTTGTAAAAGGAAGGCCGGTGGCCTTGCATCCGCGGCTGTGGACCAGAGGCGGGCAGGAGCGGTCCATTCTGGGCCGGTCGGACGCGGCAGTCCGCCAGGGCGCCGGGAACGCCGCGATCCGCACCCGGCGCGCAAACGATAGTCCGGCAGTGTGTTCCCATCGGGAACGGGTCCGCATCGGACGCCATCGCCTCGCTGGCATCGCGATTGCATGAGTACGGTCATGGGAGCATGAGGTGATGGAGCGGATGATGCGTAGCACGATGATGGATCAGGCAGCGGTCGTCGAAAGGGGGCCGGCAGTGATGAACGGTGCGGCCGTCGGGGCTCCGTTCGTGACCGCAGTGCGCGAGCGGGGCCGTTTCGGACGGGAAATCTCCGTCAACCCGGTCCCGCGCGCCGTGTGCTCGCACGCCTGCCGCCACTGCCCGTGCGGCCCGACCGAGCGGCTGACGGTGGATCGGGCCGAGTTCTTCCCGCTGCCGGCGGTGCTGGCGGCGGTCGACGCCTGGGCGGGAGTCCACGGCGCGCCGGACGGCGTCTGGTTCGACTGCGGCGGCGAACCGTCGCTCTATGCGCGGCTGGGCGAGCTGACCTGCTGCCTGCGCCATCGGATGCCCAACGTCCGGATCGGCGTCCGCAGCAACGGCTCGCTGCTGGGGGATGCGGCCGTGCGGCGCGAACTGGGGCTCTGCAACGCCGTCCGGGTCTCGCTCAACGCCTGCATCGACGACGATTACCGGCGGATCGACCGGCCGCACCGCGCCGTATCGCTGGAGCAGGTGCTGATCGGGCTGCGCCTGCTGCGCAAGGCCTACTGCGGCATGCTGGAGGTCGACACGCTGTTCGTCCGCGGCGTCAACGACACCGAGGTCAACCTGACGGGGCTGGTCGGCCTTGTGCTGGACGTGCGGCCGGATCGCTACGTCATCAGCACCGGCGGCCGTGCCGGGGACCGCGGCCTGCTGCCGGTCGCCGCCGGGTACCTGGAAACCGCGGCCCGCCTGCTGGAGGCGGCGCCGTTCCCGGTCACGTTCGACACACCATGATCTGCGACGTCCTCGATATCGTGCGCTGCCCCGTGTGCCGGGGCGCCATCGGAGACGGCCTGCGCTGCCGGGACTGCGGCCGCGGCTATTCCTCCGTCGACGGCGTGCCGGACCTGGTGGACGCGCGGACCGGCCAGCGCCGCGCCCGCTGGCGGAGGGCCGATTTCGAGGCCGGCAAGGTCGAGAACCTGCTGGAACTGCGCCGCAGGTTCTTCAATCCGGAGACCGCCGCGGCGGTCGAGGCCATGCGGGCCGCGGTGGCGCGGCGGACCGGCGGGATCTCCGGGCTGGTCGCCGACGTCGCCGTCGGGCTGGGCGGGTTGCTGCCGGCGCTGCTGGCGGCGGCGATGCGGCCGGCCGTGGTGGCCGTCGACATCGACCCGCTGGTGCTGGGCTGGCTGCGCGGCCGCGTGGAGCGGAAATTCCCCGACCGCTGGTTCCGGGCGGTGGCCAGCGATGCCCGGCGGTTCGCCTTCCGCGACGGCGTGTTCGATGCCGTCACCTCCAACAACGGCCTGATCTCGGTCCGCGGCTCGGCCGCCTTCCTGGCCGAGATGCGCCGGGCCCTCAAGCCAGGCGGGCGGCTGTTGCTGGCGCACCGGATGTTCGATCCCGCCAGCCGCAGTTTCCAGCTGGGGAGGATCTACGGGTTCCACCAGTCGCTGGAGCGGAACGGGATGCGTCTGCTGCTGGCGGCGGCCGGCTTCCGGGATGCGACGATCGACGCGGTCGCCGAGGCCCCGTGGGCCGACAATCCGGCCCAGCCGTTCCCAATAGCAGGGGATATCCAGCAATTCGTCATGGTGGAGGCATGGAAATGAGGATCCCACCAGCCCGGGCCGCGACCGGCACCGACCGCTTCTGGGTGCGGCTGTACCTGGCGCTGTCGGCCGGCGCCGCCGCCGCCCTGCTGCTGATCGCGCTGATCTGCCTGGGCGGGCTGTGAGGCGCGGGCGCCAGCGCGGGCCGGGCCGCGTTCGCCGTTGACTTTCGCCGCGATTTATGATATGTAATGGCCATGGCACGGAGGAGGACATCGGTGCGGTCCGCCGGTAAGGTGGCGGCGGCGACAGCGCGGCCGATGGCCGCGGCGGTGGACCGCAGGCCGCCCAACTACGACGTCCCGCTGGCCTTCGCGCTGCTGCGGGCCGGGGGCGACGGATACCGGGTGCTCGAGGTCAACGCCGTGTTCGAGCGGCTGACCGAGGTCCCCCGTCAGGCGGCGGTCGGGGCCGAGCTGTTCGAGCTGCTGCCCGACCTGCCGGCGACCGAGTGGCGGGCGGTGCTGGCGGAAGTGCGCGCCAGCGGCCGGCCCTGCCAGTTCGACGGCCGCTCGACGCGGCTGGGGACGCTGCTGGAGGCCTACGCCTTCCGGGCGCGCGGGGACGAGCTGGCGCTGCTGCTGCTGGACGCCGGCCTCAAGCGGCAGAAGGTCCAGACCCTGATCGACGGCGACCAGCGCTACCGCCGCCTGTTCGAGATCTCTCCCGACGCCGTGTTCATCGCCGGCCGCGACGGCGCCATCGTCTCCTGCAACGACGAGGCGCCGCGGCTGCTGGGCCTGGCCTCGAAGGACGACCTGCTGGGCCGCGACGCCTTCGCCCTGTTCGCGCCGGGCGAGGCGGCCGGACGGGCGGCCCTGCTGGAACGGGGCGCGGCCCTGCGCGGCCGGGAGCAGCGGCTGTCGCTGCCCGGGGGGCGGGCGCTGGACATCGAGCTCAGCATCGCCGCGCTGCCGGACGCCGCCGGCGTCCCCAGCGCCGTGATCGGCGTGGCCCGCGACATCACCGAGCGCAAGCGCGGCGAGGAGGCCCTGCGCGAGAGCGAGGAGCGCTACCGGATGCTGCTGGCGATGTCGCCCGACGCCGTCTACATCAGCGAACAGGGCGCCATCGTCGAGGCCAACGCCGCGGCCGCGGCGCTGTTCGGGGTGGCCGACGCCGGGGAGCTGCGCGGCCGCAGGCTGCGGGAATTCGCCCACCCCGACTCGCGGGCCCTGCTGGAGCAGCGCTCCGAGACGCTCTACGGCGGCGAGGCCGAGGCACCGCTGGTGGAGGAGAAGCTGGTGCGGCCCGACGGCGGGGTGATCCATGTCGAAGTCAAGTCGCGCTCGTTCCGCCACCGCGGCCGGCTGCTGGTGCAGACCATCGCCCGGGACGTCACCGGCCGCAAGCGGACCGAGGGCGAGCTGCGGCGCTTCAAGCACCAGCTGGAGTACGTGCTGGACGCCACCCGCACCGCGGTGGCGGTGATCGGCGACGATTACGAGATCAAGTACATCAGCCCCAGCTGGGAGCGCGTCTACGGCCCGGTCGACGGCCGGCCCTGCCACCGTTACTTCGAGCGGCGCGACGAGCCCTGCGATCCCTGCCGGATCCGCGATGCCATCCGGGGCGGGAAGCCGGTGGTGCTGGAGGAGTCGTTCGCCCCGGATCCCCGGCGCGCGGTGCAGGTGCACATCGTGCCGTTCCAGGACGAGGCCGGCGCGTGGATGGCGGCGGAGTTCACCGTCGACGTCACCGAGCTGAAACGGGCCGGGTCGGCGGTGCGGACCCTGGCCCAGCAGTGGCAGACCACCTTCGACGCCATCAACGACGGCATCGCCCTGCTCGACCCGGCCGGATCGGTGCTGCGGTGCAACGCGGCGCTGGGCACGCTGCTGGCCCGGGCCTGCGGCGACATCGTGGGCCGGCCCTGCTGCTCGCTGCTGCCCGGATTGGACGGGGACCGGGGCGGCGAGTTCATGGAGAACCTGCGGCGGCAGCGCCGGCGGATCGGCCGGGAGCTGCGGGACGGCGAGCGCCGGCTGAGCCTGACCTTCGATCCGATCCTGGGCGACGGCGGTGCGCTGGACGGCTCGGTGTTCATCCTCAAGGACGTCACCGAGGTGCGCCGGGCCGAGGAGAGGACCGCGCTGATGGTCGAGGCCGTCGAGCAGATGGAGGAGGGCGTGATGATCTACGACACCTCCGACCACCTGATCTACGCCAACCCGGCCCTGGAGCGGATCACCGGCTTCAGCCGCGAGGAGCTGATGGGGCGGAACAATGCCGTCCCCCAGCAGATGCTGACCCGGGAGTTCGGGGAATTCTGGAAGCGGGTGTGGGAACGGGTGGCCGTCGACGGCGTGTGGCACGGTTCCAAGAGCTCGATGCGCAAGGACGGCACGGCCTACGAGCAGGAGCTGGTGGCCTCGGTGGTCAAGAATCAGCGGGACGAGCCCATCAGCTACCTGGTGGTGGTGCGCGACGTCACCGAGACCAGGCGGCTGCAGTCGATCGCCGAGGTGGCCACCACCATGAACAACATCGGGTTCATCTTCTCCGGCGTGCGCCACGAGCTGGGCAACCCGGTCAACGCCATCAAGATGACCACCAGCATCCTGCGGCAGGGCTACGAGGGCCTGGACGACGCCACCCGGCTGGAGTACATCGACCGGGTGGTCGCCGACGTCGGCCGGCTGGAGGCCCTGCTCAAGGTGCTGCACAGCTTCAGCATGTTCGAGAACCTGTCGCTGGAGATGGTCGAGCTGGCCGGATTCTTCCGCGACCTGATGCCCACCATCGAGCCGGATTTCAAGCGGGCCAGCATCGCCTTCCGCTACGATTTCCCGGCCGGCGGCTGCTGGGTGCTGGCCGACCGCCGCGCCCTCTACCAGGTGGTGGTCAACCTGATGACCAATGCCTTCGCGGCCCTGGAGGGGCGGGACCGGCCGGCCATCGCCATCCGCGCCCTGCCCGGCGGGGACCGCCACCGGCTGGTGATCGAGGACAACGGCCGCGGCATGAGCGACGAGGTGCGGCGCAACGCCTTCAAGCCGTTCTACACCACCAAGGCCGGCGGCACCGGGCTGGGGATGGTGATCTGCCAGAAGCTGGTGATGGCGATGGACGGCCAGCTCGAGGTCGACAGCCGCGCCGGTGATGGCACCAGCGTCGCCGTCGTATTGCCCGCGGCCGCGCCGCCGGAGGGGGCACCATGAACGGAAACACAGCGGGGGACGGAGCGCCATGGCACAGCTGAGCATCCTGGTCGTCGACGATGACAAGAACTTCTGCCTGTCGGTCCGCGACTACCTGCGGCGCAAGGGGCACCAGGTCGACGTGGCGCACACCGGCAAGGACGCGCTCCAGCTGTTCCGCGAGAAATGGTACCACATCGTGCTGCAGGACGAGAACCTGCCCGACATCATGGGGCACGACCTCTGCCCCGAGCTGCTGAAGATCAACGCCGATCTCAAGATCATCTTCATCACCGCCTATCCCAGCTTCCAGCACGCGCTGCAGGCCATCAAGGCGGGGGCCTACGACTACCTGTCAAAGCCCTTCGAGCTGGGCGAGCTGGACCTGTCGCTGGCGAACGCCGCCCGCACCATCGAGCTGGAACAGGAGGTCGATTCGGGCCGTTACGCCACGGCCCGCGACCAGGCGGGCAGCGCCCTGGTCGGGACCTCGCCGTTCCTGGCCCAGCTGCGGGGAGAGGTCGAGCTGCTGACGGGCAGCCGGTCGCCGGCCCTGATCACCGGAGAGACCGGCACCGGCAAGAACGTCGTGGCCAGGTACCTCCACGACCGCAGCGAGCGCCGCGACAAGCCGTTCATCGTGATCAACTGCTCGGCCATCCCCGAGACGCTGATCGAGGCCGAGCTGTTCGGCCACGAGCGGGGCGCCTTCACCGGGGCGGTCAAGAACCGCAAGGGCGTGTTCGAGCTGGCCAGCGGCGGCACGCTGGTGCTGGACGAGATCGGCGACATGCCGCTGCTGCTGCAGAGCCGGCTGCTGACCGTGCTGGACAGCCAGGTGATCCGCCGGGTGGGCGGCGAATCGCCGATCCCGGTCGACGTCCGCGTGATCGCCACCACCAACACCGACCTGGAGCAGGCGGTCGCCGCGAAAAAATTCCGGGCCGACCTGTATTACCGCCTGTCGGTGATCCGGTTCGCGGTGCCGCCGCTGCGGCAGCGGCCGCAGGACATCCTGCCGGTCTGCCGCCATTTCCTCAAGCTGTTCAACCGGGAGGCGATCGCGATCGATCCGGAGGAAGCGGCACGGTTGGAGGCCTACGACTGGCCCGGCAACATCAGGGAACTGCGCAACATCGTCGAGCGGTCGCTGTTGCTTTCCCGGGACGGGGCGTTCCAGCCCTCGGCGCTGCTCAGCGTCGCCGGACGGGAACCATCCGGGCCGGTGGAGCAGACAGCGTCCCCCGGGGGCGCGGTCAAGACCATGGAGCAGGTCGAGCACGAGCATATCATGTCGGTGCTGCGGCGCTGCAGCAACAACAAGAGCCAGGCCGCCAAAGCCCTGGGCATATCGCTGTCATCGTTGAAACGGAAAGTGAAGGAACAGTAGAGAAGTTGACCCAGGGCGCGCCAAGCCCCGGCTGATAGCCGGGGCTTGGCGCATGTCTGGATGGGTCAAATTGGTCCATGCCGGTTTATTTTTATCCGATCGTGCCGGGCAACTCAGGATGTCGGGATATCGCATCCCGCAACAATTTGAATGACAGTATGATAAGGATTGATCAAATCATATCTTTCATTGGCATGACGGATGCATCATTATAATGGCAGGACAGACGACCTGCAACCGGAAGACCGAAAGGAGCGTGAGGAAAATGAAAAAGCTGCTGACACAGGGATCGATCGACATGGGTGGCTTGATCCCCCTGGGCGTGCTGGCCGGCCTGCTGTTCATGTCGGTGATCTGAGCCCGCGGGACCCCGCCAACGTAAGCAACAACGATCAAAAGATAAGGAACATGCCATGAAGATATACTCACTCATCCGCAGCTTCGACCTGGGCGGGCTGATCCCGCTGAGCGTGCTGGGTTCCCTGTTCCTCCTGTTCGCCCTGTAACGGGCCGGCCGGTACGGCCGACCGCACCGTCAACCATCCGAATGCAAGGACACGACAATGAAAACGACCATCATCCTGATCGCGATCGCGGCGCTGGCCGGGCCGGCGCTGGCGGCCGACGTCGTCCGAACCCGCGACGCGCAAAGTGTCGGCGCCCCGGTCCAGATCCGGCCGACACCGGCGTCCCTGCGCCAGCAATTGGCGGCGGTGGCCGAACGGCTGGAACTTTCCGCCAAGGACCGTTACTGGAACCGCAAGTACGACGACGCGGTGACCTTCTATCACCTGCTGATCAAGGCGGGCCGCGCCGAGTACGACGACCTTTATAACCTGGCCTGCTGCTACGCCCGGCTGGGCAAGGTGGCGCCGGCGGCCAAATACCTCGGCATGTCGGTGCAGGGCGGTTTCACGGATGTCCGCCATATCATCGCCGATCCCGATTTTGAGGGCATCAGGGACACGCCCGCGTTCAAGGCCGTGGTCGACGGCCTGATCGCCGACCAGGCCCGGGCCGCGGTCGATGGCTCTCCCCGGCAGTGATCCGGCGGTGCGAAGGGAGGCGGCGATGAAGAGAGCATTGGTGGCATTGGCGGTGGCGGGCGCCGCGGCGCTGGCGCTGAACCTGGTCCCGCACGGCGACCTGCCGGGCCGCGACGCCAGGATCGAGATCGACCACAGCGCCATCGGATCGCAGCCCTGCCAGTGACGGCGGCGGCCGTTCGGCAGACCGGGATGAGGCGGAACGCGCGGGAGGCGGGTGCGAACGCACCCGCCTCCCGCGTTCCCGCGGCATCGGCGTGCCGCCGGGACCGGTCCAAGGCGCCCGCCCCGTCGGATCGCCGGATGGTCA
>JALOPJ010000151.1 GCA_025453955.1 Candidatus Edwardsiibacteriota bacterium
TATGCCGATCATCACCATCAAGTCGCTGCCGCTCGACGAGGACGACATGCGGACGCCGGACATCCTGAAGAAGGTCTGCACCGCGGTGGCCCTGCGGATGAACTACCAGCCCAACCACGTCTGGGCCACCTGGGAGTTCATCGCGCCGCACCTCTACGCCACCGGCAACTACTCGGTCGGGGCCCAGCCCCAGAGCACCCACGCGCCGCTGGTGCGGATCATCTCGTTCGAGGGCAAGTCCAAGAAGGACATCGCGGCCATCATCCAGACCGTGGCCGAGACGCTGGCCGCCGAGCTGCGGATCGACATCTCCAACATCTTCATCGAGTACACCGAGAACCGCTCCGGCCAGGTGTTCGACGGCGGGCAGATCATCTACTGACCCATGATGTCGCGCCCGGCGACGCGGACCGTCGACCTCGCCGCGCTGATCAACGTCCTGCAACAGCGCTCGACGGTGCTCAACCTGGTCGGCCGCAACGAGGAGGCCCTGGCCGGCATCGACCGGGCGCTGCGGCTGGCCCGGGCCGGCGGCACCGCCGAGCAGCAGGCCAACTGCCTGGCGCAATCCGGCGAGGTCTGCTCGTTCGTCAACCGCTACGACCTGATGCTGGAGCGCACCGAGGCCGCGCTGGAGGCCTACCGGCGGCTGGGCGACCGCAAGGGCGAGTCGCTGGCGCTGAACAACATCGCCTGCGTCCACGACGTTCGCGGCGACTATGCCCGGTCGCTGGAGTACCACCGGCAAGCGCTGGCCATCCGGGAGCAGATCGGCGACCTGCTGGGCCAGGCCACCAGCCTCAACAACATCGGCTTCATCCACGACATGCTGGGCGACCGTCCGGAAGCGTTGTCGCACCACCTGCGGTCGCTCGAGATCAACCGGCGGATCGGCGACCGCGGCGGCGAGGCCTGCAGCCTGCACAACATCGGCTTCCTCTACAAGTCGGCCGGCGACTACCCCGCGGCGCTGGAGCATTTTGCCGTGTCGCAGGAGATCTCCCGGCGGATCGGCGACCGCCAGGGGCAGGCCTATAACCTGGAGAACCTGGCGGCGCTCTACGCCGATCTCGGCGACCAGCCGCAGTCGCTGCGGTCGCTGGAGCAGGCGGCGGCGGTGCGGGAGGAGATCGGAGACGCCGACTATGTCGCGGTCGACCGCTGCGCCATTGGCAGGGCCCTGCTGCGGCAGGGGGCGGCCGACCGGGCGCGGTCGCTGATCCTGTCGGCTGCGCGCGCCGTTGCGGACATCGACGACGTGCAGGTGGTAATCCGCATCAATGCGGGCCTGGCGGAATTGGCTCTGGCCGACGGCGACACCGTGCGCGCCGCCGAGCTAGCCGGCAAGGCGCTGGAGCTCTCCCGGGAAATGGACTACCGCGAGGGCATCGCGGAGGGCCTGCGGATGAGGGGCCGAGCCCTGGCGGCGGCGGGCGATCATGACGGGGCGGCGGCCGCGTTCACCGAGGCCTTGGTGTTGTACACCGAGATGCGTCAACAGTATGACATGGCGACGACCCGCTGCGACCTCGGGACCGCGCTGCGCGCGGCCGGAGACACCGCAGGGGCGAGCGACAACTACCGCACTGCACTGGCGATCTTCCGCGGCATGCACCTCCAGTACCGGGCGGACTCGGTGGAGGCAGAGTTGAAACGGACGTCCGCCGGCTGAACCGGGAAAGCGATGAGCACCAAGACCACCCCCTTCGGCACCAGCCCGGGACGGCGCGTGCGGCACCCGGGTGGACCCGTCATCCATCGCGGACGCGCATGAACTGGCTCGGTTTCATCGGCCTGATGCGAAGCATCTACGGTCCCGGCCTGCCCGACCTGGGAAAGATCCAGCGGCAGGGCCTGCTGGCGGTCAAGATCGGCCAGACCTTCGCCCTGCGGGCCGACTTCCTGGACGAGGCCAAGTGCCGGCACCTGGCCAAGCTGTACCGCCAGACGCTGTCGCTGCCCCCCGAGGACATCGACCGGCTGCTGGCCGGGGCGCCGGCGGGCTGGCGCGGCTCGTTCGCCGAGATCGACCGCTCGCCCCTGGCCTCGGCCTCGGTGGGACAGGTGCACCGGGCCACGCTGCGGGACGGCCGCGCCGTGGTCGTCAAGCTGGTCAAGGGCGACTTCGCGCGGCGGTTCACCGGCGACGTGCGCAGCCTGCGGCGGCTGGTCGGGCTGGCCATCCTGCTCTACCCCAAGCTGCGGAAGGTGGCCGACCCGGCCGGCATCCTGGACCACATCGAGGAGTACACGCTGACCGAGCTCGACCTGCGCAACGAGGTGGCCCACGGCGACGTCCTGCGGCGGGTGCGCGACGAGTACCGGGACCGCTACGACCTCTCGGCCCTGGCCTTCCCGGCGGTGCACCGGGAACTGTCGGGAGAAAAGGTCCTGGTGACGGAGTTCATCGCGGGACCGACCCTGGACGAGTTGCTGGACGAGGGGAAACTGCCCTACGACGTGCTGCTGAAGCTGTTCGCGATCCACGGATTCTTCATCTTCGGTCCCGGCGTCTTCCACGGCGACATCCACCCCGGCAACATCATCCTCAACGGGGGGAAGCTGTACTTCGTGGACACCGGCGCGCTGAGCCGCATCGGCGACCGCATCCGCACCGGCCTGTTCCGCTTCTTCGAGGCGCTGTGCCAGTACGACTTCCCGGCCTGCGCCGAGCGCATCAACGCCATGGCCGAGCGCGGCCTGGACGGCGCCCCCTACCGGCGCTTCCGGGAGAAGTTCCTGGCGCTGTACCGGGACTTCCCGGACACCACCGTGGCCCAGGTCTCCCTCACCAGGAAGATGATGGACACCATCAAGCTGGCCGTGCATTCCGGCATGGTGTTCGAGCGCGGCATGTACCCGGTGATCAAGAGCATGATGTACCTCGACGGCATGGTGCTGCGCTGCAAGCCGGACGCGGTGCTGATGCGCGACATGCGGGGTCCGCTGGCCGCCTTCCGCCGGGCGCTCCCGCCCACCGCGGCAACGGCCTGACGGCCTGATGCCCCGAACCGACCGAGACGCGATGAACGACGAAACCCTGCTGCGGACGGCGTCCTCCTGCCGGCACTACGCCATGTGCAAGATCGACTACCTGGGGACCGGCCTGTGCGCCTCCGGGCCCGAGCGCGGCTTCGTCCTGTTCTACCCGCAGGGACGGATGGACCTCTACCGGGCGCTGGCCCGGGGCGACATCCCGATGACGCCGGCGGCGCTGGAGGCGGCCGACAGCTGTTCGCTCTGCGGCATCTGCGACAAGCAGTGCTACTTCACCACCGGGCTGCGGCCCGTCGCCGTGATGCGGGGGCTGAAGGATCTCGCCGCCCGTTTTCGCGCCAGCGGCGGTGCGCCGGCGCCGGTCGCTGACGACGACTTCCTCGCCGAACTGCGGGCCATCACCGGGGCGCCCTTCGCCACCAACGATCCCGCGGTGCTCGTCACCTATTCGCACGATCCCTGTCCGGTCGCCGTTCCCACCATGCCCCGCTACGCCGCGGTCCCGGGCAGCGAGCCCGAGGTGGCGGCCATCGTCAAGCTGTGCAACGAGCACGCCATGCCCTATGCGGTCCGGGGCAACGGTTCGAGCGTGATGGGGTTCGTGATGAGCGACGGCCTGGTCGTCGACCTGGCCCGGATGAAGGCGATCGAGATCGACCGCGACAACTGGTGCGCCCGCGTCGGCCCCGGCGTTTCCGCCTTCGAACTGCAGCAGGCCGCGTCGCGCCAGGGGTTCCGGGCGAACGTCGCCGAGCCCGCCGCCCTGGTCTGCGCCAATGTCATGTGCTCCGGCATCTTCTCGACCTTCTCCGCCGCCTACGGCACCAACGCCGACAACATCGTCACGGCGCGGTTCGTCGGCCGGGATGGCGGCACCTTCTCGCTGCACGAGCCCGCCGCGCCGAACCTCTACGGCTACCGCAAGCAGGACGCCGGGCTCCCCGGGATCTGCGTCAACGCCAGCGTCAAGCTGCACCCGGTGAC
>JALOPJ010000152.1 GCA_025453955.1 Candidatus Edwardsiibacteriota bacterium
CCGTCGCTCAGCAGCCGGCGCCGGTCGTCCCGCTCCACGTTGGGCCGGTAGGCCAGGCACAGGTCGCAGCGGTAGCCGCAGCGGGTGAGGACCTCGCCGGCCGCCATCAGCGGCGCCCCGGGGAACCGGTCACTTCCCGCTCCCCCCCAGCGGCCGCCGGTACTTGCGGGCGAAGGAGGCGATGCCGGCGGCGATGCCGCGGGCCAGCTTCTCGCGGAAGGCGTCGGTCTTGAGCAGTTTCTCCTCGTCCTTGTGCGAGATGAACGCGCTCTCCACCAGGATGGCCGGCATGTAGGCGCCGTTCAGCACGTAGAACCCGGCCTGGTTGATGCCGCGCCAGGAACTCGTTCTGGATCATGTCCCACAGGATGAACTGCACCTCGTCCTGGTTGCGCACCTTCTGCTCGGGCCGCTCGAACTCGATCGCCGAGTTTTCCATGGCCGCCGTGGCCCGGGCGTCGTCGGTCTTGGCCACCGACAGGAAGTAGGTCTCGCAGCCGCGCATCGTGGCCTTGGCCCGCTTCTTGCGCGGCGCGGCGTTGCAGTGGACGCTCACGAACAGGTCGGCCGCCTCCTTGTTGGCCAGGGCGGTGCGCTGGGACAGGGCCACGAAGCTGTCGTCGTCGCGGGTCATCACCACGATCAGCCCGTGGTCGTCCTCCAGGATGGTCTTGAGCTTGAGGGCGATGTCCAGGTTGATGTCCTTCTCGCAGGTGCCGCGCTGGCCCACCGCGCCGGGGTCCTTGCCGCCGTGGCCGGGGTCGATCACCACCTTGCGGATGCCGCGGGCCTCCTGGTCGCCGCGGCGCGGCCGCAGCACCGGGGTCTGCACCTGGTCGGGGTGGACGCCGGCGACGCTCAGCTTGCGGCCGCCCTCGTCCCAGATGATGCTGCGCCCCCACTGCGGCGCCAGGAACCGCTGGAACAGCTCCAGCGGCACCCACAGCTCGCCCTGGTACAGCCGCACCGGGTTGTAGAGGTTGCACGACTTGCCGTCGCAGACGAAGAAGGTGTTGTCGGAGCCGAACCGCAGGGCATGGCCGGGCAGCTTGATCTCGGCGCTGCCCTCCAGCACCGACCAGTGGGCCTGCGCGCCCCAGGCGTCCACCACCTCGGTCAGCGGCAGGTACTCCTCCCGCTCGAAGGTCAGCGTCTGCAGCACCCGGCCGTGGCCCGAGGCGTCGATCAGCGTCAGCTGTTGGTCGGCGGCGAACGCAGCGGAACCTGCGAGAGCAAGCACAAGCAGTATGTATGTTGAAATGCGTTTCATGTCCCGAAGTGATGTATCTGGTTACTCACCCTTCGCTGCCCCCACCCCCGCCCCTCCCCCTTTGGGAGAGGGATGTTTCATTACGAGACACATCATGCGTCTCTCCCCGCAACGGGGAGAGGCTGGAGAGGGGTCCCGCACCAACGCGGCAATCTGCTCAATACCTCCCCTTCCCTCGCGGGAAAGGGGCAGGGGTCAAGTCTGCGACGTGGACAACTCGCTGATCCCCGCCAGCTGGTGGATCCGCTTGACCACCGCTGGGGCGTCGTGGGTGCGTTCCAGCCAGGCCCGGCCCTCGGCGCCGAGCCGCCGCCGCAGGGCCCCGTCGGTGATCAGCTTCGTCAGCTGCGGGACGATCGAATCCCGGTCGATCTCGACGAAGGGGTGCGCGATCCCCGCCGTCTTCATGTTGGCGGCGACGCAGCTGGCCACCGGCACGCCCATCGCCAGCCACTCCAGCGCGCTGATGCCGTAGCCCAGGTCGCCCAGCTGGTCGACGCCGATGTCGCAGGTGGCCTTGACCGCCAGGGCGTCGGCATGCGACAGCCCCTCGATCAGCACCAGCTCCACCGGATGCGTCTTTTCCAGGGACCTGACCGCGGCGATGATGGCGTCCGATCCCTTGCCCGCCCGGTCGGTCGGCGAGTGGCCGATCCTGAGCCTGCCCGGATTCTCCCGGGCCCGAACGCGAAACGCGGAACAATCGAAGGGGAAAAACACGTGACGTATATCGGGGTGCAGGTCGAGGTGGTCCCATTCCACGGTGACGTTCCGGTCCGCGATCTCGTCGATGCCGGGCATCACGCCGCGGCGGCGCAGGTCGCTGCCCAGGTAGCAGCAGACCACCTTCTTTCCCCGGGCGTGCCAGGTCGGGAGGAACGGGTCGTACTTGAGGAACCCGTGGCCGCCGTCCAGCTGGCAGACGTCGAACTCGTCCAGCCGATGCCGGCGGATGGCCTGCTCCACCAGCGGCCGCTGCAGCTTGTCGCGCAGCCGGAACAGGGCCGCCGCCAGCGGGTGGGCCGGGCGCCAGCGGGGCGGCCGCGGCCCGGGCTTGGCCAGCCCCGTGTCCTGCGCCGAGCAGCGGCGCGGCAGCAGCATGCGGCGGACCATCGCCGTGGCGGCCGGGTCCCACAGCGGCAGGTCCAGGCAGAGGTCCTCCTGGTAGCCCCGCGGGTCGCGCGCCAGCGTCACCAGCCGGCTGTCGTGGCCCAGCGCCCGCTCGGCCTGGACCAGGGCGATCGGCACGCCGGCGGTGTTGAGCGGGGCGATGTGGAGGATCCTCATGCGGTCGTTACCCTCGCTGCGCGCTGCCGCGCGTCAGGCGGCGTTGAGCTCGTCCAGCTTCTGCCGGTACGAGACGTCCGGCGTCCGGGCATCGGCTTCGGCGTACAGGGCCTTGGCCTGTTCCCGGTGCGACGGGTCGCCGGTGATCTTGAACAGGCGATAGTGGACCTCCGCCCGCTGGTCCGGACCCGCCGCAAGGGCCAGTAAATCGCCCAATCGACCAGCTGCGGCGGCCGGGTCGGAGCAGGCCGCGGCCCTGGCCTCCAACAGCCGGCAGGAGAAGATGCTGTCGCTCTTGCCCAGCCCTTGCGCGAGTTCCTTGGCCTCCCCGCACGACCGCAGCGCGCCGGCGGTGTCGCCGGTCTCGAGTTGCAGGTCCGCCTGTTCCTGAAGGAAGATCGTCAGGTAGTATTTCAATCCCAGCTCCCGCGCCAGGCCGACGGCCTGCACGTAGGAACCGAGCGCCGGCCCTGTCTCGCCGGTGAACCGCTGCACGTTTGCCAGATGGCTGAGGCTGATGGCCAGCCCCTTGCGGTCGCCCATCTCGCGGGCCAGGGCCAACCGCTCGTCCACGGCCGCGCGGGCCTGCTGGTACTGCCCCCGCGTCATGTAGACGCAGACCCGGTTGCCCAGCGCGATGCTCAGCGTCAGCTTGTCGCCGTACTTGCGCGCTCCCCGCTCCTGTTGCGCCCAGCAGTCCATCGCCCGGTCGTACTCGCCGGCCACCAGGTGGAGCCAGCCCATGTTGCCGGTGTCGATGCCGGCGTTGTACTCGTCGCCGGCCGCCAGGTCCATGTCCCGGCACTGGCGGTAGCAATCCATGGCCTGCTGGTTGCGCCCCATGTCGCCGTAGACGTTGCCGAGGTTGTTCAGCACCAGGCTGACGGTGTAGCGGTCGTTCTCCTGCCGGGCCAGCGCCAGGCCCTGCTCAAAGCAGGCCAGCGCCTGGTCGTAGTCGCCCTGCGCCTCATGGATGGTGCCGATCTTGCTCAGCGTCTGGGCCAGCACGATGCGACCGCCCTTGCGCCGGTAGTAGTCGACCGCCTGCTGCAGCAGCTGCACCGCCTGCGCCTGCTTCTCGGTGCGGTGATAGATCCACCCCAGTTTGCTCTGTCCCTGCGCGGTGCGCAGTTCATCACCGCACTGCCGGGCGCGCGCCAGCATCTCGGCGTAGATCGCGGCGGCCTGATCCCAGCATCCCAGCAGCTCCAGCACCTCGCCCCTGCTCGCGTGGACGTCGAATGCGTAGTACGGCCGGACCGCATGCGATTTGATCCAAAAGGAACGGGGCGCGAAGCTTGACATCAATGTCACCAACGACCAGGATACTGCCGCATCACATCCGCAGCTCGAACGTCTCGCGTAAAAATCCCCTGGCCCCGAAGTTCTCCTTGAACTTGCCCAGCCCCCAGTTGGGCTGCATGTTCAGCGTGAACGTGCCGAGGTCGAGGTATTTGTAGCCGTTCTGCCAGCCCCAGCGGATCACCTCGTGGTACACCGTGTTGACCGGCCGCAGCTCCTGGTACTTCTGGTCGTGCGAGATGTAGAACGCCAGGATCACCCG
>JALOPJ010000043.1 GCA_025453955.1 Candidatus Edwardsiibacteriota bacterium
CGCCGCCGGCAGGCCGGTCGCCGCCTCCGGGCTGTAGCGGTGGTAGGCCAGCTCGCCCTGCGGCGGCCGCCAGCCGAGGTCGATCCCCCGGTCAGCGGTGTCGGCGGTGACATCCCCGGGCGGCAGGGCCGGCAGGACATGGAATGTCCGATACCCTGTTTGCGGCGTCTTCGTTCGATTGCCGAACTCATCGATGGCCGACAGGTAATAGCAGACCGTGGTTCCCCTCGGTTGCCCCGGGATGGAGTATGTAGAGATTCCACCTGCTCTTTCGTCCGGGACCACCACGGCCCAACCATACCCGGTGTTATAATGGAGGGTGTCGGATACGCCGGATGAATCATCGACGCTGGCCGTTACGAGGTAGGGTAGCTGGTTTTGGTAGGTATTGACCGGGCACTGCAGGAAGACCGCTGCTGGCGGTAATGTGTCCGACACCAGCAGATGGAACCGTGCCTGATGCCCGCCCAGCGACAATTGCCCCTTGCAGAATCCGAGGTCCAACTCGGTCAGGCCCCGCTTGAAATCATCGGGTATGATCCGCTCCACTTCCAGCCAATTGTATCCCGAAAGAACGGGCAGTACCGTCGTGTCGCTCGCCGTTTCCCTGCCGTCGACAAGCGAGCGAATGGTGGTCGTGACTCGAAGGTCGTAGGCATGGCTCGATCTGATCCTCGCATACGCCCTGACCGCATCACCGCGGTTGTATTCGGTTCTCGACAACCGGCACTCATGCATGTGCAGTTGATATCCCTGGATGTCGAACTGAACGCATCCCCGGATCACCTGTGCGGTATCGCCCCCGATGCTGCATTGATAGGACAAGTACCTGCTTCCGGCCACCAGTTCATCCGGCACGATGAAGGATACAACGGTGTCGACGCCCGATAACGACACTGTTCCCGAGACAGTATCGACCGGCGTCATGATCACCGCATAATGCAGTTCGCCGGACAACATGGTATGGATTCGCATCCCCACTGTATCCCCGGGTTGATAGAGCTGTTTGTCAGGGATGATCGTCAGGCTGTCGTTTTCGCGGATGATATACGCCGTGTTGAGCCAAAGACCTCGCCCCGTGCTGGTATACACACCGTAGAACATGGTCGCCTGCGGTCCCTGGCTGTCCGAGAAGGCCCATGCGGCCGTGGTCCGGACATGGAGCGAGTCGAACCGCTCGAAGACCGTGTCGTGCTGCAGGCCGCCGCTGAAACGGGAGATGACGACCCGCTCGCTGGTGTCCGGCGGCGTCAGCAGGACCTTGTACTGGCATATGCGGCCTGTCGCTGCCATATCGGTCCAGGCGCCGGTGCCGCACGAGTCCATCGTGACGGTGCGGATCCATGCTGCGCCGGCCGGCTCCGACCTGACCGCGGCGCTGTCGAATTCGCCAAGATCGACCAGCTTTCCGACATAGATTGCGGTATCGCCGGCCGCAGTGAGCCGTTCGGGATCGCCCAGGCCGACATCGTGCGCGTACCCGGATAGGTATCCCCCGGAAACGTGTTCCTGCCCCAGATAGATGGCGGTGCTTCTGAACGCCAGGGAGCGATCATTGGCCGGCTCGGCCGTGAGCAGCAGGCCGATCGAGTCGCCGGCGCGGTACATCTCCTGGTCGAGCGCTGCCGCGACGGTTATCGCATACCCGTCGATCTTGACACGGACGGGCCTGCGGTCGTCCGGTGTCGCGACCGATCCCAGCACCGTTTGGTTTTCGAGGTCGTCCGGCACCGCCATGACCGCCGTATCGACATGGCTCGCCGCGGGATCCACCCGCAGCGGGATCCGGTCGTCGCAGAGCGTTCCCAGGTCATAGGCCAGCGTGTCGTAGGAAACCGCATTCCCGGTGTTCGCGACCCTCACGACCAATCGCGCTGTGTCGCCGATCACCACATCCATGCCGTTTGGCAACGAGTCGATCACCAGCCGCGGGGCGAAGTCGAGCCGTTGTTCCGCCCGATGGACCGTATCGCCGCCGCTGATGACATACGCGCTGAACGGATACCGGCCGGGGTCGACAGGCCCCGGCAGCCGTAATTGCATGGCTAGCGAGTGCAAGCCTTCGCAGAGTGTGTCTTTTTGACCGCAGCCCACTGGACTTTCGAACCGGAACGACCCTGCGAAAGGCTCGGCCGACCGGTTGGCGGCGAACAGCCGCACTGTCGCAGTGCCATCGCTGTTGCACAAGGGGTCGAGCGTCAGCGAGTCGATCGTGACAGCATTCCCGGGAGCTATCGCCAGCGGACAGGAGCCGGAATCGACCATCACGTCGCTGCTGTCGACCATCACCCGCCAGCCGAGTTGGTACCGGCCGATGCCCGGCGCGACGTTCCACCGGCCCGGGACGCTGTCGCCTCCGAGCAACGAATAGTCCACCATCACGGAGTCGATCTCCGTTCCACAGGTGTCGCTCAAGCACAGCGTCAACCGGTACGTCCCTTGCCGTGTACCGGTCGCGAGCAGATGATATATAACACTGGCGACACCGGTACTGGCACTGAGGGTAGTATCGATCTGCAATCGCGCCCTGGTGCCCAGGGCTACCGGACGGCTATCGACGATCCCGCCGTTGAAGAACGCGCTGAGTTCCGGGACGATGACAGACACAGTATCGTCCTGCGCGATGCGAAGCTGCGCCGTCGCCGTGCCGGTATAACCCGGCTGTAGGCATAGCGAATCACGGGCCGTGTCACGCGATGTCGCAAAGACCGGCCGCAGCACCACGTCACGTGACCAGTTGTTCTTGAAACTGGTCTCCACCGGGAATGGCCGGCAATTAGCGGTGTCGGGAATGTTGGAATATAAATACTCGACCACCGGGCCGTTGAACTCCAGTGAAACATGCCTCTCGACAGTGCCAATCTGCACGGCTGTCACGCTGGCTGTCAACAGACAGGCCGCGGTATCGGTGCAGGCAACGGCCATTGTGCACACGGCCTGTGACGGGAAATCGCCGAGCATCGTGTCGGCCAGCCCTTGGCCGTTCTTTAGGGCAGTGAACCGCAGGCCGGTGATCACTGAATCGGTGCGGTTATGTATTATCGCCTGGATTCTCGCGTTCTCGTTCTTCGCATACACCTCTTGGTCCGGCGACATGGTCAGCACCACCGGTGTGCCCCACACCTCGAATAGCCGCGGCTGGATCCCAAGCAGCGGCTGACGAGGCATCAACTCCATCGCCCCCTGCAGCAGGAACTGGCCGGAGTCCGGCATGATCCCGGCGTTGCGGCCCAACTGCACAGCCGCACCGGGCGACAACGAAACGGCGACGCTGTCCTGCCAGACGGGATCTCCCGGCCGTAACAAAAGCCTGGCCAACGAGAGAGAATGATATGCTGGCGAAACCGCACCATCGGTCTTGGTAATCGTCGCATTGAAACCATAATTGCAGTTATTGGCATATTCCCGGAAATCGATGAACGGGAGCGAATCTATCGGCCAGCGTCTGATATTATCGATCCAGTCGCCTTTTAATGGGCGTTCGATCCAAACGTCCTGTGTCACCGCACCATTGTTATTGACGACATCCGGCATACAACCGATGATACTGCGAAGGTTGCCGATTTGACCGGCGTTTATTGTGGTATACCCCCGCGTTCTGCCAAGGCACTCATAGACACGACCGTACAACACGTCATCGAACCACGTTACCGCATGCAACGTGTCGTTGGCCATGCCCATCGTCGCCGGGCATGCGTCGATCCATTGCCGGAACGCGCCGTTCTCGTCGTACATGGCGACCTTCAGGCTGTCCAGGTCCTTGCGATAAAGGTATCCGTTGGTTCCGACCGCGATTACGCCGGACCGCCCCTGGCCGCGGCGGCCGAGGAGCATGCCGCCCTGATCGAACATTGCCACGCCCAGTGTGTCCGACACGAAGACGTTCCCGGAGGCGTCGACCGCGACGTCGGCCGGGCGGCATAACGTTCCCTGCCCCATGCAGCCCAGGCTGTCGCCGTCATCATTAAAGATCAGAACGGCATCATCGTCGGCGCTGACGACATAGAGGCATCCGTTCCCATGGGCCATACCGCCGAGATCCTCGACCGCCCATGAGCGCTCGACAGCGTTCGATACACGTCCGACCCGGTACACCCGGCCGCTGTCGCGGTTGGCAACGTAGTACGCGGTGCTGGTAACCGATAAATCGCTGGCGCCGACCGGAACAGGCAGTTCGGCTCCGTCCCCATCGTCGCCTGGTAATGGCAATACATGACATCGCTGATCGGTTGCGACCAGTACGCGCCGTTCGCCGCCGCTGATGGCAAGGTCGACGTTCCGCACGATTTCAGCATGTCGAGCGCCCTTATCCTTTGCCTGCGATTTCTGGTAGGCGCGCCGGACGATGTCCGCGAGCGATTGGGCTCGCTGCTGACCCTTCCCCAAGGGTACCGTTATCGACCATTGGCCAGTTTGATATGCACTATCCTGCCCGCTCAGCGCCACCGCGCCGTCCTGCAGGACGCAGCCGTACGACTTCTCGCCGTCGGGCGGCTGCGGCCAGTCGTCGGTATTCGGGAGATACGCCGTATCTGATCTGCTGAGGCCGTATGGTAAAATCGACAGGTCCAAACGATGGTCCAAAGGCAGGGCGCCGTTGTTCGTGACATCGGCGGTCAGACCGACGCTGTCGGCCGGGAAGTACAGCAGTTTCGACGTCACCAAACGTACCTCGGCCCAGTACCCCCGGCAGTCGGCCGAAAGGGTCCTGGCATACTGCCATGATTCTCCCCCGCTGGCATACTCGTCCATCCATTTGAACGAATAACGTCCGCTCATCGATTGGGTGACCGGATACTCGCAGAGCGATACCGCGTCGCCGGGCCCGACGAACATATCGGCATCCGGCAACGCCTGCGTATTGCCATACGGATCGTACACGGCAAGGCCGTTCGTCCGGAGCTGTATCCCGCAGCCTCCGGCATTGAACGCCAGAAGCCGCATGGTGTCGCCGGCGTCGTACAGCGTATCCTCGAAGGCATACAACACCTGCGGTTGCGGCATCTCGTACCCCGCCCAGGCCGATACGGCCGTGCCGTGCGACAGCAGGAACGCTCCGAACGCATATGCCCCGACGGTCGTCGTGCTGTCGACTATGCGGACATAGGGCAGCATTGTATCCCGTCCGGGAGCGAGCGAGATCAGACAACTGCTGTCCGACCAGATGGGATCGGCCGTATCGACGATCGTCGCGCACCCGCCCTGCGGCAGGATCACCAGCGGCATCCGGTCCACCGGGTACGGCGTCGTGTTCTTGACCGTGATCGTGCCCAGCACGGTATCGCCCCATGCCGGGTACCGCCGGTCGAACGCAAATTTGATCGACGGCAGGTACAGCTCTTCCGCAACAGCGGATACCGAATCCTCGCTGTGCGCCAGTTTGAACGATGAGCTGTAATGTCCCAGTTTTCGGTCCCCGTCATTAAGCTCGTACGGGACCAGCAGCGTGTCGCCGTTGCGAAGAGAGTCGACGACAACGGAGGAATGATACACATTCCGCCGCGCATCCCACGGCGCGCCCTGGGCCCGGTAGATGAGGTCGTACCGCAGAAGGGCGTTGCGGACCACCCGCCCCGCCGGCCGGATGCCGACCGCGATCCGGGCGGTGTCGGCCCATCGAGACCGTGAACCAGTCAGCAGCGCCGCCGTCAGCTTGGCGGGCCGCAGCAGGAACGACCCGCTCCAGTAGCCATGTACCTGCGTAGAGATAGGCGTAATGGTGTCCAGCAGACGGTGGCAAGAAACATCGACCCGGTACTCCCCGGCCGTCCAAGCGCTGTCGATCATCACGCTGTCGCGGCCGGCCCAGGTCGTGTCGGGTCCGAATATGAAACTAAGCGTGCGCCGCGCCAGGGTGTCGCCTTTTATGACGCTGTACGAAAGTGAGCAGCGGCCCGCATAGTTCCCCCTGGCGGAGATGTTGAGCTTGACGAACTTGCCTGGCGCCCAGGCAGAGTCGACCTGACAGGAAAGTTCCGTTCGAATACTGGGATTCTGGAAGATCCTGAAGCCGTACGTGAAATTGCTGATAATTTGATGGTCCCCGGCACGGTGCATGTGTACAAACATCAATGAGGAGGAATTATTTCTAACAGGCCAGGCGAGATCGATCGTATGCACCGAATCCGCATAGAGCCAGAACGGAGCGGTGGTATCGACTTGGCTTTCGTAATGCACCAATGCATAGACCTCGATGCTGTCCTGTGTGTTGTTACCAAAATCGATCCTGAATTCAGCCGTGTCACCCACGACATACGTCTGCCGCAGGGGGTACATGGATATAAAGTACGGATTGGGCGGCTGGTTCCACATGTTCCAGTCGCCGTTGCGGCCCAGCGGGGCGGCCATGCTGTACAGCAGGCCCGTTCGTTCTTCCTGAATCGGCACGGTGTCGCTCTGCAGCGCATAATTCACCTGCCAGATGCCGCGATTGGAATCGACCCGGTCGTCCCGCAGCTGCGGCAGGGCCCAGCCGCTCCAGCCAAGACCGACCGTCTGGCCGGGCAGCAGCGCCGGGAACAGGTCGAAGCTTTGGCTCTGGTATGTACGTCCGTATGGATCAATCGCGGTGAGCAGGGCCCTGTTGGCGGGCAGCGAGCCGCCATCGGACCGGTAGTTGATCGGCACCGTTATACTGACCGTGTCCTGGGAGTGATACTCGGTCATCTCGCCGCCCGCATTGGGATCGAGCCCCAGCCGGACCAGGTCGCGCACCAGGTGCCCTCCTTCCTGGTGCCATTGGCCATTTCCGACGCCGAAGTCCGTGTAGCAGGTTGAAAGTGACACCGTGCCCAGCCCAAAGGAATACGTGGCGGTCGACGCCATGCCGCCCCGCAGCTGGCGCCGGGTGATGACCTGTGCCTCCGGCGGCAGCCAGGTGAAGTACCCGTCAGTCTGGAAGTTGTTCATGATCCACCGCTGGCCGGAGGCGGCCGGGTGCCCGGACAGCATCCGGGTGAACCACCCGGTGCACGACAGGTCCTCTTCCCAACCCCGGGCTTGCGGGTTTCCCGGCAGGCGGGAGAACAGCCCGCCGAACGGCTGGTCCATCACGACCAAGTTGCCGCCGTTGGAGACGTAAGAGTTAAGACGGTCCCAGAACTGCTGGTCGTACTCCTTGTCCCGCAGGCCGCCGGTGGGCACAATTAAAACCTTTAGATCATTTAGGACCTTTCCCTCCATTGACTGCACCTCCAGGTCCTCCTGCCGTACCAGGCCGGTCTTGATCCCGTACTTCCCCAGCAGGCTTCCCATGCTCTGGGAGTAGCCCGACAGCAGCAGGCCCACCGGCGCCTCGGTGTCGATCAGCCAGGGCGTGCTGTAGACCGGGTCCGATATCGACCAGTTGTCATCGGGGCCGGGAGGGATGGTCCCGGCGTCGCCGCCCGGGCCGCCGGGGCCAGGCGGCGGGTCATCCCCGATTATTAAGTAGCAATCAAGGTTTTTAGTAACCATCGTATCCAGATGCCGACCCGTGACGGAATCGAACGCATGGACGCAAAGGGTCAGTCGGCAACCGGAGGTACCGCTGTAATGTGTCATCCTCGCCACCACCATGGTGTCCGTCGACAGGCTGTCGACCACGATGTCCCGCCAGCTGGAGTCCGGCGTCTCCTCGGTGAAAAGGCGCAGGTAGTATTCCCAGCCATTCCGGTATCCCTGGGCCGGCCCGCGGTGGACCAGCCGGTATTTCAGCCGCCTGTTTTCGTTGTTCGCGATTTTGGATTTGAATGTTGCTGTGCCGTACTTCGGGATGAACTTCACCTGTTTGGGGAAATCGTACTTCGGCTTCGGTGTGATGAACCGAAACACCCCGTCTCCGCCCGCCACGCCGTTCCCGTCGCCGTCGATGAACGAATCCCTGACGTCCTTGATGGTGCCCTTGACCGTCAGTTGGTACTTCCGCGAGTATTGGTAATCATGGGCGGAATCTACCACGTTCAACAACGCCAAGGAGTCGTTGTCCCATTCGATGTTCACCATGTCCCACAGCGGCGGATCGAACACGAACGACTCATTGTTCACCGTCGGTCTCGTGATCTTTCTTGTGAACTGGAGATACAATCGATCGTATACCTTTTGCAGGGTATCCGGCATGGTTTGCTGCCACTTCTGCCGCTGCGGTGTTGGCGAAGCATTAAGGTCAACCCTGGTGTAAGGATTGCCCACGATGAACGCGTGGTTGACGTCGGCGCCTTTCTCATGCCGGTCGAAAGAGCCTCCTGCATTCCGGCAGGCGATGGTGCGCGGGTTCGCGTCCAACTCGTTATTCCCGTAGTCGCGGGCTGACACGGAGATGACAATGTAGTCGTTAAGGGCATCGGAGATGGTGTTTGCGGGAATATCCACAGAGTAACGTCGGTCATCCAGCCATTGCTTGTTTGCCAATGGCGGGTATATCTCTTGACCGGAGGATTGCCCAGTGAACTTTATCTCGGGTCCCGGCGTCTGCGGCATCGACTCCGAGAATGTGACGATCAGCGTGGCCGGCTCCGAGCGATCGAGCGGTCCGCAATGGGACCGGCACAACAAACCCAGCGTCGTTTCATCCATCGGAACGCTGGGCCAGAATTGTTCGTAGACCGGGTCGAGACCGGATTGATAGATCGCGAGGTTCGTTACGTAGGGGGCGAAGTTGTCGAAAATAACATCTTCACACTCAGCCCCGTTACATCCCACAGTATCACCGCCAATGTTCTGGATGTTCCATCCACGCACCCAAAGACGGTAATTGCCGTCAGGATAAGCGGATTCCGAGTTTATTCGTGCGCTTTGATCCGGATTCTGGTTGCTTCGCCTTTTTGTATTTAAATACCGGTAGTTACCGCCGCCGTTATACGTGTTTACATAATAGTATATACATGTGTCAACGTTATCATAAGGACCTAAACTCATTCTGCCTGGATCTTTGGCAAATATATTCGGCACCGGGCGATCGCCGTATAATGCATCGAATCGAAAAGACTCGAAAGGCCCGAAATAGTCTCCGCCTTCAGAAACTAGCAGATAATCCATTCTATATACACCGCAATTCTGCGAACCGCCGTTCTGGGCGTCGAATCGTTCGTAGGCCCGGGTGATTATATTTACTTTGTTGTACACGCAAATCCTTCCATTAACGCGCTGTGTATTATACACAGCAGTATTACCAATTGTACCGTCTTTTCTAAATTCAGGTTTTAATACAATGGGGTCGACCCACTGCGTAGCTGCTGGCGTTAGACCTCCAGTACGTAACGGATTTTCGTTGCCACCATTTTCATCAAAATGAAGATGTGGATTAAGTTGATATAATTGTTTTATCCTACCTAGTTCTGTAATCCTGGCAGTAACAGCACTATCGACATCGATTAAGGCACTAGGAGTAATGTGCATGTATCTATATTCATTGCCATCATTCCCTTCAATAAGGACATACGAATCATTGTCGGTACGTTTTATACTCGTTACCGTACCATTAACAACAGGATATACTCGTGTACCAACACCATGTCCAATATCAATACCATCATGCAACCGCCATTCACGTCTGTATTCTCCCAAACTAGCGTCAACAGGATGCTGTTCATCGAAATTACTAATTGGCCAAGGATAGCAAAATACAGCATTCTCGGTAATAATGCTGAGTACTAATAATCGCAACACATACTTCATATTGAGTCCTTTTGTCCTGATCTTCTAAACTCAAGCAACTGGTTTTTATCACCTTGTTTTTCTTCTATGACATTGCCATTCTGGTTAAAAACATACATGTAGTAACCACCACTACCGCTGATGCACTTCCATATGCGATGTTCTTTTTTGACCACAATACATTCCCGTTTTTATCCATGACAATTAGGTCTGCCATTCGTGCCCTATCCTTTTCTTCCCTTGTTTTGGCTAATGATAACATGCGATTATCAACATTACGAACAGTTACTGCAAACCAACCACCATCGTCAGAAAAATCAACTTCCCAACTGCTGCCGGTTTTAATGATTTCTGCAACAAGACCATTAACATTGTATACTGTTACATTGTCATCAACGCCAAATGCACCACTGCCAACAATATATTCACCATTCGGCGAAACATAACTGTAGGAGTTTCTATGCTTGATTACCCTTAACAAGATTCCGTCGGTGTTATAAATACGGGATTCATGAAGCGGCGCTTCGCAATCTTCTATTATACCCGTGTCCGTGCGCCTTACCTTCGTCATAAACTTCTTTCTAGTCCATGTCGTAAGACAAATGAATTTTTTATTCTTTGATACATTAATATTCCCAAAGTCAATATCATTCGGATTTTCCTTGAGTTCCTTTTTTATATGACCCGCAATGTCTATAAACTGTATTGCTTTTAGTATTTCTTGTGTGGCATCAGAATCGTATTTCTTCTTTTCTACCACAAACACTACTTTCGGATACTTCACATCTATTGAAGGAAGTTTCAGATCCTCAATCCCCTTGACTTTGATCCTTCGAGCATCGGATAAAGATAAAACTGTATCGCCCCATATTACGTTATCAAGAGTGTCCATAAAAGTACTAGCACAAACAGGAACAATACCTATCCTAGCCCTTTTTTGGGCAAAGCATACTGCAGTGAATATGCACACAGCACACATTGCTGTAATCGCTATGAGTAATGTCAGTCTGGTCTTCATTCTATTGTTCCTTCATTTGATGGTGCTGGCTATGATCTTCATTATGGCATATTGCCTGACGGTTTTCAAATGAAAAAACATCACTGCAAGATAATTGTTATCGGAATGATTGATAATGATTGCAGGAACAGTGCCAGTTTACTTGGAATAATACTGACAGGCATTAAACCATGTGTATTACAAGGACTTGAATACCTACAATTGTTCAGTATAAGGATTATGAATACATGAGAAAACCGTAAAATGCGACATCCATGTCGCGCCTGATCGTAAAGCGATGTGTCGGTAGTCTATCATTACATTATCATACAATCAGTTGTAGCGACAACATTGGTGCGACATTCCCGTCACACCCAAAGTGCAAAAAACCCTCTCCTAATGCGTTAGGAGAGGGACACATTATTGCTCGCGATGACGTGACGTAAAGCATGGCCCGTTGATTGCCGCGTTCGTCCAGGAGGAATAGCCCTTCTCGCAATGACGGCGCTCGCCATCGGGAATTCTGCTTTGCAGAGGCGCCGACCTCTCCCCTGCCCCTCCCCGCAGCGGGGAGGGGTTGGGGTGAGGTCAATGGCTCTGGTTCGTAAAATACCGGCGCCGGATATGGCGACATCTGGAATCCCCGGGCGGAGAGACTTCCTTCGTTCTGTCATGCAAGGTGCATTTCTCAGGACAAGCCTTTGATTACTTTCTTGGTCACAAGAAAGTAATATGAAAGTAAGTATCGTGATCGAACCATCGTTTCATCGATCGCTTCGTTCGTGCAGGCGGACTAGCCGCACTAGCAATAATCGCGCCCGGGGACACACCCATCTATCCTCTCTCGAGAGGGGATGTAAAGAAGCCCCTCCCTGAACGCCTTCGGGGAGGGGCTATTGTGTGGGCCTGCTACCTGGGGCGGGCTGCCGGGCCTTGCTGGGCGGATCGGCCGCCTACCGCACCGGCGGGACGTTTGCCAGGCCGTCGCCGAAGCCGGTGCGGCGCCGGATGACGCGCTCCTCCCTTCCGTCGACCAGCACCTCGGCCGGCATCCGGTGGCTGATGAACGACTGCAGCCCCATGGTGAACCCGTAGGCCCCGGCCCGGCCGACGGCCACCAGGTCGCCCGCCGTCACCCGGGGAAGCATCACGTTCCGGGCGATGGTGTCGATCGGCGTGCACAGCGGGCCGCAGACGTCGGCGGCGGCCAGCCGCCCCCCGGCCCTGCCCACGACGGCGGTGGGATGGTTGTGCCCCATCAGCGCCGGCCGCAGGAAGTGGTTGATCCCGCCGTCGGTGACGACGAAGCGTTTCCCCCGGCAGGTCTTGACGTCCAGCACCCGGGTCAGGAACACGCCGGCCGCGGCCACCAGGTAGCGCCCCAGCTCCAGCTGCAGCTCGGCGCCGCGGAAGGCCTCGTGCTGCAGCTCCCGGTCGAGCACGGTCTTGACGCGGCGCGCCAGCAGCGCCAGGTCGGGGTCGCGCTGGCCCGGCAGGTAGGCCACGCCCAGGCCCGGGCCGAAGGTGAGGCGCGAGATCCCCATCCCCAGCAGCCCGGCAGCGCGGCGGGCCTCGGCCATGGCCGCGGCCAGGTCGCGGGCGACCAGCGCCGCGTCGAGGATGCCGCTGGCGTTGTAGACGTGGACGCCGCACAGCCGGCAATGGCGGCGCGGCCGGGACGCGGCCAGCGCCGCCAGCGCCGCGCGGTCGAACCCGAACTTGGTGGGCGGGCCGGTCATCCGCTCGCGCAGGCCGCCGTGGCCGGCCGCGTAGGTGTTGAGCCGGACCGAGCAGGCGGCGCGCCGGCCCAGGCGGCGGCAGGCCCGCTCCAGGCGGTCCAGCTCGGCCGCCGACTCGACCACGAAATGCCCGACGCCGGCGGCCAGCGCGAAGGCCAGCTCGTCGTCGCCCTTGGCCGGGCCGCCCAGGGTGATGTCGGCGGGCGCGAAGCCCGCGGCCAGCGCGGCGCACAGCTCCCCGGCCGAGGCCGCGTCGGCGGCCGCGCCCTGCCGCCGCAGCACCGCTGCCAGGTGCGGGTTGGGGTTGGCCTTGAACGAGTACGAAGCCCGGAACGGCGCGAAGCACCGCAGCACCGCGGCGTGCGCCCGCCGCACGGCGGCCGCGTCGTAGGCGTAGAGCGGCGTGCCGTGGCGCGCGGCCAGCGCGCGCAACCGCGCCGGCGGCAGGGCGGGCAGGTCCCGGCTCACGGGCGCCGCCCCCTGCGGAACAGGTTGATCGCCGTCTCGCCGTTGAAGATGTAGTAGGGGAACGGCTCGCTGACCACGGCGTCGACGCCCACCGCGTCGCAGAAGTACGGGGCCAGCCAGGCGCCGGTCTCGGCGAACAGCACCAGCCTGGTGCCGTGGCGGCGGGCGGCGCGCACGATCGGCAGCAGGCTGCCGTTGCCCGCCGTCATCCCGGTCACCAGCGCCACGTCGGCGTCCCGCAGGGTCGCGTCCATGTCCCGCCGGCCGTCGCCGATGCGCACGCCGGCCACCGTGCGGCCGATCATCGAGCGCTGCAGGTCGACGGCCGAGACGTCGCACCCCCGGGCCTTGAGGATGCCGATGAACTTGGACACCAGCCCGACGATCGCCACCCGCGGCCGGCGGCCCTTGCTGCGGTCCGGCAGCTGCGCCTCCGCCTCGTCGCAGATCAGCCGGGCCCGCTGGTCGGCCTTGTCGGCGGCCAGCCCCCGCAGCACGGCGCGGCGCAGCGGCCGCGACGGCAGCGCGGAGAACGCGGCGTCCAGCAGCGCCAGCTCCAGGCAGGGGCTGCCCGACCGGACGGCCCGCACGTCGCGGCCCACCACGTTGAGCGAGGGCGGCGGCGCATTCGGCGGCAGGTAGCAGCAGCCGAAGCCCCGGGTCTGCACCACCGTCAGGCCGTAGCGGAACATCCGCTCGTCCGGCGACGGCTGGACGTTCATCCGGATGTGGAACTGGGCGGTGGCGATGAACCGCCCGGGGTCCATCCCGGCGGAGCGCCGCGCCAGCTCGGCCCGGAGGCCCGCGATCAGCGCCCGCTGTTCTGCGGCCGGGGTGCCGCGCGCCACGCACCTCACCGGGCGCCCTCCGCCGGCCGCGGCGGCGCGTTCCTGACGTGCTGGTCCAGCCACTCCACCCACTCGGCCAGCACGGTCTCCACCGACTGGCGGGCCTGGTAGCCGTGGCTCTCGAACGGCAGCATCACCAGCCTGACGGTGCCGCCCAGGCCGCGCACCGCGTCGAACAGCTTCTCGGACTGGACCGGCACGGTGCCGGGATTGGCGTCCACCTCGCCGTGCACCAGCAGCAGCGGCTCGTTTATCTTGTCGGCCTGCATCAGCGGCGAGTTGCGCTCGTAGGCCGCCCTGGCCTGCCACAGGGTGCGCTTCTCCTGCTGGAAGCCGAACGGCCGCAGGGTGTGGTTGTAGGCCCCGCTGCAGGCGATGCCGGCGCGGAAGATGTCGGAGTAGGCCAACAGGTTGGCCGTCATCAGCCCGCCGTGGCTGTGCCCGCCGATGGCCACGCGGTCGCGGTCGGTGATCCCCATGGCGACGGCCTTGTCCACCGCGGCCCGGGCGTTCTGCACGATCTGGTCGACGAAGCCGTCGTAGGTGGTGGCCGGCGGCCCCACCACCGGCATGGCCGCGTTGTCCAGCACCGCGTAGCCGGCCAGGGCCATCAACTGGATGCTGGTCCCCCGCAGCGTGGTGAAGTGGTTGGGCGAACCCGACACCTGGCCGGCCACCTCCCTGGAGGAGATGTCGCCGGGGTAGGCCCAGACCACGGTGGGCAGCCGCGTGCCCTTCCTGTAGCCCGGCGGCAGGTAGAGCGTGAACGACAGCGCCAGGCCGTCGGCCCGCTGGTAGGTGACGATCTGTTTCTTGACCTTGCGCAGGACCGGCTGGGGGTCGGGGAACGCGGTCAGGGCGCGGCTGTCCGACTTCCAGGCCGCCTCGCCGGCGGCCGGCGCCGCCGCCCGGTTGGTCAGCGTCCGCAGGAAGAAATTGGGCGGCTCGGTCTGCGACTCGCGCCAGGTGATGAAGCTGCCCGGGCCCCGTTCCACCCACTCCACGAAGGTCTCGAAGCGGGCGCTGTCCGCGCGCCACAGCCGCTCGGCGGCCATCGTCGTCAGGCTCATCCGGTCGAGGAACGGCCGCTGGTTGTTGGGGACGAAGCCCTGGCCGGACAGGAAGATCCAGTCGCCGTCGCGCCGGATCACGGTCGCGCCGTTGGCCAGCCGCCGCGACACGGGATAGCCCGGCTTGTCGAACTTCTCGTGCAGGTTGTGGTCGCGCATCACCCGCGGCGCGGCCGCGGGGTCGGAGGCGTCGCGCAGCAGGGCGCGCTGCCAGCGGCGGTCGCGGTCGTACTCGTGGACGATGTAGAGCGGGCTGTCCTCGATCCACTCCAGCCCGGAGAAGCGGTGCTCGGTGCGGCACAGCTCGGCGGCCTGCCCGGCCACCGGCATCCGCATGATCCGGTCGCGGAAGGGCACCTTGGCCGCGGGGTCGCCGCCGTCCAGGGCCTCGGCCCAGACCACGACGGCGGGCTCGGTCTGCATCCAGCAGTGCTCACGCGGTCCCGTGACCTCGCCGTCGATCGGCACCGACTCGGCCAGCGGCCGGTCGGCCAGGGTCTCCACCAGCCGGCCGTCGGCGGTCCACAGCTCCACCGCGCAGGGGAAGCGCCAGTAGGCGCGCTGGAAGGAATAGGGCCGGCGGTAGCGCTCGACGATCAGGAATCTCCCGTCGGGCGAGGGCTGGACGTCGCCGTAGACCGCGGGCGTACCCAGCGGCGTGATCTTGCACGACGGCAGCTCGACCCGGGCCAGCTGGCAGGTGGCGTAGAAGTCGAACAGGTCGGCGTCGTGCGGGGTTTTCAGCACGTCGCGGGCCTCGTAGGTGCTGCTGGCCGCGGCCGTGCCCGAGCTTTCCAGCACCCGCGGGCCGGCCGGCGCCGCCGGCGCCGGCGGCGGCCCGCCGCGGTTTTCCGGGACCAGCTTCACCAGCAGCGAGCGCTGGTCGGGCAGCCACTGCACGCCGGCGCCCAGCAGCGGGTCGATGGCGGCCCCCTCCACCCGGAAGGCCTTGGCCGCGGCGGCGTCGGCCAGCCACAGCTCCAGGCGGTCGGCCGTCTCGCTGGTGAAGGCGAACATGGTGCCGTCGGCGTTCCAGCGCGGCCGGCCGATCCGCTTGACCGACGCCGGCAGCCCTAGCTTTGATTCACGGCCGGTGGCCACGTCCTTGACGGCCAGCCCGGTCCAGTAGTAGACGTAGCTGCGCTCGTTGTTGGTGCGCGGGTTGACGCGGACGCCGGCCAGCTTCAGCACCGGCTCGGCCAGGTCGGCGATCGCCGGGTAGTCCATCGGCCGGGCCAGCGCCATCCAGCGGCAGTCCGGCGACAGGAACACGTCGGGGGGCTCGGGCGCGTTGATCACGTCCAGGATGGCCCGGGGCGGCTTCTTGTACGGTTCCTGTGCCAGCGCCAGCGAGCATACGGCGAGCAGGACCGGGAACAGTCTGCGCATGGTGATGCCTCGTCAATAGTGTATCACTGCCGGGAGCAGGGCCAGGGAAAGCGGGACCCCGCTGCCGGGCGGAGTCCCGCTGGGCACGGCGGCCGCCGCATCATGCGGTCAGCGGACGACCGACACCTTGCCGACGCAGGCCGCGCCGCCGGCGGCCAGCCGGAAGAAGTAGGTGCCGTTGGCCACCCGGCGTCCGGCGGCGTCGCGGCAGTCCCACCGCACCCGGTGCTCGCCGGCCACCCGCATCCCGTCGCCCAGCGAGACCACCCGGCGGCCGGCGATGTCGTAAACGTCGAGCCGCGCCGGGCCCGCGGCCGGCAGCGAGAACACCAGCTCGACCGCCGTCGCGGCCGGGCTGGGGCGGCACTGCAGGTGCAGCCGGCCCGCGGTGACCGGCGCTGCCGGCGAGCCGGTGACGCCCGTCGGGACGTAGCCGGTCAGCAGCACGTCGTCCACGTACCAGCCGTCGTCGACGGTGTTGCCGTCGGTGGTGAAGCGGAAGCGGAAGCGGTAGCTGGTGGTCGTCGGACAGATGCCGGTGAGGTCGAACGTCCGCTGCTTCCACGAGGTGCTGGAGCCCGAGTACGCCGCCACCAGCGCGGTCCAGGCGCCGTTGTTGATCGAATACTCCGGCCGGCAGAAGTCCCAGCCGCTCTCGGTCGCGTAGCGCTCCCACCAGGACAGCGACGCGTGGGTGTAGCCGGTGAGGTCGATGCCGTCCAGCACCTGGAGGTAGCTGTTGACGTTGTTGCCGTAGTTGCCGGACCGGCTGTCGGTGACCGAGTGCCCGGGCGAGTGGTAACTGGCGCCGGTGGTGTCCCAGTTGGGCGTGCCGCTGCGGGTCCAGAGCGACAGGCCGGACTCGAAGTCGTCGAAGAACGCCGTCGCCGCCGTGCCGTTGAACGGACGCGCCTGCAACTCGGACAGGAACACGCTCTCCCTGCCCTGGTCGTCGACCGCCGCCACGGCCACGTAGTACAGGCTGTCGGCCATCAGGCCGGTGATGGTGTCGGTGGTGTCAGCGGCGCCCGTGACCGTGTGGTAGTCGGCGTAGCTGCCCGAGCTGCGGCCCCAGTAGACCTTGTATCCCGCGATGTTGGCCGCCGCGGCCGAACCCCACGACACCGCCAGGGTGCTCCCGCTGCCGTTTTCGGACACCTTCACGTTGCGGACCTTGGCCGGGTGAAAGGCGATCGTGGCGAAGAATCCCAGCGAGCCCTTGAGGTTGCCGGTGAGGTAGCGGAAGTTCATGTGGCTGGTGTTGTCGTTGGCGGTGTGGTAGACGGTGCTGAAGTTCTTCTCCAGCGTCCACGCCACCGGGAACCCCTCCTGCGCGAACGGGTAGCTGTCGCTCTGGCTGAGGTACTGCGCGCCGTACTGGCCCACCGCGTTGGTGTCGGCATGGCGGCCGTAGAGCCGGGCCATCCGGATCAGGAACTGGGCGTAGGCCGTCGATCCGGGATTGTGCTGCGAGTAGAACGCGCTGTCGTTGCCGTCGGCGCCGACCATGTCGAAGTTCAGCATGCAGCCGATGGTCGCGCCGGCGGCCGCCATCCTCGCCGAGACATGCTCGCTGCCGTAGAGGCCGATTTCCTCGGCATCGAAGCAGATCAGCTTGACGGTGCTGTTGGGCCGATTGCCGGCCTGGCTGAGGATGTGGGCGTATTCCAGCGCCGCCGCCGCGCCCGAGGCGTTGTCGTCGGCGCCCGGGGCGTTGCTGACAGCGTAGCTGTCGTAGTGCCCGCCGGCGATGTACAGCGTGACCGTGTCGTACAGCCCCGGGATGGTGGCGATCACGTTGTGCCCGGTGGTGCCGTAGCAGGTGTCGGTGACCACGTCGCTGATCCCCATGCCGGCGAACTGGTCCTTGACCCAGTTGGTCACGGTGACGTGATTGCCCGCGCTGACGTGCCGGGTGCCGAAGTTCTGCATCGCCGTCACCCAGGCCCGGATCCGGGACGAGTCGACCTGGTTGGCGATGGCCGCGATGGCCGGGTCGTACACGATCGCGGGGTTGATGACGGTGCTGTCCCCGGCCAGTTTGATGGCGGCGGTGCGGAACGGCTTGACCCAGTAGGACTCCGGCTTGTCCGCCAGCCCGGCCGGGACGTCGGCCGCGCGCAGCAGGTAGCGGTCGCCTGCGGCGTACAGTGCGCGCGGCGCTACGACGGCGGGATCCGCGCCCCGCCGCACCGTCACCCAGCGCAGGGCCGACAGCTCGCCCTGGTAGACCATGGTGACGTCGCCCTTGGAACCGACTGCTGCGGAAACGTCGGCGCCCACCAGCAGGTCCTGCCCGGACAGGTCGTACACCGGCCACTGGTGTTGGACCGCCAGCCGGTGCGCGGCGCCATCGGCGTCCAGATGGACGCGGTACAGCGTCGCCGCGCCCCGGGGGGCGGCCTGCAGGGCGGTCAGCGACGCGGCCAGGGCCAGGGCCAGGTGCAGAAAACGTTTCGGGAACATGGGATTCTCCGTATTATTGCGTGAACCAGTATCATACGGCATTTTCGGCCGGTTTTCAAGGGGAAAGGAAACGGCCGCCCCATAGGGGCGACCACCCGTGTCGACCGGCCGTCAGCGGACCAGTGTCACCCGCCGGGACAGCGTCCCGCCCGGGGTCACCAGCCGCAGCAGGTAGATCCCGCTGGCCGACATCCGTTCGTTCTCGTTCCTGCCGTCCCAGCGCACCGTGTGCGATCCGGCCGGCTGCTGGCTGCTGGCCAACGTCCGCACCCTCTGCCCCGCGATGTTGTACACCACGAGATGCACCATTCCCGATTCGGGGATCTGGTATTCGATCGTGGCAAACCGCCGGAACGGGTTCGGCCGCGCCGGCAACAGGCGGAGTTCGGACACGGCCATCGGGATCGGCGGTCCGCCGGCCGCGCCGGTGACCGGCGCGAACGAGATGTCGTCCCAGCGGTCCCAGTAGCCGTTGCTGGAGTCGACCCAGATGTTGAGCTTGATCCGGGCGAAGGCCGTGCCGGACGGCGCCGTCACCGCGCCGGTGGTCAGGAACCGGTAGCCCGAGCTGTCGGACGACAGCGCGGCCGTGGAGTCGTCGCGCAGCAACTGGTGCGACCCATCGTACCACTCGAGCCGCATCCTCATGACGTTGCCGGCGCCGTCGTTCTTGCGGGCCCAGCCGGACAGCGCGTAGGCGGTGCCGGGGGACGCCGCCACGTCCTGGAACAGGAACGACAGGTAGGGGACGGCCTTGCCGCGGGCGTCGACGCAATGCTTCAGCGCCCGCGTCCCGCCGTGGACGTAGTCGGCGGCGGCCACCGCGATGCAGTTGGCGCCCTCCAGCCAGCCCGACGGCCGCACGCTGTCGGCGGTGGGCACGGCCGCGGTGTCCAGGAACGTCGCCTCCATTCCGCCGTTCCCAAAGGTGTCGCTGGGAATGTTGAAGCTGGTGCGCAGCAGGTCCCACAGCTCGTGCCGGTCGTGGTCGTAGGCCAGCGCCCACATGCCGGTGCCGGCCAGCATGCTGTCCCACACCGCGTCGTACTTGCAGCCCAGGCTGACCTCGTCGTCGTACCAGCACTGGTGGTAGCTGCCGTACCAGTACCATGGGTTGGATGATGCGCCGTGCCACTGCCTGCCGTAGGTCATCGCGTTGACGGCGGCGTACCGGTACAGCACCGCGCTGCCGCCGCCGGTGGTGGCGGCCCCCGGCGAGGAGCTGGCGCAGGGCCAGTCGTAGCCGTAGTAGGGGAACCCTGCCAGCAGCTTGTCCCGCCGGTTGCCGGAGTAGGTGACGTAGTCGTGGATCGTCCACAGCACGTCCCGCGAGTAGCCGTCCAGCGGCGCCACCGGCATGGTGTAGTCCGACCCGCTCCAGCCGTAGTCGTAGGCCATGATGAACAGGGCGTCGGCGTAGATCGCCAGGCTGTCGTAGTCCCAGGCGCCGGACCAGTCGACCGCCGGCGTGGCCAGGCTGACGTGCGACTCGGGGTCCCAGCTATGGAAACTGTCGGCCAGCTCGTGCACGAACCGCACCAGGTTCTGCTTCTGGGAAACCGGCAGGCCCTCGAAGTCGAGGTTGACGCCCTCGCAGCCGGCGTTGCGCACCATGGCCACCAGGTTGCGCGCCGCGTTGGTGCGGTTGGCGGCGCTGGACAGCACCGCGGCGATGGTGTCCGAGTCGAAGCAGGTGGTGCAGAACGCCACCTTGACCCCGTTCTTGTGGGCCAGGTTGATGGTGGCGCTCCAGGTCCCCGGGAACCCGCCCGAACTGACCGAGCCGTTGCCGTGCATCGCGCCCGAGAAGCAGGCGATGTGGGTCAGCAGGTCGTAGTGCAGGTAGGTGTCCGCGGTCCACGAGGGGTCGTAGCCGTAGACCACCTTGCCGACCCTGGGCGACTTGGCCGAGGACAAGGGGATGATCGGCTGCTCCGGCCCCTTGTCGCCCCTGGCGCTCTGGTATTGCTCGGACTGCAGTTGATGAATGCTCTTGGGCGCCGGTCCCTGGGCCAGCGCCATGGCCGTCCCGGCGAGGAGGATCGCGATCAGTCGCATGCGGTTCGCAGCTCCGTTGTCATTTGCTGATATCCTATCATATCGCCGCCGATTGTCAACCGTAAAATGACGGCCGCCCGCCGTGCGGCTCCGCTGTTGACAAATGCCGCCGTTCATCGTATACTAACAAGTTATGAAATGGATCGCGGTCCCGACATGAACCTCACCGTCAACGGCTCGCCCAGGGACTACGCCGGCCCGCCCACCGTGGCCGGGCTGCTCGATTTCCTGGGACTGGAGGGCGGCACGGTGGTGGTCGAGCTTAACGGCGCCCTCGTCGGCAGGGCGAGCCAGTCGGAAACGCCGCTGCGGGACGGCGATGCCGTCGAGATCGTGCGCCTGGTGGGCGGCGGCTGACCGCCGGCGCCGGTCCGCGAGATTACGGATTTCCTGCTTGTTGTATTCGAACTCATCGCCATCATGGAGCTGAAAACGCTGGTCATTGCCGGACGCGAGCTCCGCTCGCGACTGTTCCTGGGCACCGGAAAGTTCTCCGGCGGCGCCGCCATGGCCGCCGCGCTGGAGGCCTCCGGCGCCGAGGTCGTCACCGTGGCCCTGCGCCGGGTGGACCTGGCCGACCCCCAGGACGACATCCTGGCGCACATCGACGCAGCCAAGTATCTGATACTGCCCAACACCTCCGGCGCCCGCGACGCCGACGAGGCGGTGCGCATCGCCCGGCTGGCGCGGGAGGCCACCGGCTGGCACTGGCTGAAGCTGGAGGTGACGCCCGATCCCGCCTACCTGCTGCCCGACCCGGTGGAGACGCTCCGGGCCGCGGCGCTGCTGGTCAAGGAGGGCTTCGTCGTGCTGCCCTATATCAACGCCGACCCGGTGCTGGCCAAGCGGCTGCAGGACGCGGGCTGCGCGGCGGTGATGCCGCTGGGGTCGCCCATCGGCAGCGGCCGGGGCATCCGCACCGCCGACCAGATCCGGATCATCGTCGAGCAGGCGGCGGTGCCGGTGGTGGTCGACGCCGGGCTGGGCCTGCCCTCCCATGTCTGCGAGGCCTTCGAGCTGGGCGCCGACGCGGTGCTGGTCAACACCGCGGTGGCCGTGGCCGGCGACCCCGCGGCCATGGCGGGCGCCTTCCGGCTGGCGGTGGACGCCGCGCTGCTGGCCCGCCGGGCCGGGCCGATGCCGGAGGGCGAGCGGGCGCAGGCCTCCAGCCCGCTGACCGGTTTCCTGCGGTGAGCGCCATGCCCGGCGGGTTCGCGGCCGAGTTGGCGGACATCAACCGGGCTGCCGTGCTGTCCGCCATCGGATCAGCGACGGCGGCGGACGTCGAACACGCCATCGCCCGGTGCGCCGACGGTCTGGCGCCGGACCCCGAGGCGGCGCTGTCGCTGTTGTCGCCCGCGGCCGGACGCGCGATCGAGGACCTGGCGCGGGCGGCACGGGCCGTCACCTTGCGCCGCTTCGGCCGCACCGTCTCGCTCTACGCCCCCCTCTACCTCTCCAACTACTGCGCCAACGCCTGCGCCTACTGCGGGTTCAACGCCGGCAACGAGGTGGCCCGCCGCGCGCTGACGCCCGGCGAGGTGATCGCCGAGGCGCAACTGCTGCGGGACCGGCACATTTCTCAGCTGCTGCTGGTGACCGGCGAGAGCCCCCGCCACTGCGGCGCGGAGGACCTGGCGGCGCTGGCGCGGGACCTCAAGCCGCTGTTCCCCTCGCTGGCGGTCGAGGTGCAGCCGCTGGGAGAAACCGAGTACCGGTCGCTGGCCGCCGCCGGCGTCGACGGGCTGGCCGTCTACCAGGAGACCTACGACCGCGCCGCCTACGCCCGGGTCCACCCCGCCGGCCCCAAAAGGGATTTCGACTTCCGGCTGGCGGCGCCGGAGCGCGGCGGGACGGCCGGTTTCCGCCAGCTCGGCATCGGCGCCCTGCTGGGCTTGGACGACTGGCGGATCGAGGCCTGCTGCCTGGCGCGCCACGCCGCCTTCCTGATGAAGCGGCACTGGAAAAGCCAGGTGTCCGTCTCCTTCCCGCGGCTGCGGCCGGCAGCCGGGGGCTTTCAGCCGCCGCACCCCGTGGGCGAGCGCGAGCTGGCGCAGATGGTGTTCGCCCTGCGGCTGGCCCTGCCCGACGCCGGCCTGGTGCTGTCCACCAGGGAATCCGCGTCGTTCCGGGACCACATGATCGGCCTGGGGATCACCCGGATGAGCGCCGGGTCCAGGACCGCGCCCGGCGGGTACTGCGACGAGCATGGAGCGGCCGAGGGCCAGTTCGCGGTCAGCGACGAGCGGCCGGTGGCCGCCGTTGCGGCTGCCATCAGGGCCAAGGGCTACGACCCGGTGTGGAAGGACTGGGACGCCGGGTTCGA
>JALOPJ010000044.1 GCA_025453955.1 Candidatus Edwardsiibacteriota bacterium
TACCTCTACCGGCTGACGGCGCCGGGGTGGTCGCAGACGCGCAAGCTGAGCCTGGTGAAGTAACCACGGGACCGACGGCGGCCCCCCGGCGACGGGGGGCCGCTTTGTCATGGAATCGGGGCAGCGAATCATTGACATCGGGTCGAATTTTTGATATAATGGGACGTTCGCGGGGTCGTAGTTCAGCTTGGTTTAGAACGCCAGCCTGTCACGTTGGAGGTCGCGGGTTCGAACCCCGTCGACCCCGCCATTACCCGGTAGGGAAGCCTTGCGGCACGCAAGGCTTCCCTTTTTGCCCCGCGGGCCCTTCCGGCAGTTTTCCCTTGACAAAAACGCCCATTTATAGTATATTTCATGGCTTATCGGTTTTTTAGCCCTCCCAAACGGGCCGGGGCTGGTGTGTATTTTTATCGAAAAAGGATACAGATCCGATGAAGACCAACAGGACCACCTACTTCGCCAAGGCCGGCGAGCTGCCGCAGCGCTGGTACGTGATCGACGCAACGGGCCGGTCGCTGGGCCGGCTGGCGACCAGGAGCGCCATGCTGCTGCGCGGCAAGACCCGCCCCCAGTTCACCCCGCACCTCGACTGCGGCGACCACGTGGTGGTGATCAACGCCGCCAAGGTCCGGCTGACCGGTGCCAAGCTGGCCGACAAGCGGGCCTACCGGCACTCGGGATACCAGGGCGGGCTGCGCACCATCGACTACGGCAAGCTGCTGAAGACGCGGCCGACCCGGGTGATCGAGCTGGCGGTCAAGGGCATGCTGCCCCACACCATCATCGGCCGGTCCAACTACCGCAAGCTGCACGTCTACGCCGGCGAGACCCATCCCCACGCGGCGCAGAAGCCAACGGCCATCACCCTCTAGCCATAGCAGGAGCCTTCATGCCAGAGACAGTCTACGGCGCCACCGGACGGCGCAAGCGTTCCGTGGCCCAGGTGCGGCTGACGCCCGGACAGGGCAAGTTCATGGTCAACGACAAGAGCTGCGAGGAATACTTCTGCCGGCCGACCCTGGTGATGCTGGTCAAGCAGCCGATGGAGCTGACCTCCACCCTGGGCAAGTTCGACGTGGTCGCCAAGCTGGACGGCGGCGGCGTGGCCGGACAGGCCGGCGCCCTGCGGATGGCCATCACCCGGGCCCTGGTCAGCTACCAGGCCGAGCTCAAGCCGGCGCTGAAGGGCGCCAAGCTGCTGACCCGCGACCCCCGTGAGAAGGAACGCAAGAAGTACGGCCAGAAGAAGGCCCGCAAGCGGTTCCAGTTCTCCAAGCGGTAATCGACCGCCGCTGGCCGCCGATCCGCGGCCAGCGGCACATCACACACGCCCGGTCACGGTCCGCCGGTGGTGCCCGCTCGCTCGCGAGCCGGGTTCCGGCGGGCGCGGGCGGCGGCCCAACCAACCATCAACCGAGGAAGGGATCCATGGCGAACTTCACGCTCCGCGACCTGCTGGAGGCAGGCGTCCACTTCGGCCACCAGGCCCCCCGCTGGAACCCCAAGATGAAAAAATACATCTTCGACGAGCGGGACGGCATCCACATCATCGACCTGCAGAAGACCGTCCGGTGCCTGGGCGCCGCGGCCGAGCAGGCCCGCCAGGTGGCCGAGGAGGGCGAGGACATCCTGTTCGTCGGCACCAAGAAGCAGGCGGTCGACGTGATCCGCGAGGAGGCCGCGCGCTGCGGCATGTTCTACGTCACCGAGCGCTGGCTGGGCGGCACCCTCACCAATTTCGCCACCATCCAGCGCAGCGTGGCCCGGCTCAAGGACCTGGACCGGCTGGCCGCCAAGAGCTACGAGGGCTACACCAAGAAGGAAGCCCTGGGCATGGAGCGCGAGCGGGGCAAGCTGGAGACCGTGCTGTCCGGCATCAAGGAGATGCGGCGGCTGCCGGGCGCGGTGTTCGTGGTCGACTGCAAGAAGGAGAAGCTGGCGATCGCCGAGGCCAGCCGGCTGGACATCCCGGTGATCGCCATGGTCGACACCAACATCGACCCCGACCCCATCACCTTCCCGGTGCCGGCCAACGACGACGCCCTGCGCTCGATCAAGCTGATCACCGGCGTGATCGCCGACGCGGCGATCGAGGGCCGCGCCAAGCACCAGAAGGAGATGGAGGCGCTCTCCCAGCAGGCCAAGGACGGCGGCGCGCCCGAGGGCGCCGACCAGGTGAAGCGCCACATCGCGGTGCGCAAGCCGCGCACCGGCGGCGACCGGCCGATGGGCGGCCGGGGCGGTGACCGGCCGATGGGCGGCCGGGGCGGCGACCGGCCGATGGGCGGCCGGGGCGGCCCGGGCGGCGGACGCAGCGGCGGGCGGGTCGGCGGCGGGATGCGGGGCGGTTCCCCGATGGGCCGCCATGCCGGTCCGCGGCCCGCGGCCCAGCCGGCCGGCAAGACCGAGACCAAACCGGCCGAGAAACCGGCCGAGCAGAAATAGCGAACCGGAAAGGACACCATATACAGATGGCGATCACAGTCGAGGACATCAAGAAACTGCGCGAGATGACCGGCGCCGGGATGATGGTCTGCAAGGAGGCCTTGTCCCAGACCGGCGGCAACGTCGAGCAGGCGATGGAGTACCTGCGGAAGAAGGGCATGGCCTCGGCCGAAAAGAAGGCCGGCCGGGCCACCGGCGACGGGCTGGTGGCCATCGCGGCCTCCCCGGACGGGCGGACCGCGGCCATGGCCGAGCTCAACTGCGAGACGGATTTCGTCGCCAAGACCGACCAGTTCCAGGCGCTGGCCCAGGTTTTCGCCCAGTGGGCGCTGGGCCAGGACCAGCCGGCCGTCGGCCCGGACGACCTGCCGCAGGACAAGGCCGACCTGATCAAGCAGACCATCGCCACCATCGGCGAGAACATCCTGTTCAAGCGGGCCGTCCGGCTGGCCGGGACCGGCGTGATCGAGGGCTACCTCCATCTCGGCAGCAAGCTGGGCGTGCTGGTCGAGCTGGACGGGCCGGACCAGCCCGGGCTGAAGGCGCTGGGCCGGGAGCTGGCGATGCAGGTGGCCGCCAGCTCGCCGGTGGTCGTCTCCCGCGGCGAGGTCCAGCCGGCCATGGTCGAGAAGGAGAAGGAGATCTACCGCGAGCAGCTGCGCGGCTCGGGCAAGCCCGAGCAGGTGATCGAGAAGATCGTCACCGGCAAGCTCGACAAGTACTACTCCGAGGTCTGCCTGCTGGAACAGCCGTTCGTCAAGGATCCCCAGCGCACGGTGGACGCCCTGATCAAGGAACACGCCGCCAAGCTGGGCGGGCCGGTCACGGTCAAACGGTTCGTCCGCTACCGGCTGGGGGAGTGACCAACCTGACCGAACACACGAAGGAGCGAGCGATCCCTTTCGTGTGTTCGCGCATCGGGCCGTCCGGCCGGACGCCAACCGCAGCGGAGGAGCCGTGAGCCAGCAACTGACATACCGCAGTGTCCTGCTCAAGCTGTCGGGCGAGACCATGGGCGGCAGCGAGGGCCGGGGGCTGGACATCCCGGCGGTGGAGCGCATCGCCGACGAGGTGCTGTCGGCCCGGGCGCTGGGCGCGGCCGTCACCGTGGTGATCGGCGGCGGCAACATCCTGCGGGGCGCCGCCGCCCAGGGCGCCGGCATCGCCCGGGTGACCGCCGACCAGATGGGGATGCTGGCCACCGTGATCAACTCGCTGGCGCTGCAGAGCCGGCTGGAGAACAAGGACTGTCCCACCCGGGTGATGAGCGCGGTGGAGATGCCCAAGTTCGCCGAGGCCTACATCTGGCGCCGGGCCCTGCGGCACCTGGAGAAGGGCCGGGTGGTGATCGTGGCGGCCGGCACCGGCAATCCCTACTTCTCGACCGACACCGCGGCGGCGCTGCGGGCGGTGGAGATCGGCGCCGACGCCCTGCTCAAGGGCACCAAGGTCGACGGCGTCTACACCGGCGACCCGATGACCGACCCCGCGGCCACCCGGTTCGAATCGCTGACCTACGACCGGGCCCTGGGCGACAACCTCAAGGTGATGGACGCCACCGCGATCACGCTGTGCCGGGAGAACCGGATGCCGATCGTGGTGTTCAACCTCAATCGGCCGGGGACCCTGGCCAAGGTGTTGCGGGGCGAGCCGGCCGGAACCCTGATCAAGGAGTGACCATGCTGCCGCAGCTGTTCCAGACCATGGAGCACAAGATGCAGAAGGCCGTCGAGGTGCTCAAGACCGACTTCGCCGGCATCCGCACCGGCCGGGCCAACGCCGCCCTGCTGGACACGGTGCGGGTGATGAGCTACGGCAGCCCGGTGCCGCTCAACCAGGTGGCCAGCATCGCCGTGCCCGAGGCCCGGCTGCTGGTGATCTCGCCCTGGGACAAGGGCCTGATCGGCGAGATCGAGAAGGCCATCCTCAAGTCGGACCTGGGGCTGACGCCGGCCAACGACGGCAAGGTGATCCGCCTGCCGATCCCCACCCTGACCGAGGAGCGACGCCGCGAGCTGGTCAAGGTGGTCAAGAAGATGTCCGAGGAGAGCAAGGTGGCGGTGCGCAACATCAGGCGCGAGGCCAACGACGAGATCAAGAGGCTGGAGAAGGACAAGAAGGTCTCGGAGGACGAGTCGAAGAAGGCCCACGACGACACCCAGAAGGTGACCGACAAGTACGTGGCGCTGGTCGACGAGGTGCTGGCCAAGAAAGAAAAAGAGATCATGGAGGTGTGAGAGGGGCCATGCCGTACATCATCACCGACGCCTGCGTCGCCTGCGGCGGCTGCATCGACTCCTGCCCCAACAACGCCATCATCGAGGGCGAGGACAAGTACGAGATCACCGACGACTGCGTCGAGTGCGGCGCCTGCGTCGACTCCTGCCCGGAGAACGCCATCAAGGAAGTCTAGCCCGCCCGAGCGGTCCCGGGCCGTCCCGCCGTTTTGCCAACGGCGGGATTCGCATTGGGAACCATTTGACTTGGCGCCGCTTTTGGGGTACAATACCAATCCTATGAAGATCGTCGTCGACGGCGCCACCCACCTGCTGAAGCAGCTGCCGGTCCACGTGGGCGTGATCATGGACGGCAACGGCCGCTGGGCGAAAAAGCGCGGCCTGCCGCGCACGGCCGGCCACCGGGCCGGCATGAAGTCGGTCAAGACCATCGTCAACGCCAGCGGCACGATCGGCATCAAATACCTGACGCTCTACGCCTTCTCGGTGGAGAACTGGCTGCGGCCCAAGCCCGAGGTGTCGATCCTGATGCACCTGCTGCGCGACTATCTGATGAGCGAGATCGACGAGCTGGACGCCAAGCGGGTGAAGATCATCACCAGCGGCCGCACCAACGATCTCGAGGCCCGGGCCCGGACGATACTGCTGGATTCGATCGAACGCACCAAGCACAACAAGGGGCTGGTGCTCAACCTGGCGCTGTCGTACGGCGGCAAGGCCGAGATCGTCGACGCGGTGAAGCGGCTGTCCCGCGACCTGCTGGCCCACGCCCTCAAGCCCGAGCGGATCGACGAGGAGGTTCTCCGGCGCTGCCTGTACCACCCCGAGGTGCCGGACGCCGACCTGATCATCCGGACCTCGGGCGAGAACCGGCTGTCGAACTTCCTGCTGTGGCAGGCCGCCTACGCCGAGTTCTACACCACCGACGTCCTGTGGCCCGATTTCGGGGAGCAGGACCTGCACCGGGCGCTGCTGGATTACCAGAACCGGGACCGCCGGTTCGGGAAGGTCAAACCATAACATGACGCGCGAAAGCACCCATGACGACCGATGAGCACAAGGGATTCCGCCCGATCGGGCGGTCTTTCGCACAACTGTTCCCGTCCTTGGCATTGCGCGTCGTGATCGCGATCGTCGGCATCCCGTTGATACTGGGAGCGGCCTGGGCCGGAGGGTACTGGCTGCTGGCCCTGGTACTGGCGTTGTCGGGCATCGGATTGTGGGAGTTCTATCGATTGGCAGGCGCCAAAGGCATCAAGCCGCTGCAGTGGTGGGGCCAAGCGACAGCCGCAGTCATGTTGGTGGCGTTCTCTACCGGGGACCCGAGATGGTGGGGCGCGAGTGTCGCGCTCACGCTATTGCTGCTCGTCCGCACGCTCTTCGCACGGTCCATCGATGGTTCGATCGCGACCGCGGCCGTGACGGTAGCCGGTCTCGTCTATGTCCCGGTTTTATTCGGCCACTTGATGCTCCTCAGGGATATCTCTGATCCGCTGAAGTTATTCCATCTGTTATCGGATCCAGTGGGGGCGAAGCTGCTGGTCCTGACGTTCGCGTTGGTGTGGATCAGCGACACCGGCGCCTATCTTGTCGGCATGACACTGGGCAGGCATCCGATGGCACCACGGATCAGTCCCAAGAAATCGTACGAAGGCCTTATCGGAGGGACCGCCGCCACCGTGATCGCGGCCCTGCTGGCTCGGCCTCGATGGTTCTCGACGATCGCTCCCTGGGAGATGGCAGGGCTCGCCCTCGGTGTCGTGTTGTTCGGCGTGGCCGGCGACCTGTTCGAGTCGCTGCTCAAGCGCGACGCCGGGGTCAAGGACTCCGGGACCCTGCTGCCCGGGCATGGCGGCATCTTGGACCGCTTCGACAGCCTGCTGTTCGCGGTGCCTTTCGTCTACTGGTACTGCCGGCTGGTCATCCTTCCCTGACTGCCTACCTGGAACCGCACCCCATGCCCAGCTACGACTTCCTTGTCATCGGCTCCGGCATCGCCGGGCTGACCTTCGCGCTCAAGGCCGCCGAGCGGGGCACGGTCTGCGTCATCACCAAGAAGACCGAGACCGACTCCAACACCAACTACGCCCAGGGCGGGGTGGCGTCGGTGTTCGGCGCGGACGACAGCCCGGCGGCCCATGTCGGGGACACGCTGGCGGCCGGCGCCGGCCTGTCCCACCGCGACGCGGTGGCGGCCATGGTCGGCGAGGGGCCGGCACTGGTGGAGGAGCTGTTCGCGCTGGGCGTCGGGTTCTCCCGCGCCGATCCGGCGCACTTCGACCTGGGCAAGGAGGGCGGCCACTCGACGCGGCGGATCGTCCACGCCAAGGACTACACCGGCTTCGAGATCGAACGGGTGCTGGCGGCCAGGGCGCGACGGCACCCGCGGGTCGCAATCATGGAGCACCACCTGGCGGTGGACCTGGTGGTCGCCGGGTCCGGTGCCGCCCGCCGTTGTCTCGGCGCCTACGTGCTGGACCTGGCCACGGGCGAGATGGAGGCCTACGCCGCCGGGTCGGTGCTGCTGGCCAACGGCGGCATCGGCCAGGCCTACCTCCACACCACCAATCCGCCGATCGCCACCGGCGACGGGATCGCCATGGCCTGGCGCGCCGGCGCCACCATCGCCAACATGGAGTTCGTCCAGTTCCACCCCACCACGCTGTTCCAGGACCATGCCGACGCCAGCGGCCGCTCGTTCCTGATCTCCGAGGCGGTGCGGGGCGAGGGGGCGGTGCTGCGCACCCTGGACGGCCGGGCGTTCATGCCGGACTACCACGGCTCCGCCGACCTGGCCCCGCGCGACGTGGTGGCCCGGGCCATCGACGCCGAGCTCAAGGTCTCGGGCGACAGCCACGTGCTGCTCGACATCTCGGGGATCGGGCCGGAGCGGTTCCGGGACCGGTTCCCCGCCATCAGCCGGGGCTGCGCCGAGCGCGGCGTCGACCTGTCGCTCCGGTCGATCCCGGTGGTGCCCGCGGCGCACTACATCTGCGGCGGGGTGCGCACCGACCTGGACGGCCGCAGCGACCTGCCCGGGCTCTACGCCGCCGGCGAGACGGCCTGCACCGGCGTCCACGGGGCCAACCGGCTGGCGTCCAATTCGCTGCTGGAGGCGCTGGTGTTCGCGGCGCGGGCCGCGCGGGCCGCGGCCGGCGAGGGGTCCGGCCCGGCCGCCGTCCCGCCGTGGGACTACGTGGGATCGGTGCCCAGCCGGGAGCGGGTGGTGGTGTCGCACAACCGCCACGCCATCCGGCTGCTGATGTGGAACTACGTCGGCATCGTGCGCTCCGACCAGCGGCTGGCAAGGGCCGCGGCCCGGCTGGCGACGATCAACGACGAGATCCGCGACTACTACTGGCGCTACCGGGTGGGCGAGGAACTGGCCGAGCTGCGCAACCTGTCGGCCGTGGCCGGGATGGTGATCGAGTGCGCCACCCAGCGCAAAGAATCGAGAGGATTGCACTACAACCAGGACCACCCGGAGCGCGACGACGCCGACTGGATGAGGGACACCGTGATCCGGAAGGCCTGACAGCACCGGCTCGACACGCATGCAACGCACGCCCCCATATTTCTGGCCGGTGATGGCCGCCGGCATCAGCGGCATCGCCTTCGGCTCGATCCTGATCAAGCTGGCGACGGCGGCGCCGCTGGCCATCGCCTGCTACCGGATGCTGTTCAGCGTCGCGTTGCTGGCGCCGGTATACGCGGTGCGCCGCGGCGGCCGCCGCTTCTCGGCCGCCGACCTGGGCTGGACCGCCCTGGCCGGCGTGTTTTTGTCCCTGCACTTCGTGCTGTGGATCTACTCGCTGAACTTCACCACGGTCACCAGCTCGGTGGTGTTCGTCACCACCAACCCGCTGTTCGTCACCATCCTCGGATGGCTGCTGTTCCGGGAGCGTTCGTCCAAGGCCCTGCTGGCGGCCGTCGCGCTGGTGATCGCCGGCGGGCTGGTGATCGCCGGGCGGTCGGCCTTCACCAGCGACGCGCGCGCCAACCTCGGCAACCTGCTGGCCCTGGGCGGCGCGGTGATGGCCTCGGGCTACCTGCTGGCCGGCCGCCGGCTGCGGCCGCGGGTGGACATCATCACCTATACGACCGTATGCTATGGCATCACCGCCGTGATCCTGCTCGTATCTTGTTTCGTGTTCCGGGTCCCGTTGTCCGGATTTGAGAGGATCAATTACCTGTGGTTCCTGCTGGCGGCGCTGGGGCCGCAGCTGCTGGGCCACAGCTCGTTCAACTGGGGGCTGAAGTACTGGCCGGCCTCGAGGATCTCGATGCTGATCATCACCGAGCCGGTGGGGGCCACCATCCTGGCCTACCTGATCCTGCGCCAAGTCCCGTCGTGGTTCGAGATCGCCGGCGGCCTGCTGATCATGGCGGGCGTCTACCTCAGCGTGCGCAACGGGGAGATCTCGGCCGCGGAAACGCAACAGGAACGATCGCATGCAGCTTGACGTCGTTGACATCGACCGCTGCGTGGGCTGCCAGGTCTGCATGTTCGCCTGCACCCGCCGCCAGAACATCGCCGGGCTGTCCAAGTCCTGCATCCACGTGCGCTCGCTGGGCGGGATGGAACGGGGCTTCACCGTGATCACCTGCCGGGCCTGCCCGGACCCGCCCTGCGCCCGGACCTGTCCGACCGGCGCGCTGAAAGTCAGGCCGGACGGCGGCGTGCTGCTGGACGCCGGGAAGTGCGATGGTTGCGGCGCCTGCCGAGCGGCCTGCCTGATCGGCGCGGTGTTCTGGGACGACGCCGCGAACCGTCCCAACATCTGCATCCACTGCGGCTACTGCGCCACGCACTGTCCGCACGGGGTGCTGGAGCTGGTGAAAGGCCCGGAGGCGGCGCATGCCGGCCAATGACCCGCTGAGGAACGTCCTGTACGTCGACCTGGCGACGGGCGCGTCCCAGGTCCGGGACCGCACCGACCTGTTCGCCGCGCGCCTGGGCGGCGCCGGCGTCGCCGCCCGGCTGCTGCACGAGGAATGCCCGGCGGGCTGCGACCCGTTCGCGCCGGAGAACCCGGTGGTGTTGGCGGTGGGACCGCTGACCGGGCTGTTCCCGCTGGCCTCCAAGACCGTGGCCATGTTCAAGTCGCCGCTCACCGGGAACCTGGGCGAGTCCCACGCCGGCGGCCGCAGCGCGGTGGCCATCCGGATGGCGGGATACGGCGCGATCGTCCTCCGCGGGGCGTCGCCCGCGCCGGTCTACCTGTCGGTCGACGGCGGCGAGGTCCGGCTGAAGGACGCCCGCTCGCTGTGGGGCCTGGACGACAGCGCCACGGCGGGGCGGATCATCCGCGAGAACGAGCGCGGCGCCGGCCTGCGCACCATCATGCGGATCGGCACGGCCGGGGAGAGGCGGATCCGCTACGCCGGCGTCACCACCGAGTCCTACCGCCACTTCGGCCGGCTGGGGCTGGGCGCCGTGTTCGGTAGCAAGAACCTCAAGGCGATCGCGGTCGGCGGGAGACGGGAATTGCCGGTGGCGGACATCGCGGCCTACCGCGCGCTGTACGAGGAGGTGCACCGGGCAGCGGTCGATTCCCCGGCGATGAAGAAGTACCACGACCTGGGGACGCCGGAGAACGTCCGGCCGCTCAACGCGCTGGGCGGGCTGCCGGTCCGCAACCTGCAGGCGGGTACGATCGAGCATGCCGACCGGATCACCGGAGAGGCCTTCGCCGAATCCTACCTGGGGCGGCGCTTGGCCTGCGCCCACTGCCCGGTGGGCTGCGTCCACATCGCGGCGCTGCGCGAGCCGCACCCGGCCGAGCCCTATTTCTACAAGACCAGCATGATCGGCTACGACTACGAGCTGATCTACGCCTTCGGCGCGATGCTGGGCGTGACCGACCCGGCGGGCGTCCTGCGTCTGATCGAGGAGGCCGAGCGCACCGGCCTGGACGTGATGAGCGCCGGCGTGGTGCTGGCCTGGGCCACCGAAGCCTTCGGCTCCGGGCTTCTTTCTGCGGAGCACACCAAAGGTCTCGATCTGGCCTTCGGCGATTGGCAGACGTATCTCAAAGCATTGGAGCTGATCGACCGCCAGCCCAACCAGTTTTACCGGGACCTGGGCCAGGGGGTGGCCCACGCGTCATCCGTCTACGGCGGGAGGGAATACGCGCTGCACTGCGGCGGCAACGAGATGCCGGGTTACCACACCGGTCCGGCCGCGCACCTGGGCTTCCTGCTGGGCGCGCGCCACAGCCACCTCGACAACGCCGGCTACGGCATCGACCAGAAGGCGCTGGCCGACGGCACTGCGCCCGATCCCGCTGCCGTGGTCGACAAACTGATGGCCGAGGAGCAGTGGCGGCAGGTGCTGTCGTCGCTGGTCGTCTGTTTCTTCGCCCGGGGGATCTATTCCAAGGAGCTGGTGGTGAGGGCGCTGGCGGCGGCGGGGTTCGACCTGGACGCCGCGCGGCTGGACGCCCTGGGACGGGAGATCTACCGCGACAAGTTCGCGTTCAAGTTCCGCGAGGGGTTCAAGGTCTCCGAGCTGGCCCTGGCCGACCGCGTCCACCGCACGCCGGCGCCCGGCGGCCCGGTCGACAAGGAGTTCATCGCCAAGGCCTTGCGGCGCTTCGAGCAGAGGATCGCCGAAAGTTGATGCCGATTTCCCTTGACTTTTCCGGCGATATCGTGTATCATGGCACCATCGGTTATTACCTTTAAATCTGATCCTGTGAGGTCAGAAAGGACCCAACCATGTATCGTGCACCATCACATACAGGTTACCTCTGATCCCGGTTGCGGGGTCGGAGGTTTTTTTTATCCGATCTGCCACGGAGGCACAGAGGCTCGGAGAGCCTGATGACGGGTTCCGTCATTCTGAATCGGGCCGGCTTGCCTTGCCGGTGAAGAATCTATCTTGGTCGTAACGATGGATGCTTCGATGGCAACCCATGCTGACGTTCGCAGCATGACGGGAATCGAATGTTCGCGATCAACCACTCAATCGGTACAATCCACATTCGGAGGTTCTATGACCAAGGCCAAGGCGGTGATCATGGACGCCAAGCAGATGGAGCGGGCGCTGGTGCGGATCGCCCACGAGGTGATCGAGCGCAACAAGGGCACCGACGACCTGGTGGTGGTGGGCATCAAGCGGCGGGGCTCGACCCTGGGCAAGCGGCTGGCCGGGCTGATCAACCGGATCGAGAAGGCCGCCGTGCCCTACGGCGCGCTGGACATCACCTTCTACCGCGACGACCTCCAGACCATCGCCCACCAGCCGGTGGTCAACCAGACCGAGCTGGCCGTCGACCTCACCGGCAAGGTGGTGATCCTGGTGGACGACGTGCTGTACACCGGCCGCACGGTGCGGGCGGCGATCGACGAGATCCTGGACTTCGGCCGGCCCCGCCGGATCGAGCTGGCGGTGCTGATCGACCGCGGCCACCGCGAGCTGCCGGTCAAGGCCGACTACGTCGGCAAGAACGTCCCCACCTCGCAGAAGGAGATCATCGGCGTCCGCACCAAGGAGGAGGACGGCGAGGAGAAGGTGATCATCAAGGAGCGGGCCCCCGATGAAGTGGACTAAGAAGGACCTGCTGGACCTGGAGTCGCTCTCCCGCGACGAGATCGGCATGGTGCTGGACACGGCCCGGAGCTTCCGCGAGATCCTGGACCGGCCGATCAAGAAGGTGCCGATCCTGCGGGGCAAGACCATCGTCAACATGTTCTTCGAGCCGTCCACCCGCACCTCGTCGTCGTTCGACATGGCGGCCAAGCGGCTGATGGCCGACACCGTCAACATCTCGCCCAAGACCTCGGCGGTGACCAAGGGCGAGACCCTGCTGGACACCGCCCGCAACCTGGAGGCCATGAAGATCGACCTGGTGGTGATCCGCCACTCGGCCTCGGGCGCGCCGCACTTCCTGGCCTCGCGGATCAGGGCCGGGGTGGTCAACGCCGGCGACGGCCAGCACGCCCACCCCACCCAGGGCCTGCTGGACATGTACACCATGCGGGAGAAGCGGGGGAAGCTCGAGGGGCTGAACGTGCTGATCGTGGGCGACGTCACCCACTCGCGGGTGGCCCGTTCCAACATCCACGGCCTGACCAAGATGGGCGCGCGGGTCACCGTCTGCGGCCCGGCGACGCTGATCCCTCCGGGGATCGAACGGCTGGGCGTCACGGTCAGCTACGACCTGGACCAGGCCATCCGCGGCGCCGACGTGGTCAACGTGCTGCGGCTGCAGCTGGAGCGCCAGAAGAAGGGCCTGCTGCCGAGCCTGCGCGAGTATTCCCTGCTGTTCTGCGTCACCGAGGAGCGGATCAGGAAGGCCCGGCCCGACGTCACCATCATGCACCCGGGCCCGATGAACCGCGGGGTGGAGATCGACCCCCAGGTGGCCGACGGCGCCCATTCGGTGATCCTGGACCAGGTGACCAACGGTGTGGCGGTGCGGATGGCCGTGCTGTACCTGCTGTCGGGGGGCGAGGGCCAGCTGACCGAGGCCATCACCAAGGAGGCGAACTGATGACTGACAAATGCAAGGATGCAATTTGCTGGTCAAGGGCGGCAGGGTGATCGACCCGCTCAACGGACGCGATGGCGTGTTCGATATCCTGATCGCGGACGGCGACATCAAGCAGATCGCTCCCCGGATCGACAACCCCGCATCCGGGACCGACGTGATCGATGCGGCGGGCCTGGTCGTCACCCCCGGCCTCTGCGACATGCACGTCCACCTGCGGGAGCCGGGCCGCGAGGACGAGGAGACGGTGGAATCCGGCTCGCGGGCGGCGGCCGCCGGCGGCTTCACGGCCGTGGCCTGCATGCCCAACACCCAGCCGGTCTGCGACAACCAGGGCATCGTGCGGCTGGTCAAGTCCCGGCAGACCGGGCGCTGCGCCGTGCACCCGGTGGGCGCGGTCACCAAGAACCTGGGCGACGAGGAGCTGGCCGAGATGGGCGACATGCGGCTCTCCGGCGCGGTGGCCTTCTCCAACGACGGCCGGCCGGTGGCCAGCGCCAACCTGATGCGGCGGGCGCTGGACTACCTGCGGATGTTCGACGTGCCGGTGATCTCCCACTGCGAGGACCTGGCGCTGTCGGCCGACGGGCTGATGAACGAGGGACCGCTGGCCACCCGGCTGGGGCTGCGGGGCATCCCCAACGCGGCCGAGGCGGTGATGGCCTACCGCGACGTGCAGCTGGCGGCGCTGACCGGCGGCCGGGTGCACATCGCCCACGTCTCCTGCGCCGAGACGGTCGAGGTGGTGCGACAGGCCAAGCAGCGGGGGACCAGGGTGACCGCGGAGACCTGCCCCCACTACTGCGTGCTGACCGAGGACGCGGTGATCGGCTACAAGGAGATGGCCCGGGTCAACCCGCCGCTGCGATCCGAGGCGGACCGGCGGGCCGTGGTCGAGGGCCTGGCCGACGGCACCATCGACTGCATCGCCAGCGACCACGCGCCGCACTCGTCCGAGGAGAAGGAGGTGGAATTCGACCAGGCGCCCTGCGGCATGGTGGGGCTGGAGACCTCGCTGGCCCTCTGCTGGACCCATCTGGTGCTGGCCAAGGTGCTGACCCCGTCCCAGCTGGTGGAGAAGATGGCGGTCAATCCCCGGGCGATCCTGAAGATCGGCAACGGGACCATGGAGATCGGGCAGCCGGCCGACCTGACCGTGTTCGATCCCGCTGCGTCGTGGACGGTCGACCCGGCGGCGTTCCAGTCCAAGAGCCGCAACACCCCGTTCGCGGGCATGACGCTCAGCGGCCGGGCGGTGCTGACCGTGGTCGGCGGCCGGGTGGTGCGGCCCGGCGGCCGGGAATAGCCGGGCGGCCCGGGAAAAGACAGCCCCTTCCGGTCACGGAAGGGGCTGTTCCTGTCAGTTTTTGATTGCAAAAGGCCGATTCTTTCTGGTAAAATTACCGTCTGGCAACGATACCACGGCCCTCAACCTCATCAGGAGTCGACCATGCTCCAGGCAACGTTGTTCGAGACCGTCTCGCTGTGGGTGGTGCTGGGCATCGCCCTGCTGGGACTGGCCTACGCCCTGTTCCTGCGGCGGCAGATCATGGCCGAGGACAAGGGAACGGAGAAGATGCAGGAGGTCTGGAACGCCATCCGTTCCGGCGCCGACGCCTACCTGGGCCGGCAGCTCCGCACCATCCTGCCGCTGATCATCGTGCTGACGGTGGCGCTGTTCTTCAGCGTCTACGTGGTGCCGCCCTCGCCCGAGGCCGCCGAGTGGTACCGGCACCACTTCGGCGCCGAGAACCTGCAGGCCACCAAGCTGATCTTCGGCTTCGGCCGGGCCGTGGCCTTCATCATGGGCGCCTTCTTCTCGCTGATGGTCGGCCAGTTCGGGATGCGGATGGCGGTGCAGGCCAACGTGCGGGTGGCGGCCGCGGCGCGCTCCAGCTTCGACAAGGCCCTCAAGATCGCCTACCGCGCCGGCACCATCACCGGCATGCTGACCGACGGTCTGGGCCTGTTCGGCGGCACCATCATCTTCATGGTGTTCCAGAAGGCCGCGCCCGACGCCCTGCTGGGCTTCGGCTTCGGCGGCACGCTGCTGGCCCTGTTCATGCGGGTGGGCGGCGGCATCTACACCAAGGCGGCCGACGTCGGCGCCGACCTGGTGGGCAAGGTGGAGGCCGGCATCCCCGAGGACGACCCCCGCAACGCCGCGGTGATCGCCGACCTGGTGGGCGACAACGTCGGCGACTGCGCCGGCATGGCCGCCGACATCTTCGAGAGCTACGAGGTGACCATCGTCTCCGGCCTGATCCTGGGCCTGTCGCTGGTGGCCCTCACCGGCGAGATCAAGTGGATCATCTTCCCGCTGCTGGTGCGCGGCATCGGCGTCTTTTCCTCGATCATCGGCACCTACCTGGTGCGGGGCGGCAAGGAGGGCGCCAAGACCAACGCCCTGGCGGCCATCAACAAGGGCTTCTACACCTCGGCCGCGCTGTGCCTGGTCTCGTTCGCCTTCCTGGCGCACTTCTACATGGACGAGTGGCGGGCCTTCTTCTCGGTGGGCGTGGGCATCATCCTGGCCATCGTGATCGACGAGCTGACCAAGTACTTCACCCACACCGAGCACGCCCCGGTCAAGGAGATCGCCCGCTCCTCCCAGACCGGCTCGGCCACGCTGATCCTGTCGGGGCTGTCGGTCGGGTTCGAGTCCACGGTGTGGTCGATCCTGGTGATCGCCGGCACCATCCTGGCGGCGGTGGTGATCTACTGGGGCCAGCCGGTGGCCTACGTGCTCTACGGCGTGGCCATGACCGGCATCGGCATGCTGACCCTGACCGGCAACAACGTGGCGATGGACTCCTTCGGCCCGATCGCCGACAACGCCAACGGCATCGGCGAGATGGCCGGCCTGGACAAGGGCGCCCGCCAGATCATGGCCGACCTCGACGCGGTGGGCAACACCACCAAGGCCATCACCAAGGGCGTGGCCATCGGCTCGGCGGTGATCGCCGCCGTCAGCCTGTTCGGCTCGTACCTCACCGACGTCACCAAGGTCCAGGAGCAGCTGGGCGTGCCCGAGGCCCTGCGGCTGCTGTTCACCGGCATCCGGGTGTCGGACCCCAAGGTGTTCATCGGGATGCTGATCGGCGGCGCGGTGCCCTGGCTGTTCTCCAGCCTGACCATCAACGCCGTGACCCGCGCGGCCTCGCTGATCGTGATCGAGGTGCGGCGCCAGTTCAAGATCCCCGGCCTGATGGAGGGCACGGTCAAGCCCGACTACAAGCAGGCCGTGGGCATCTGCACCGTGGCGGCACAGAAGGAGCTGGTGGGGCTGGCCCTGATGGCGGTGCTGACGCCGATCATCGTGGGGCTGGTGCTGCAGGTCGAGGCGCTGGGCGGGTTCCTGGCCGGCGTGATCCTGTCGGGCCAGCTGCTGGCGGTGTTCATGGCCAACGCCGGCGGCGCCTGGGACAACGCCAAGAAGCTGATCGAGGACGGGCTGTACGGCGGCAAGGGCTCGGACGCCCACAAGGCGGCCGTGGTGGGCGACACCGTGGGCGATCCCCTCAAGGACACCGCCGGCCCGGCGCTCAACCCGATGATCAAGGTGATCAACCTGGTGTCCCTGCTGGCCGCGCCGCTGCTGATCCAGTACAAGATCACCAGCCCCGGCGTGATCGCCGTCGTGGTGGTCTGCACCGTCGCCGTGGTCTGGGCCATCTGGTACTCCAAGCGCGAGGGCGCCAAGGAATTCCACCAGGTCGAGGACGCCGTCGCCAAGAAATAACCCCACGACCTCTCCCTGTCCTGCCGGACATCCCTCCCCGCTGCGGGGAGGGCAGGGAGGGGTCGAATTCTTTATGGCCATCGGTGGGATACCATGATCGAACGGACCGAAAAGCAAAGCCGCCTGCTGCGCTGGTGGATCGGCACCGCCACCAGCCTGCTGGTGCTGGGGTTCGGCGGCTACCTGCTGGTTATGCGCTACCTGCTGGGGAGCAACCCGCTGGGCGACGGCTACTGGCCGATCACGGGGCTGGTGCTGGGCTTCGGCGCCTTCCGCTTCGGGATGCAGCTGCTGCGGCGGAAGTTCCTGTTCGACGACGAGAACGGACGAAAGGAGGAGTAGGCCATGCGAAAGTATGTCGGCATCCTGTCGCTCGTCGTTGCCCTGGCAGGGTGTGCCACACCTCTGACGAACTACCGGATAACAAGGGAAGACTTCAATTCCAGGGTGACGACCATCGCCATCCTGCCGTTTGAACGCATGGTGACGTCGGATCGGATCATGGTGACCAAGTGGCCTGTCAAGGACAGCTCCGTGTCGTTCGGCGACAAGCCCATCGAGTACCAGGCGATCATACCCAATGCCGATCCGGCCGCGATCGACTCGTTCGCAGCGGCGGTGGAGTCGCTCCTGGTCGAACGGTTCCGTGCGCTCGGATACAACGTCATCCCGCCGCAGGTCTGCGAACGGACCCGTCAGGACGTCTATCTGGAGAACGGCATCGTCACCCAGGCGGATATCGCCAAGTTGCGGAGGGACACCTCGCGCCAGCATGTCGTGCGGAAGGCCTGGTTGCATGCGTTGCCCAGCGCCCATCATCTCTCGTCGACCGCAGTATTCACCGTGGCGGGTCTGCGTACAATGTCCGGCACGTCCTTCAAGGGGCCGGTCTATGCCGTCTGGGATGGACGTCGTGACAAGATGTTCGCAGTCTCAAACGCCATGGTCCAGGGCAAGGTTCTAGCTATGTCGATCGGACTCGGCATCGCCGATACTACCGATGCGCTGCTGTGGGATGGGCGAGGTGGGCTGACGGTGCTGCGCGGGGATGACCTGATGGGCAAAATACGCAACGATGATAACATCCGGGAAGCGATTGGCATCGCATTGAGCAGCTTGAAGCGATGACCGCCCCGGAACGACCGCATAGACGGGCACCGCAGGACGGCTGACGCCGGATGGGTCCGACCACTGAAAGACCATATTTCAATCAGAGGAGGTCCGCGATGACACGTTCCGCAACGGTCTGCCTGGCCGCACTGCTGGTGCTGGCCTGCCTGGTCGCCCCGTCCTACGCCGGTGACGAGTACCTGGTCCCCAAGAAGGACTTCGGCGCCGCGGTCAAGCGGCTGCAGGTCGGGCCGGTGCTGGACTCGCTGCGCGAGTCCACCGTGGCCCTGATCGACCGGGTCGACAAGGGCTACGCCTTCTCCGACGATGCCATGAAGGACCCGGCCTTCGCCAACTACATCGCGCAGGCCAAGCAGGCGCAGAAGAGCCAGTATTTCCTGGCGGCGACGGTGCTCAAGCTCTACGTCAAGAACAGCCGCGACAGCATCGTGGCGGCCGTCGACGCCAAGGTCCGGCAGGCGCTGGCCCGCACGAAGAAGTTCGCAGTCGACACGCTGGTGGCGCCGGCCGCCGGGGACGAGCCGGCGGGGCTGGGGCGGCTGTCGGTCGTGCTGCGGGTGGACGACGCCGTCCGGCCCGGCGGCAAGACCAAGGACCATGCCAGCGCCGTGGTGCTGAGCGCCCGGGTGCTCGACCGGTCCGGCAGGACGCTCTGGCAGTCGCAAGCGCAGGTCGCGCCGGTGATGGCCGACGACACCATGGCCTCGGTGCTGAGCGACAAGGCGCTGGACGCCGCGGTCAAGGCCGTGTTCAAGACGCTGGTGAGATAATCATACTGGAACGACAGTTATTCAGATGCGAATGATACTGCGGTTGCTGTCGGCGATAATGGTCTTCGCCGCCGTCGCGATGGCCGGTGATTTTCGCATTCCCAAGGAGCAGTTTTACGAACGCGTTCACACGGTGGTCGTATCCCCGGTAGAAAACGTTGTCTGGGAACAGATGAACGAGCTCTACCGAATGCACGACCTGCGGTTTTCAATGATGCTCGAGTGGGGGGCGATACGGATCAGCGACTACGCGCAGCTGTCCGATTCGTCGTTCGTCAATGCCATCAAGGCGATGGCTGAGACCACAGCCGAAGCAGCCCTGCGTGGAACCGGCCGGTTCGAAGTCATTTCTCCGTCGCGGTCTGCGGACAGCATTGCGGTCTTGATGGACCGATTGAACGTCCATAACACACGAAATCCGATGTGGGGGAACTACGAGCATCCGAACAAGGACACGCTGCAGGAACGTTTCCTGACTGCCATTCCGGCCGATGCGGTCCTGTTCTCGGGTTTCTATCTGTGCTGGTATGACAAAGGGTTCTACGTGAGATACGGTGCGCATATGATCGACCCGGTGCGGCGGGATACACTATGGCTCGGGAGCGTCGATCTGGATCCGTTGATGCATACCAACGCTAAGAACGTATTCTACGAAGGTGACATCAGGGATGCCGTCAAGCGGACGCTCAAGAGCATCAAGAAGAAGTGACGGGGCATAGCATATGCAGCTCGGCATCATCGGCCTGCCCCAGTCGGGCAAGACCACCATCTTCAACGCCCTGACCAAGTCCGCGGTCAAGGTCGGCGACTACTCGGCGTCGGCCGCCGTCCACGTCGGGACGGTCAGCGTGCCCGACCCGCGGCTGGACGCGCTGACCAGGATGTACGATCCCAAGAAGCAGGTGCCGGCCCAGGTCACCTACGTCGACCTGGGCGGCATGGCCAAGGGCGCGTCGACCTCCGGCGGGCTGGGCGCGGCGTTCCTCGACCAGATGCGCAAGGTGGACGCCGTGATCCTGGTGCTGCGCGACTTCGACAGCGCGGCCGGACCGGCCGACCCGGCCGGCGACTACGGGACCATCTTCACCGAGCTGGTGCTGTCGGACATGGCGATGATCGAGAAGCGGATCGAGCGGGTCAGGACCGACCTCAGGAAGGTCAAGCGGCCCGAGCTGGAGAAGGAGCTGCACGTCCTGGAGAAGTGCCAGAAACAGCTGGAGGCCGAGCAGCCCGTGCGGACCCTGGGCCTGGCCAGCGACGAGTCCAAGCTGCTGCGCAGCTTCCAGCTGCTGACCGAGAAGCCGCTGATGCTGGTGCTCAACCACGCCGAGGCCGCCGACTGCAGGCCCCGCGCCGCGGAGCTGGCGAAACTCACCGGCGGCGA
>JALOPJ010000045.1 GCA_025453955.1 Candidatus Edwardsiibacteriota bacterium
CATCTCCCGCACCGTCCCGGCGCGGGCCACGGTCAGGCTGATGTCGAACAGCTGCGCCAGCTTGTTCTTCTCGTCCAGCAGCGCCAGGTCGGCCCGGACATGCTCGGTGATGTCCTCGACCGTGCCATCGTAGTACTCGATCGCGCCCCCGGCGTTCCGCACCGCCCGGGCGTTCTCGCGCACCACCAGCTCGCCGCCGTCGCGGCGGCGCCAGGTGTTGACGTAGTCTCGGATCTCGCCGTCGCGCTCCATCCGCCGCTGGAACTCGTCGCGCACCGCGGCGTTGACGAACCCCTCGCGGCCGATGTCGATCGCCATCAGCTGGTCCAGGCTGTCGTACCCCAGCAGCCGCACCAGGGCCGGGTTGGCCATCAGCACCCGGCCGGCCGGCGTGGAGCGGTAGATGCCCTCGGCGATCCCCTCGTAGATCTGCCGGTACTGCTTCTCCGAGGCCCCTACCTCCGCCGTCCGCGCGGACACTTCGCGCCTCAGGACGATCAGGAACAGCGCGGCCAGCGCCAGCAGCCCGGCCGCCGCCGCGATCAGCCACGTGACGTACCGCGGGACGACCCTGCGCGGTCGCTCACCCAGCCAGCGGTACAGCGAGCGGTAGTACACCGAGCCGGGGTCGTTCTTCATGGCGGACAGGTGCTGGTCGATGGTGGCGATCAGGTCGCCGGCGCGCCCCCGGGGGAACGCGAAGTACACCGGCGATGGGCGCAGCATGATCGGCCGGGGCACGATGTCGCCGCCCCGCAGGTCCGAGAAGTAGAAGAACCTGGTGGCGATCAGCACCTCGGCCTGCCCGCTGCGCAGGGCTGCGGCCGTCGTCGGGTAGTCGGGGTACGCCAGCAGGGTGTAGTCGATGGCGAACTTCTCCCGGATCTCCCGGGAGAGGTATTCCTCCTGGACCGCGCCCTTGAGGATGGCGATCCGCTTGCCGTCCAGGTCGCGGACGCGGTCCACCTTGGTGTCCCGCAACGAGAAGGCCTGCAGCCAGGATTCGATCACCGGTATCGTGTTGAACGCGAAGCGGGCGGCCCGCTCGTCGGAGTGGGTGACGTCGACGACGAGGTCCAGCTGGCCGCGCTCCAGCCGGTCCAGGTTCTCGTTCCAGGTGCCGCGGACGTATTCGACGTGCCAGCCCTCGTCCCGGGCAATGGCCTCGACCAGGTCGATGAACATGCCCTGGGGCCGGCCGTCGCCGTTCCAGAACACCTTGGGGCTGTTCTGGTAGATCCCGACCGCCAGACTGTCCCGGTGCAGTGACGGTTCGCAGATCCCGAGGCCGGGCAGCGCCAGCAACAGGGACGACACGGCCGCCAGCCGGATGGTCCGCTGCGGAATGAGCGCATTCGACTTCATAAACGCCCCGTCAGGCCGGATGCAGCTCATGTTCCGGCATGGCGATGAACAGGTCGACCAGGAACCGGTCGAACTGGCTGCCCGCCGACTGCCGCAGCCGCTCGAGGGCCTCGGCGTGGCTGAAGGCCTTGCGGTAGGGCCGGTCGGCTGTCATCGCCTCGTAGGAGTCGGCGATCGCGATGATGCGGGCCTCGATCGGGATGGCCTCGCCGGCCATCCCCTGCGGATAGCCGCTGCCGTCCCAGTTCTCATGGTGGGCGGCGATGATGTGCCCGACGTCCCGCAGCAGCTCCACCTGCCCCACCAGGCGGCTGCCGATCACGGCGTGCTGCTTGACCTCGGCATACTCGTCGCCGGTGAGGCCCGAGCGCTTGGTCAGCAGCAGGTCGCTGATGCCGATCTTCCCGATGTCGTGGAGCAGGGCGGCGTATTCCAGCTGCTTGAGCCTGGGTCCGGCCAGCCCGGTACGGGCGCCGATGGCCAGCGCGATGCGGCGCACCTCCTGGGAGTGGCCGCGGGTGTAGCTGTCCTTGGCGTCCATGGCCGCGATCACGGCCTGGATGGTGTCGTCGTAGCTCCGCTCCAGCCGCTCGTTGGCCGATGCCAGGTCGGCGGTGCGCTCGGCCACCCGGCGCTCCAGCTCCTCGTTGTAGCGCACCAGCGCCTCCTGGGCCCGCTTGCGCTCGGTGATGTCCTCGGCGATGGCCAGCACGCCCCAGGGCGTCCGGAAGATCCGCGACCGGTAGTGCCGTTCGCCGAACGAGCCCTCGACCTCCTGGGTCTCGCCGCTCTCCAGGGCCTGGCGGTAGGCGGCCAGGGTCTTGGAGCCCTCCAGCCGGGGGAAGACCGCCAGCAGCGGCTGCCCCTCCAGCTCGGCCAGGGTCTTGTCCACCAGCGCGGCGTAGGCGTCGTTGCAGTAGAACACCGTCAGGTCGTGCTTCAGCGCCAGGGTCGGGGTCTGGATGCTGTCCAGCAGCAGCCGGTGCTTGACCTCGCTCTCCACCAGGGCCTTCTCCGAGCGCTTGCGCTCCAGCACCTTGTTGACGGTGGCCGGCAGCACGATCAGGTAGTTGCGCTCGGGGTCCTTGATCAGGTAGTCGTAGGCGCCCTGGCGCATGGCGTTGGCCGCCACCTTCTCGTCGCCGCTGCCGGTGATGAAGATGGCCGGCATGTCGCGGACGTCGGCCAGCACCTCCAGGCCGGTGCCGTCGGGCAGGTTGTAGTCCAGCATCACCAGGTCGTACCGCCCCTGCCGCAGCTTCAGCCGGGCCTCGACGATGGACGTCGCCGTGACCAGGTCGTAGGGCAGGCGCTCGCGCTGCACGTAGCGCTGCACCGCCAGCCGGTCGATCTCGTCGTCGTCCAGCAGCAGGATCTTGATGCGCTCGTCGGGCATGGGTACCCCCGTGTAACGTTGAACGTTCAACGTTTCAGGGAAGCTCGCTCAGGGTCCAGTACAGGTTGAGCACCTTGACCGCCTCCACGAACTTCTCGAACTCGACCGGCTTGATGATGTAGCCGGCCACCGACAGCCGGAAGCTCTCGACGCGGTCGCACTCCTCCTTGGAGGTGGTCAGCATGATCACCGGGATCTTCTTGAGGCGCTCGTCGGCCTTGAGGGCCTTGAGGCACTCGATGCCGTTCATCACCGGCATGTTGATGTCCATCAGGATGATGCCGGGCGTGGGGCAGGCGGCCTGGTCGGCGCAGGCGCCCGCGTTGTGCAGGTAGTCCAGCGCCTCCTGGCCGTTGGCCACCACGTGCAGCGGGTTGATGATGTTGTTGCGCTTGAAGGCGCGCTGCACCGTCATCACGTCGACCTTGTCGTCCTCGACCAGCAGGATCGGGATGTTGTCGCGCATACTGGCCCTTATTCGGTTGGAGTTATGATGATGCGGCGGGCCGAGCTGAATGTGACCATGACCCTCCGCGCGAATCGGCCCGGTGCTCGATCGGTCCAAGGGTGGAGATCAGATAATATTGTATGATGGTGTCGGGTAAAAAGCAATAGAAAAAACGCGGGCGACGGTCATATGACCGTCGCCCGCGCCGATGATGCAGGATCCCGCTGCGTCGGGTTAATCCAATCGCGCCACTTCTGCGTCGATCCTGCCGTCGGTGCCATCGCCGCCGTTGATCCGTTCCAGCTGGTTTTCCGGCAGGGTCTTCATACGACCTCCTCATGTTACAATAAATAATATCACGGAGGATAGGGTTAGTCAAGCAACAACCATGCTTGTATGGCTCGATCGCATATGGTTGACTGTATCATCGCTCGGGGTCGGGCTGCAGCCCCTTGGGCACGGTGAAGAAGAAGGCGGCGCCCCGGCCCGGCTGCGACTCCACCCGCACCGCGCCGCCGTAGAGCTCCACGGTCTTCTTGACGATGGTCAGGCCGATGCCGGTGGATTCCACCTCGTCGCGGGGCCGCAGGGTCTGGAAGATCTTGAAGATCCGCTCGAAGTGGGCCGGCTCGATGCCGACGCCGTCGTCGCGCACGCAGAACTCCCAGTCCCGCTCGCGCTCGGCGCAGGAGATCACCACCGAGCCCTCCGGCCGGCCGAGGTGCTTGATGGCGTTGGAGCAGAGGTTCTGGATCAGCTGCTCCAGGTGGGTGCGGTCGTAGACCACCGTCGGCAGGCGGCCCTCGACCCGGACCGCGATCTGCGGCGGCGGGGCCAGCGCCTCGATCACCTGCTGGGCCGCCTCGTGGGCGTCGACCCGCACCAGCACCGGCTTGACCCGGCCCAGCCGCGAGTAGGCCAGGATGCCCTCGATCAGGTTGTGCATCCGCTTGGTGCGCTTCAGCAGCAGCGCGACCTGCTCGCGGCCCTGGTCGTCGAACTTGTCGGCGTAGTCCTCGGCCAGCCAGCCGGCCAGCGAGGAGATGGCCCGCAGCGGCGCCTTGAGGTCGTGGGAGACGATGTAGGCGAAGTCGGCCAGCTCGGCGTTGACCTTCTTGACGTCGGCCAGCAGCGCCTCCCTCACCTGCTCGTAGTACTTGCCCTGGCTGACGTCGCTGATCGCGCCGAACACGGTGACCGCCCCGGTGGCCTGGTCGCGCACCGCCCGGCCGTTGTCGCGCACCCAGATCACCGAGCCGTCGGCCCGCACCACGCGGTACTCCACCTCGCTGTCGTGGCCCTGGAGGAACCGCGCCACCTGCGCGGCCGCCGCGGCCCGGTCGTCGGGATGGATCACGGTGGCGGGCCAGAAGCCCCAGTCGGTGAGGAACCGCTGCAGCGGGTAGCCGGTCAGCGTCTCGACGTTGGGGGAGACGTAGGAGTTGATCGGCACGCCGGCGCGGTCGAACTCGGTCATGTAGATGTGGTCGTTGATCGAGGAGATCACCCGGCGGAAGTTCTCCTCGCTGGCCCGCAGCTGGTCCTGGGCCTGCTTGCGCACGATGGCCCCGGCGATGTGCTGGGAGACGAACGACAGGACGTCGCGCTCCCGCTCGTCGACCCGCAGCACCTCGGTGTAGTTCTGGACCACCAGGGCGCCGATGGTGCGCCCCTCCCACTCCAGGGGGACGCCGATCCAGTCGACCGAATCGGTGCCCTCCAGCTCCACCTCGCCGGAGGCCCGCAGCGGCAGGTAGACCTCGGGGTCGTCGGGGGAGGCCATCAGCGGCCTGCCGGTGCGGATGACGTGGTCGGTCAGGCTCTTGCCCAGCGGCCGGGGCGCCGGCCGGGGATCGCGCTCGTCGACGAAGTAGGGGAAGCTGACGGTGCCGGTGGCGGCGTCGTGCAGCGCGATGAAGAAGTTGTCGGCGTACATCAGCTCGCCGACGATACGGTGGATCCCGGCGCACAGCTCGGCCAGGTCGGTGGTGGTGCTGGTCAGCTCGGAAATGCGGTACAGCGCGGACTGCAGCTTCTCGCCCTGCTTGCGCCCGGTGACGTCGGTGTGGTTGGCCACCAGCCCCATCAGGGCGCCGTCGGGGCCCTTGATGGCGTCGGCCCGCAGCAGTACCAGCAGCCGGCGGCCGTCCTTGGTCCGCATCGCCACCTCGCCGCGCCACTGTCCGCCGCCGCCGGCCGCGTCCAGCACCCGCTGGCCGGCGGCCGGGTCGTCGAACAGCGCCTGGTAGCCGCCGGCCCGGTTGATGTCGCTCAGGGTGTGCTTGAAGAGGTCGTAGAACGCCTTGTTGCTGAAGATGTACCTGCCGTCGGTCCCGGCCACGATCATGGCGTCGCTGGTGCTGCGCACCGCCTTGCTGATCCGCAGCAGCTCCTCCTCGGCCCGCTGGCGCTGGGCGATCTCGTTCTGGAGCGACGCGTTGGACCGGCCCAGCTCCTCGTTGTGCCGCTCGATCAGTCCCTCCTCCCGCTCGATCTCCCGGGCGTAGAACAGCACGATCAGCGATTCCAGCAGCAGGATCGCCAGCATCTGCAGGGTGGTGGCCAGCGAGTAGAACAGCGCGATCGCGCCGGCGTGGTCCAGCAGCGCCAGCGACAGGTACAGCAGGAAGATCGCGGCCAGCCAGGAGAGGCCGCCGCGGACGCCGAACAGGTAGAAGAGGACCAGGGGCAGGAAATACGACCAGAAGATCCCGGTGCCGCCCGAGCCGCCGGTGATGAACAGGAACATCACCAGGACGATCAGCCCGGAGACGTTGAGGTTGGTGACCAGCGCCACCTTGCCGGTGAGCCGCAGGACCATCAGGTTGACCACCAGCACGGTGCCCAGGGCGACATCGACGGCGCCGACCAGGACCTGGCCGGTCGCGAGGCGGAGGGCGCCGAACCCGAGGCAGAAGCAGAGACCGAACAGCGACAGTGCGTTGATGAACTTCACCCGCCGCATGAAGCTGCGGGGGCGGTCCGGTCCGAATCCGCTGGTGATGACGTTGTCCCAGAGCGTTCTCAGCACTGGTCACCTGCCGTCAGTTGATGAAGGTCAGTTCCCTGACCGCGGCGTTGACCACGAACACCCGTTCGGCGTTGGAGGTCCGGTCGGAGGGGAACAGGATGAAGCCCTTGCGGTTCGGCATGTAGACCTCGGCCACGCCGGCCAGCACCTCGCCGTCGGCGAAGGTGACCCGCAGCTTGCGGCCGATGATCTTCTGGCCGGGGTCGTACCCGGCCCGCTCGTCGCCCTCGCGGTGGCCGGCGAAATCCTTGACGAAGAACACCGCCTTGATCAGCGGCAGGCGGACCTCGACCGGCGCCCCGCCGTCCAGCGGGACGACGTGGAAGCTGTCCTTGGTGGAGGAGAAGTCGAGGGTGTGGCCCTTGATCACGCGCCCGTCGAGGTAACGGACGACCAGCTTGCTCTCTTTCATCGGTGGCGCTCCCCTCGGTGGTGGCGGTTGCGCGGTCAGCCCAGCCGCTGGCGCTTGTGGAGGTACTGCAGCAGCGCCCGGTCGAACGGCGTGGCGGTGTCCAGCGGGACGTAGTCGATGGCGTGGCGCCGGCATTCGCGGGCGAGCGAGCCGCGCCAGTCGCGCACCCGCAGCCGGTAGGCGCGCCCGGCGGCGGGCGACACCGGCAGCTCGTCCCCGCGCTCCAGGTCGCGGAACACGGCGTCGCGCTCGAACGGGAACTCGATCTCGTCCCGGTCCAGCACGTGGAACACCAGCACCTCGTGCTTGAGGTGGCGGAAGTGCCGCAGCGCGGCGACCACGTCCCGCCAGCCGTCCCACAGGTCGGAGATCAGCACGATCAGCCCGCGCCGCCGGACGCGGCCCGCCAGTTCGGCGAACACCGGCCCGAACCTGGTGGCGCCGCCGGCCTGCAGCCGCTCCAGCGCCGCCACCAGCTGGTGCCAGTGGGAGCGGCGGGAGCGGGGCGGCAGGTAGCTGCGGATCCGGTCGTCGAACGCAACCAGGCCGGCCGCGTCGTGCTGGTGCAGCAGCAGGTAGGCCAGGGCCGCGGCCAGGCAGGCGCCGTACTCCAGCTTGCCCGGGGCCCCGCCGCGCCGGTAGCCCATCGAGGCGGAGGTGTCCAGCAGCAGGTAGGCCTTGAGGTTGGTCTCCTCCTCGAACTCCTTGACGTAGTAGCGGTCGCTGCGGGCCAGCGCCTTCCAGTCGATCCGCTTGGGCTCGTCGCCGGGCATGTAGGGGCGGTACTCGGCGAACTCCACCGAGAAGCCGTGGTAGGGGCTCTTGTGCAGCCCGGTGAGGAACCCCTCGACCACCAGCCGGGCCTTGAGGTCCAGGCCCCGCAGCCGGGCGACCAGCTCCGGCGACAGCGATTGCTGGACGGTCACGGCCGGTGCGGATCCGGGATCCGGCGCCTGGCCGCCAGCCCGATGCCCATGATCACCGTCAGCGCCGCCAGCAGCGCGCCCGCCCAGAACAGCACCACCTTCTCGTGGTTGACCGTCCCCAGCGCCGGCAGCAGGAACTGGGCGGCGGCCCCGAACACCAGGGCGCTGGCCATGAACCCGGCGTCCAGCACGATGTCCTTCCAGGAGAAGGCGCGCCCCCACAGGTTCTGGGGCACGGCCTCGTGCAGCATCGTGTTCTGGGCCACCATCACCGGGGCCAGGAACAGGCCGCCGGCCAGCGCCACCGGGATCAGCTCCCAGAACCGGCCGCAGCGGGCGAACACCATCACCGCGACGCTCAGCCCCAGCAGGCCGAAGACGATGATCCGGCGGCGCGAGAGGTGGTGCCCCAGGAAGCCGATCGACAGCGAGCCCAGCATCATGCCGGCGCCCAGCACGCCGCCCAGCAGGCCGACGCCGCTGGTGCCGGCGCCGGCGCCGACCCGGATGGCCTTCTGCACGATGACCACGATCAGGGGGTAGAGGGTGCCGCCGAACACCGAGACCAGCAGCAGCGAGATCATCACGAACCGGATGCGGCCGTCGGCGCGGGCCAGCAGCCACAGCTCGCGCAGGTCCTCGCGGAACGTCTTCGATCGCCGGACCCACATGGCGCGCCAGCTGTCGTCCTGGTGCCGGGCGACCGGCGGCTCGGCGACCTTCAGCAGCAGCACCGCGACCACCGAGGCCAGGAAGGTCAGGCTGTCGAGGTAGAAGCCGGCCTCCCAGGGCTCGATCCGCAGGTGGCGCCAGAACGGCCCGCTCACCAGCAGGCCGCCGCCCACGAACCCGATCACGCCGGCCAGCTTGCCGCCGAAGTCCATCACCGAGTTGGCGGCGAAGATCTTCTGGGGCGGCACCAGGTACGGGATCAGCGAGCCGCGGGCGGCGTTGGCGAACAGGGTCAGCAGGTAGTTGACGAACACCAGCGGGAACAGCACCAGCACCGAGCCGGTGAGCTTCATCGACACCGGGATCGACAGCACCACCAGCGCCCGCAGGGCATCCACCTTCATCAGCAATGAGCGCTTGGAGCGGCGGTCGACCACCACGCCGATGATCGGCCCGAACAGCAGCGCCGGCAGGGCGATGGCCACGGTGATCTGCGAGTAGGCCAGCGGGGCGCGGGTGGTGAAGGCGCCCACCGCGGCGATCAGCGCGATCTGGGCCAGGTAGTCGCCGAACTGCGAGATGAACTGGCCGGCGGCGAACAGCGCGAAGCGCGGTTCGGCCAGGGCCGAGGCGAAATGTCCCGAGCGCTTGGGCACCTACGGCCCCTTGCGCGTCGTTCCCGGAGCGGCCGCCGTCCGGCCGACGCCGGTATGCCCGAACCCCCCGGTGCCGCGTCCCGTCGCCCCCAGCGCGCGGGCCTCCCGCAACGCCGCCCGGGCCACCGGCGCGATCACCAGCTGGGCGATGCGGTCGCCCGGTCTGATCGCGAACGCCTTGCGGCCGATGTTGATCAGGATCACCCCCACCTCGCCGCGGTAGTCGGCGTCGATGGTGCCGGGCGCGTTGACGATCGAGATGCCGTGCTTCAGCGCCAGGCCGCTGCGCGGCCGCACCTGGCCCTCGAACCCCCGCGGGATCTCCAGGGCCAGCCCCGTGGGGACCAGCCGGATCTCGCCGGGCTTGAGCGAGATCTTTCGCGCGACGGCCGCGTGCAGGTCCATGCCCGCGGCGTGGGCCGTGGCGTACGACGGCAGCTGCGCCGCAGGGGACAGGCGCTGGCAGATGATGGTCAGTGCTTTGTGGGCCATGGTTTTATTATACCGTCTGCCAGGGCAAAAGACAACACATTATTTATGAAAAAAACCCCATGGTCCGCCATGGGGTTTTTCCGGTGCCGCGGTGCGTCAATCCGTCCCGATGCCGATCCTGATGCCGCCCGAGGGAGCTTCCTTCTCCGCCGCCTGCTTGCCGCCGCCGCACTTGGCGAGGTTGTCCTCCGGCCGCTTGTCGATCAGGTAGTACTCGGGGTCGATGCCCGCCTTGAGCGGCTCGCCGCCGGTTTCCAGCTCCACGGTGACCGTGTCGCGGTCGGCGGGCACCATCCGCCGGGCCAGCACCGTGTCGCCCCGTCCCAGCGCCGCCACCGGCAGGTAGTCGCGCAGCGGCAGGGGCGCCTCGCCGCCCAGGCTGTCGGCCCGCAGCTTGCGCAGCGCGATGACGGCCGTGACGCGCCAGCGGCCGTCGGGCAGCTGTTCCCGCGTGGCCGACAGCGCCCGGTTGTCGTAGATCACGATGTCCTCGAAGAGGTCCGACACCAGATACCGCAGGGAGTCGGGCAGGGCGTCCCGCAGGCGGCGCAGGAACACCGGCGAATTGACGAAGGGCGGGCGCTGGTACCTGTAATCGCGCACGAAGGCCGCCAGCAACGCGTTGAGCCGGGCCTCGCCGGCATACTCGCGCAGGGCGTCCATCACGATGGCGCCCTTGTTGTAGTGGAGATATCCCTGGTTCTCGAGCAGGGACAGCGGCACCTCCTTCTTGCGCTCGTTGGCCCGGCCCGCCAGGTATTCGTCCAGCTCGTAGCGGCGGTACTTGCGCAGCGCCGCCTCGCCGTAGACGCCGCGCAGCACCTGCAGCGAGGAATACTGGGCCAGCACCTCGGACAGCAGGGTGGCGCCCTGGACGTTGCCGCCGATCACCTGGTGGGCCCACCACTGGTGGGCCACCTCGTGGGCCGTGACCCAGGTGACGTAGTCGACCTCGTCGCGCTTCCGTTCGTCCACCCGGGCGATGAACCCGATCGCCTCGGAATAGGGGATGGTGTTCGGGAACGACTGGGCGAACGACTGGTAGCGGGGGAACTCGATGATCCGCACCTGGCGGTGCTGGTAGGGGCCGAAGTTCGCCGTGTAGTACTCCAGGGACCGCTTGACGGCCGCGATCATGCGGTCGACGTTGTACGAGTGCGCCCGGTGATGGTAGACCGTTATGGCGACGCCGTTCCAGTCGTCGCGCCTGACCTCCCACCGCCCGGACAGGAAGGAATAGAAGTTGAGGATCGGGCAATCCATGGCATACTGGAAGTAGTGCCGGCCCTGGTCGTGCCACTCCCGCTGCAGGTATCCCGGCGCCAGCGCGGTCTGGCCGCTGTCGGTGCCCACGGTGCAGGAGAAGCGGACCCAGTCGCCGTCGTTGCCGATGTAGGTGTTCATCCGGGCCAGCGAATCGTCCACCGGCGCCATCCGCGGCTTGGGCGCCAGCCCGTTGCGCTTGCGGATCTTGTCCTCTTGCAGCTCGGCCTCTTCCTGGTAGCCGATCGACGGCTGGTAGTCCTTATTATTGATGAACATGCCGTTGGCCGCCAGGTCGGTGTTCAGCCCCTTGTTGCGGAACCCGCGCACGGCGCAGGAAACGTCGAATCGCAGCACCATGGAATCGCCGGGCGCCAGCGGCTGGTCGAGCGCACAAACGAGGAACCCATGGGGCCGGTCGGTGTTCACGATGCGGTGCGGCCGGTCCGGTTCCATCCGTTTGATTTCCAGTTCTTCCTTCGGTATCGCCAGCAGCAGCGTATCGATTGGCGTCGCATGCGCGTTCCTGAGCAGGTACCGGCCGGCCAGCGACACGGCCTGCCGGGAGGGATACAGCTCGACGTTCACATCGGCCGCCGTGATCTTGGGCTGGGGCCGGTCCTGCCAGCGTTTGTAGATCCGTTCGCGCTCGGCCGTCAGCCGCTCGTTTTCCTTGCTGCTGCGATAGCTGTTCAGGACGTTGGTGTTGTAGTAGATCCAACCGCCCAGGATGGCGAATCCCGCGGCGGCGGCGATCGAGGTCACCGCCACCGGCCGGGTGAAGCGGCGGCGGGCGGTCGCCAGGCGCTCCCGCGGCGACCAGCCGGTGCCGCGCACCGTGAACAGGTGGGCCAGCAGGCCCAGCAGCACCGCCAGGCAGGCCCAGTACAGCTTGAAGGAGACGAACCCCGGCAGGAAGCCGCCGTAGCCGTTCATGTCCGAGTAGCGGGAGCCCGGGTCGGAGGAGAACTGGTAGAGGTTGTGCTCCAGTCCGAACTGCGACATGAACGAGATGGCCAGGTAGTACCCGATCATCGCGAAATGGCCCAGGTACTTGTTGTTGACCAGCACGTGCACGACGACAGTCAGCGCCACCAGCAGCAGGTAGTCCGGCAGCCGGAACGCCAGCAGGTCGGTCAGGTACAGCCCGGGCTGGTAGCGGTGGAACCCGGAGAACGTCTGGAAGGCGATGCCGGTGGCCATCAGCACCGCCAGCAGCAGCACCTGCACCAGCGCCAGGCCGGCCAGCCGGGCGGCGACCGGCAGCCAATCGGGCACGGGCATGGCGTCGAGGATCTGGCTGGTGCGGCGGTCGCGGTCGCGCCAGACCGCCTCGCCGGAGAAGAACGTCAGGATGATCATGATGAAGATCACGAACATGCCGTGGAAGTTCTCCAGCACCGAAACCGTCACCGGCCAGACGGCGGTGTCGTACATCCGCCCGATGTTGTTGGCGTTGGTCAGCGTGAACAGGACACCGCACAGCAGGATCACCCCGAAGTAGAGGTTGCCTGTCACGGCCCGGAACTCGCGACAGACGGACTCGACGAACAGGCGCAACCGGCCCGGCGCGCCGAAGCGCCCCGCGGCCGGTGGCGCCGCGGGCGACGGCGGGGGCGTCGACGCCGGATCGGCAAGAACGGCGGTTCTCCCGATGCGGAAGCCGCCGGCGAACTGGGAGAACCGGAAGCGCCAGAACGCGAACGCCAGGAACGCCGCCGCCAGCGACAGCCAGGCCGCGCGGTTGAGCAGGAACAGGCCCTCCAGCGGCATCAGCCGGGTGTTCTTCTCGGCGATGGTCCAGAAGCGGAAGGCGGTGACGATCCCGGCGGTCATGCCCAGCGGGTCGACCAGCGCGGCGATGGTGCGGTTCTCGATCACCGCCAGCATGTTGGTGCCGACCAGGTAGCCCAGGAACAGCACCACCGCGGCCACGTACACCGGCATCAGCTTGCGGAACAGGATGGTCAGCCCGAAGAAGATGGCGCCCATCAGGAAGGTGTTGGGGACGACGCTGACCAGGTAGGGCCAGAGGTAGTAGCCGGCATGGAACGGCCCGATCATCGCCTGGTCGAACACCGGCAGGGAGGTGGCGGCCAGGATGCCCAGCCCCGAGCCGGCGAAGATGAACGCCAGCGTCAGGAACGAGCCGGCGAAGCGCCCGCCCAGGTAGGCCAGCTTGGTCACCGGCCGGGTGAAGAAGAAGGGATAGGACTCGTGCTCGAAGTCGCGGGCGATGCCGCCGGCCATCACCGCCGAGACGAGCAGCATCCCGAAGTAGGCCATGAAGCCGCACAGCAGGTAGATGGTCAGCGGTGAGTTGAGGTGGACCTTGCCCGAGGCATCGCCGATCATCACGTTGCCGCTGCCCAACACGCCGCCCGCGCCCAGGATGGCCAGCACCGCCGCCAGGAACACGCCGCCGAAGTACACCCAGGTCGACAGCTTGCGGAAGCGGTAGCGCAGCTCTCGCTGGCATGACATTGGGCGAGGGGACTATCTGCCGTTGCCGCCGTTGAAGGCCGCGTCGGCCAGCCGGATGGTGGAGAAGTAGACGTCCTCCAGGTCGGGCGCCGCCGCTGCGAAGCCGTCGCCGGGGTCGCGCTCGCTGTGGATGCGGGCGATGGTGCGGCCGCCATAGAGCCGGGTGGAGATCACGGTCATCCGCCCGCGCAGGTCCGGCAGCGAGGCCTTGTCCACCTCCTTGGTCCAGATCCTCCCGGCCAGCGCGGCCACCTCGCCCTGCGGCGTGCCGCTGCGCAGCACCCGGCCCTTGTGGATGATGGCCATGCTGCCGCAGAGGTCGGAGACGTCGTCGACGATGTGGGTGGAGAGGATCACCACCACGTTCTGGCCGATCTCCGCCAGCAGGTTGTGGAAGCGCTGGCGCTCCTCGGGGTCCAGCCCGGCGGTGGGCTCGTCGACGATCAGCAGCCTGGGGTCGCCCAGCAGCGCCTGGGCGATGCCGAAGCGCTGCTTCATGCCGCCGGAGAACCCGCCCAGCCGTTTGCGGCGGTGCTCCCAGAGGTTGGTCTGGCGCAGCATGGCCTCGACGGACCCCGTCCGTTCCTTCCCCGCCGGGATGCCCTTCAGGCCGGCGAAATGGTCCAGCAGGTCCTGGCAGACCGCCTTGGGGTCCAGCCCGAACTCCTGGGGCAGGTAGCCCAGCAGCTTTCGCACCTCGTGCTTCTGCTGCAGCACGTCGAGGCCGTCGAGGTCGGCCGTGCCCTGGTCGGCGTCCTGCAGGGTGGCGATGGTGCGCATCAGGGTCGACTTGCCGGCGCCGTTGGGCCCCAGCAGGCCGAACATGCCGCTGGCGATCGACAGCGACACGTCGTCCAGCGCCCGCACGCCGTTGGAGTAGGTCTTGGAGAGTCCGCGGATGGTCAGTTGCATCGGGTCGCTCCGGGAGTTGTAGGTTCGATCACTGGCCGCGAAAAAGGACAGCGATCATGATGAATACGAAGGAACTGGTCAAACGGTTCCTCCATAAGATCCAATGGATTCAGGAAATGGCAAATGAATTGAAACATATATATGATAACAATTGTATAATCTATAACTGCTTGTAAAATAAAAATATAACAGCCATAGCTACTATATTTTCAAAATCCAATAGTAAATAAAAGTTTACAAATTGATTCGCACTAATACAATGGAATAAAAAGCAATACGAAAATAGAACCTTCACATGCGATAAACAAAAGTTATCAATTGTATTAACAATAAATAAAACCAAGAGTAATGCCATTTATAAGTATATATATTACAAGATATTACACTAATTCACATAAAACATTAATATTGGCATCGAGTTTGCATATTATTAATACGTTCTCACGATAGCATTTAAAAAGAGGAGTCGCGCCATGAAGGAACTAAACAGGGACGAGCTGCTCAAGCTACTGGGCGGCGACGGCGATACCGGATCCGGTGACGAGAACGACAATACCGGTCATTTCCGGGGCGTCGACGGTCTTAGCTAGATCATGCCCCCGGCCGACAACAATACCAACAGTCAATCCGCAACGATAGAAAGGACCACCATGAAAGAACTGAATCGCGACCAGCTGCACAGGGTGCTGGGGGGCGACGGTGACATCCCGGAGAACCCTGAACCGGACGGATCCATGCCCAGGCGCCAGCCGGTATGGGAAGAGTAATGCGAATGATTGGTCACCGGTATCCACGATAACCATGAGATAGGAGGCACAACACATGAAGGAACTGGACCGCGATGAGCTGTTCCGGGTGCTGGGCGGCGACGGCGATATCCCGCCGGAGGATGACACGAGCGGTGCGCATAGTTTCCACGAGATCGCAACGGCGGGATAATGGGGAAAGCCATGATGAAATTGAAAGCAAGTGAACTGGCCGCCATCCGGGGCAGCGACGGCGAGACCCCGCCGGAGGACCCGAACGATCCCGACCGGCGCCGCGCTCCCGATGACGGCTGGCGGATCGAACTGGGCGATTGAGGTCGCTGGCATTACCGGCATACCCACCCACAACTCACACAAGGAGACACCATGAAGGAACTCAACCGTATCGAGCTGCTCAACGTGCTGGGCGGCGACGGCACGACCCCGCCCCAGCCGCCGGAGATCGACGGCAAGAAGGACAATCCGTTCGAGCCGACGGCCGACTGATACCGCAGGCCCGGCTAGACGGTCCCGGCCCATCCCCGGCGCGGATGCCGGCAACAGCGGTCGGTGTCACATGTGTGACACCGACCGCTGTCATTTGTTCCCGGTAGCGATGCGGCAGACCGGCCGAACTCGCCCCAGACGAATTACGCCGCATCCCCGAACAACTCCGGCCGCTGGCCCAGCCCGACGATCTCAGTCGCGGGGCCTTCCCTCGATTGACTCCATGATCAGCGACGCGGTGGCGGCCGGGTCGCCGCCCGAGGTGGTGTCGATCACCAGGTCGGCGTCGAGCGCGGCGCAGGCGGCCGACTGCCGCTGCAGCATGTTGCGCAGGGCCGGCGCCGGCAGCCGCTGGCCGCGGGCCGCGAAGCGGGCGCACAGCGCGTCCAGGCTGGCGGTGAACCGCACCCGCACCGCGCCGGGGACCTCCAGCGCCGGGCTGTTGCCGGCCACGACGTAGACCAGGGAATCCGTGTCGCTGGCAGCGGCGGCGCGCAATCGGTCCCCGAACAGCTTCCAGGCCTCGGGCTCGGACCCGGCCAGCCGCAGGTAGTCCTTGCCGGCGGACACCTCGCAGGCCAGCCGCGCGGCCAGCTCCCGGGCGGCCGACGACTTGCCCGCGCAGGACGGGCCGAACAGCACGATCAGCATTTTCGGCACGCGTTTCTGATACTCCCTGAACTCCTCCCCGAAGTCCCGCGCCAGCCGCGTTTCCTCGTAGCGTCCGATGTAGACGATCGCGGCCGGCAGCATCACCGCCAGGAACAGGACGACGGCGGCCGAGTCCAGGGCCAGCGCCAGAGCGAAGTAATTGAGGAACGTGCCGAAGGCCATCGGATTTCGCGTGAACTTGTACGGCCCGGAGGTCACCAACTTCTGCGTGCGCGGGGAGACGGCCACGTCGAAGCCGTCGGCCGGGCCGCCGCGCCCTGTCACCTGCAGCGCGATGTTGGACCACGCGGCGAAACCCAGTCCGACCAACAGCAGGACGGCCACCAGCGCCCAGCGCAGCCACTCCACCGGCAGCAGGGGGGACGGGAACAGCGGCTCGGCCAGCGCATGCAGGCCGACCAGGCCCCACGGTATCGCGACGTAGAACAGGCCGATGCCGAGGAGGTAGCCGAGGAGGTGGCGAGTCAAGTTGTTCATGTTTATAACGCTTGATAGCTGTATTGCATTTATCTATGCATTGCCCTTGGTGTCATTCCCGCGAAAGCGGGAATCCAGAATCTGTTTACTTGTCAACACTGGTATAGTTTGATGTAGAGTGGTGAGCGGTAGAACCTATTTTATCAAATCAAATGATAAGCCGAATTTATTATCAAGCATTCTAGCTTGGTAAATATTTATTTTCGGGTCTTTCGTTCTAACCAAGGTAATAATCTCCTCCTTATCTTGTTTACTGATTTGACACCCTAAAAGGATTCGTTTTATTATACCCTTAGGTAATTCAACTTCAATATTTGTAGCATTCTGCGTCATGATTCGATACTCATGCTCATAAGACCAGTCTATAGATTTTGTTAGTAGATTGGTTAGATTTTCTAAGGAATCTAGATTATATGGATTTAGTAATGGATAATCTTTGGCGTAGGAAACAGGGAATGGAGCAATTGTAATGCCTTTTTGAGTGTGCATATAAATTAGTAGTGCGAATAACAGATCTCTATCAAA
>JALOPJ010000046.1 GCA_025453955.1 Candidatus Edwardsiibacteriota bacterium
CGTCTTGGCGTCGACCGTCAGCACGATCTCCTTGAAGCTGTCCTTGAGCTTGGCCACCGCCAGGGCCAGCGTGTGGACGCCGTCGCCGGCCTCGGAGCGCACCACCTCGCCGTCCAGCAGGCCGTCCAGCGGGTTGAGCAGGGTCAGCATCTGGTCGGAGCGGGCCATGTCGAAGCGGTAGGCCTGCTTCTCCTTGGCCAGGTACATGGTCAGCACCCTGCCGTCGCAGACCACCAGCTGCCGCTCGGGCTGGTCGATCTCCAGCCGCAGCTTGGACGGCCGCTTCATCTCGGCCTTGCCGGTGAAGCGCTTGCAGGTGCCGGTGGCGGCGCTGCACATCACTTCGCTGACCTGCGCGGACATGGCGGTGATGGTGCGGTAGCGGGCGCGGACCTTGGCCAGCACCGGGTCGGCCGGGCCGGCGGCGGCCAGTCCCGCCAGGGCCAGCAGGGCGGCGGTCAGGAGCACGGGGCTCGTCATGGATCGTCCTTGGGTTATGTGTGGGGGTCAGTTCCTCTCGATCACCCGGGTGCCGCTGGGCAATCTTGGTGAAGCTGTACTCGTAGGCGTTGTCGCGGACGTCGGTGGCGTTGATCCCCCAGATCTCGGACGACGCCCGGTTGACCATCACCTTGACCTCCTTCAGCGTGTCCTTGTACTCGGGCACGTTGAGCCAGATCTGGAACTCGCCGTTGGTGCGCGAGCCGTCGATCACCGCGGCGCGGAACAGCTTGTCGTAGGGGTTGAACAGCGCCAGCAGCTCTGGCGAGTTGCGCAGCGTGGTGACGGTCGCCTCCCTCTGCTTGGGCAGGTAGATCCACAGCAGCTTGCCGTCGAAGACGATGGTGCGCTCGACCGGCTTGTCGCACTCGATCCGGAACTTGTCGGGGCGGCCCGCCTCGTAGGTGCCCTTGCAGCGGATCTGCTCGCCGTCGGCGCCGGTCCTGATGCCCTGGAACGAGGCCTTGAAGTCGGGCGCGGCCTCGTACTTGGCCCGGGCCAGCGTCATGAAGGAGTCGGCCTCCTGGGCCGGGGCGGCCGCGGCCAGGGCGCCGCACAGCAGCAGGGTCCACGGCGATCGGCTCATGGTTGCTCCTCCTCGTTCTTGATCAACACCTGGCGGGCCTTGCTGCCGTCGAACGGGCCGACCACGCCGGCCGCCTCCAGCTGGTCGACCAGCCGCGCGGCGCGCGAGTAGCCGATCTTCAGCCGCCGCTGCAGCAGCGACACCGAGCCCTGCTGGTGGCGGATCACCAGGCCCCGCGCCTCGGCGAACAGCTCGTCCTGGCCGTCCCCGCCCTCGGCCGCCTCCGGCGGCAGGCTGACCTCCATCGAGTAGTCGGGCGCCGCGGCTTCGCCGTCGGCCTCGGCCGCGCCGCCATCCCCGTTCTCCATGGTGCCGTACCATTCGCGGATGAACGTGACGATGTGCTGCGTCTCGGCGGTGGAGATGAACGGCCCGTGCAGCCGCTCGGGCTCGGCCTTGCCCGGGGGCATGTAGAGCATGTCGCCCCGGCCCAGCAGCTTGTCGGCGCCGTTGGCGTCAAGGATGGTGCGGGAGTCGGTCTTGGACGACACCTGGAAGGCGATCCGCGCCGGAAAGTTGGCCTTGATCACGCCGGTGATCACGTCCACCGACGGCCGCTGGGTGGCCAGGATCAGGTGGATGCCCACGGCCCGCGACATCTGGGCCAGCTTGGCGATCCGGCTCTCGATCTCGCCGGCCTCGCGCGACAGCATCAGGTCGGCCAGCTCGTCGATCACGATCACCAGGTAGGACATCCGGCCGGCGCCGCGCCCGTTGTACTCCTCGATGTTGCGGCAGCCCTCCTTGGCCAGCAGCTTGTAGCGGCTCTCCATCTCGCTGACCGCCAGCCGGAACACCTGCAGCACCTCGCCGGCGTCGGTGACCACGCCCTCGATGGTGCGCACCGCGCGGGCCGGGTCGTCGCCCTCGCGCGGTTCGCTGCGGTACTGGAACTGGAGGTGCGGGATGCCGCGGTAGACCGACAGCTCGATCCGCTTGGGATCGATCATGATGAAGTGCAGGTCCTCGGGCGTGGCGTGGTAGAGCAGGCTGGTGATCACCGTGTTGAGGCAGACGCTCTTGCCCGAACCGGTGGCGCCGGCGATCAGCAGGTGCGGCATCTCCGACAGGTCGGCCGAGAACGGCGCCCCGGTGATGGACCGGCCCAGGGCGAAGGCCAGCGGCCCGTTCTGCGTCTTGAAGCTGTCGGACAGCAGCAGGTCCTTCAGCCCCACCATCTGGCGGTGGCGGTTGGGCACCTCGATGCCGATCACGCCCTTGCCGGGGATCGGCGCCAGGATCCGGATCTGCTTGGCCTGCATCGCCAGGGCCAGGTCGTCGGAGAGGTTGGCGATCTGGTTGACCTTGACGCCGGGCGCCGGCTTGAACTCGTAGCGGGTGATCACCGGGCCGCTGGCGGAGTCGGTGATCTCGCCCTCGACCTCGAATTCCCGGAGCTTCTCCACCAGGGTGCGCGACTGGTCGTCCTCGGCCGCCGCGCCGCCCGTCGCGATGTCCGACAGCAGGGCCAGGAACTGGCGCTGGTAGTCGGCGCTGATGCTGCGGGCCCGGCCCCGGGCCGGCTTGGACGGGGCGGCCTCGGGCTTCGGTCGCGGCGTGGGCTTCTCCTCGGACCTGGGCCGGGGCGGCTCAGGTACCGGCTGCTCCGCGTCCTCCTCCGGCGGTCCATCGGCGGCCGCCTGCTTCTTGGCAGGCTTGGTCCGCGCCGCGCCCAGCTGCTTCGTCTTCGCGATCCCCTGCTTCACCGGGAACGCCAGCGTCGTCAGCCATTGCTGGAGGTTGATCTCGGTGCCGACCAGCAGCAGGATCAGGAACACGCCGGCGACGATGATCCACGATCCGGCCGGGCCGAAGGTGCCGTGCGCGGTATCGGCCAGGTACATGCCCCAGGCGCCCGCCCCCCAGAACTCGCCGGTGTAGTAGGGCGCCTGCAGCAGGCCCAGCGCCGCCAGTCCCATGCTGGTGAAGCCGAATCCCAGCAGGGTGTTCCAGAACAGCCGGGCCAGCGGCTTGTGGCGCACCAGGAACCACCCCCACAGCAGCAATGCGAACGCCAGCAGGAACGAGGCGAACCCGGACAGCCGCACCACGGCGGCGGCCAGCACGTCGCCGGCCGGTCCGATCCAGTTGGCGCGGGCGTAGTCCTGCGACCAGCGGTGGCTGTCGGACCCCTCGAACGACGCCAGCCCCAGCAGCAGGAACAGCCCCAGCAGCACGATGCACACCCCGAAGATCTCGCGGCTGCGGCTGGTCTGCTTTTTTTCCTTAACGGCGCCCATGCGGCACGGTCATCTGTTCCCTTGTTCGGTGGAAATCGCCGCCGGTGCTAGGCTGTCGGCGCTGCGCCCGGATCCGGGGCCAGCTTGACCATCCGTCCCTCGCGCAGCACCGGCACCGTGGCCGTGATGTTCTCGCGGGCGGCGTACTCCAGGTCGCGCTTGAAGCCCAGGCCGACCAGGTATTGCCCGTGCTCGCCCGCCCTGAGGGCCCGCAGCGGGTTCTTCTTGTACTTCTGGTAGAGCGCCTGCGCCACCAGGGCGCCGTCGGTGGATGCGGCGCCGTCCTGGGATAGGTAGGACGCGATCATCCCGGCGCCCACCATGTCCTCCAGCGAGAAGCGGCCCAGCTTGCCGGCGCAGACGATGGCCACGTCGGTGCCGGCCCGGGCCAGCGCCCCGGCCGCGGCCCGGGCATTGTTGATGCAGGCCACGCAGGCGAAGGTCGACGGCTTGACCCGGCCCAGCGTCACGGTGCCGTTGGTGGTGGCCATCACCAGGGTCTTGCCCTGCACCGCCGCGGCGGTGAACTCGAACGGCGAGTTGCCCAGGTCGAAGCCGTTGATCCGCTGGCCGTCCCGCTCGCCGCAGAGCACGATGTGCTCGCGGCCCAGGGTCTCGGCCAGCTTGGTGGCCTCCTCCACGCTGTCGGTCGGCACCACGTCCCGGGCGCCGGCGTCCAGCGCGGCCACCATCGAGGTCGAGGCCCGCAGCACGTCGACCACCGCCACCGCCCGCCCGGCCAGGGCGTTCTCCGGCAGCTCGGCCGGCACCAGCACCACGTCGCAGATCATCGTCACTTCTTCGCGTCGGCGCCGAAGGCGTCCCAGCCCCGCGACTCGCCGGTGTTCTCCACGCCCCGCAGCCGCAGCTTGAAGTCGTCGGCGTTGGTGACGCTGGAGATGGCGGTCTCGTAGGTGATCACGCCGTCCTTGTAGTGGCGCAGGATCGACTGGTCGAACGACTGCATGCCGTACTGGCTGGTGCCCTCCTCGATCAGCTGGGGGATCAGCAGGGTCTTCATCGGGTCCAGCAGGTACTCCTTGACCGTGGCGGTGTTGATCATGATCTCCACGGCCGGCACCCGGCCCTTGCCGTCGGCCTTGGGCAGCAGCCGCAGCGAGATCACGCCCACCAGGGTCGAGGCCAGCTGGATCCGGACGTGCTCGTGCTGGTGGGGCGGGAAGAACGAGATGATGCGGTTGATGGTCTCGGAGGCGTTGAGGGTGTGCAGGGTGGAGAACACCATGTGGCCGGTGTCGGCCGCCTGCAGCGCGGTGTTGAGCGTGGTCTTGTCCCGGATCTCGCCGATCAGGATGACGTCGGGGTCCTGGCGCAGCACGTGCTTGAGGGCGGCGCCGAAGCTCTTGGTGTCGGTGCCCACCTCGCGCTGGCTGATGATCGACTTCTTGTCCCGGAACAGGAACTCGATGGGGTCCTCCACCGTGATGATGTTGCGGCTGTCGCTCTCGTTGATGTGCTCCATCATCGCCGCCAGCGTGGTGGACTTGCCCGACCCGGTGGTGCCGGTCACCAGCAGCAGGCCGCGGTGGCGCAGCGACAGCTCCTTGATCACCGGCGGCAGCAGCAGCTCGTCCACCTTCTTGATCGACACCGGGATCGAGCGCAGCGCCAGCGCCACGCTGGAGCGCTGCATGTAGACGTTGACCCGGAACCGGCCCAGCCCGGCCACCCCGATGGCGAAGTCCAGCTCCTTGTCGTTGGCGAACACCTCCTGCTGGTCCTTGGGCATCAGCTGCAGCGCCACCTGGCGCAGTTCCTCGGGCGACAGCGGCGGCTCGTTGAGCGGCCGCAGGCTGCCGTCGATCCGGAACACCGGCGGCATCCCCGCCTTGAGATGAAGGTCCGAGGAGTTCTCCTTCATCATCCGCTCCAGGACTTGCTTGAGGTTCATGCGCTGACCCTTTCCAGGTATTTGCCGGTGCGGGTGTCGACCTTGATGGCGTCGCCCTCGTTGATGAACAGCGGCACCTGGACCTCCATCCCGGTCTCCAGGGTGGCCGGCTTGGTGACGTTGGTGGCGGTGTCGCCGCGCGCGCCCGGCGCCGAGCTGGACACCTTCAGCGTCACGAACAGCGGCACCTCCACGCCCAGCACCAGCTCGTCGTGCTTGAGCACCGTCAGCGCCAGGTTCTCCGTGAGGTATCCCTTGATCTCGTGGAACATGGGCTCGGGCAGCGCCACCTGCTCGTAGCTCTGGGTGTCCATCAGGTGGAACATCTCGCCGTCGTTGTAGAGGTACTGCATGGTGTACTTCTCCAGCCGCACCTCGGTGATGCCCTCGCCCGAGCGGAAGGTGCGTTCGATGACGTTGCCGCTCTTGACGCCCTTGAGCTTGGTGCGGACGAAGGCCCCGCCCTTGCCGGGCTTGACGTGCTGGAACTCGACGACGTAGTAGAGCTGGCCCTCCAGCTCCATGGCCATGCCGTTGCGGATGTCTGCGGTGGTCGCCACGAATGTCCCCTTGCAAGATGGAACGGTGATGATGGTACGGTCGGGAACGCGTCAGATCGCGATCAACTGCTTGGGTGAGCGGCTCAACACCCGGTTGCCGGCGTCGGTGACGACCACCAGGTCCTCGATCCGCACCCCGCCCCAGCCCGGCAGGTAGACGCCCGGCTCGACGGTGACCACGGCGCCGGCGCGCAGCACGTCGTCGGACAGCCGCCCCAGCCGCGGCCGCTCGTGGACCTCCAGGCCCACGCCGTGCCCCAGGCCGTGACCGAACCGGCCGCCGTGCCCGGCGCGCTCGATCACGTCCCGGGCGGCCGCGTCCGCGGCCCGGCCGCTGACCCCGGCCCGCACGGCGTCGAGGCCGGCCTGCTGCGCCCGCTGCACGATGCCGTAGATCAGCTTGTGCCTGTCGCTGGGGCGTCCCAGCACCACGGTGCGGGTCATGTCCGAGCAGTAGCCGCGGTACTGCGCGCCGAAATCGAGCACGATGAAGTCCCCCTTGCGCACCGTGCGCGGGCCGGGCTTGGCGTGCGGCAGCGCGCCGTTGGGGCCCGACCCGACGATGGTCTCGAACGACGGGCGGCTGGCCCCCTGCTCCTTCATCAGGGCCTCCAGCCGGGCCGCGATCGCGGTCTCGGTCATGCCGGGTCTGATCTCGCGGACGATGCGGGCGAATGCCCGGTCGGCGATGGCGGCGGCCTTGGTGATCGCCCCGATCTCGGAGCGGTCCTTGATCTCGCGCAGGCCCTCGATCAGGCCGGCGGTGGGCACCGGCGGCCGCAGGTGCTTGCGCAGGAAATCGTAGCGGTCGAAGGTCAGGTGCTGCGACTCGAAGCCGATCCGGCGCAGGGCGCGGATCCCGGGCAGGGCCACCAGGTCGGAGTACAGGTCGGTGCGGATGATGACGCAGCGCGCCGCGGTCACCTCGCGCTTGACCTGCTCCTGGTAGCGGAAATCGGTGAGGAAGGTGCTGCCCCGCCGCGTCACCAGCAGCAGGCCGGCGCTGCCGGTGTACCCGCACAGGTAGCGGATGTTGGCCGGCCGGCTGACCAGCAGCGCGGCCAGCCCGGCCCGTGTCATCGCGCGCCGCGCGGCGGCGGCCCGTCGTGCCTGTTCGGTCATTGCGTCCTTTCGCGGCCGGAACGCCGGGTCACTTCTGCAGGCTGTTGAGCCAGCTCTGGAAGCTGCTGACCGCATCGTCCTTCTTGGGCTCCGCCCCGCCGTCGACCCCCTGCTGCCCCGCGGCGACGCCGGTGCCGGCGTCGGCCGGTTTCTCCTCGGCGGCGAACAGGGCGCCGATGTTGAGCGGCTCCGGCGGGGCCGGGGACGGGGGTGCGTCCGCCGCGGCGGGCGGTTCGGGAACCGGTGGCGGCGCCGCGGCGGGCACCGCCGCGGGCTGCTGGACCGGGGCCGGCGCCCCGCCCACCGCCTGCTCCATCTCCGCGAACATCTGGCTGAACATCTTGTCCGGGACCTCTGCCGCGGCCGGGGCCGGCTGGGCCGGCGGCTCCGGCACTGCCGGCTCTTCCGACCGCGGTTTCCCGGCGGGTGGCGCTTCGTCCGGATAGGCCTTGGCCAGCAGCTCGTCCAGCCTGCTCTTGTACTCCCCGTTGTCCGGGTTGTCGCGCACCAGCGACTGGTAGATCTCGATCGCCTTTTCGAAATGCCCCTGCTGGGCGTAGATGTCTGCCAGGGTCGGCGTCGCCTCGCCGCCCTCCGCCGGGGCCGCCGCTTCCGCGCTCGGCGGGGCCGCGGCCTCGGGGGCGAACGGCTCCGGCGCCTTCTCGATCACCAGTTCGGCCTCGGGCTCCGGCTCGGGCTGCCGCAGCGCATCGGGCAGGGACACGGCCGCGTCCGGTTCGCCCGCCGGCGGCGCGACATCGGCCTGAACCGCCTCGGGCGCAGCGGGGGCCGGCTCCGGAACGGCCGTAACGGCTGGTTCCTGCAGGGGCTGCGCGGGCTCCGGTTCGGGTGCGGGCGGGGCTGGTTCCGCCGTCGGCGGGACCGCCGCTCCCTGGGCCCGCAGGGCCTCGATCTTCTCCGCCACCTCGATCTCTCCGGGCTCGAGGTCGAGCACCATCCTGTAGTGCCTGAGGGCCTCGTCGATCGCGCCCTGCCGCTCGTAGGCGGTGGCCAGCATCTTGTAGCCGATCAGGTTCTGGGGGTCGCTGCGCACGGTCAGCTGGAACTCCTCGACGGCCAGCGCCAGCATCTTCTTTTCCAGGTAGCACCGCCCCAGGATGTTGTGGGCGATGGCGTAGCCGGGATGCACCTCCAGCCCGCGCTTGGCGGTCTCGATCGCCTCGTCCAGCATCCCGCTCTTGCGGTAGGCGTCCGCCAGCTGGGCGAAAACCCTGGATTTCGGATCGGCGACCAGTTTCTGGGTGAGCTGGTCGATCTCCGGCGACAGTTTGACGTTATTCGCTGCCATGCGCCGTTCTCCTCGATGGAGTGGTTCCGGTTGCGTGGTTCATGATGAGCATGCACGATGCCGCGCGGGTCTCACTGCGGTAAAAAGGGCGGTCAACCGGGCCAAATCAATCATGACAATTATAAAACGATACCAGGGAAAAGTCAACAATTAACTTTAACATACTTGATTAAATTTTTGACATGGAGAATCTTACGTCTGTTCGGCCGCTCGATGACACCGTGTTCCGTGATGATCGCGGTGACCAACCGGTGGGGCACGACATCGAACGAGGGATTGAAACAGGCGATCCCGCATGGCGCGATCCTGGTCCCGCGGATGCGGATGATCTCGTCGCCGCGCCGCTGCTCGATCGGGATGTCCCCGCCGGTGCGCGCGTCCAGGTCGATGGTCGAGGACGGCGCCGCCACGTAGAATGGTATCCGATGGGCCCGGGCCAGCACCGCCAGCCCGTAGCTGCCGGTCTTGTTGGCGCAATCGCCGTCGGCCGCGATCCGGTCGGCGCCGACCAGCACCGCGTCGACGCCGCCCCGTGCCATCAGCGCGCCGGCCATGTTGTCGCAGATCACCGTCACCGGCACGCCGCCCTGGCGCAGCTCCCAGGCCGTCAGCCGCGAACCCTGCAGCAGCGGGCGGGTCTCGTCGGCGTACACCATGGCGATGCGTCCCTGCCGGTGCGCGGTATAGACGATGCCCAGGGCGGTGCCGATGCCGCCGGTGGCCAGCATACCGGCGTTGCAGTGCGTCAGCACCCGCGCGCCGCGGGCCAGCAGCCGGGCGCCATGGCGGCCGATGGCGGCGCAGGTCAGCGCGTCCTGGCGGTGGATGCTGCGGGCCTCGGCCAGCAGCGCCCGCCGCACCGGCCCCGGGCCGCGCGCCGCGGCCCTGCGGAACGCGCGCTCCATCAGGCCCAGCGCCCAGAACAGGTTGACCGCGGTGGGCCGCGTGCGCGACAACCGTTCGCGCGACCGCTGGAAATCGCGTTCCAGCGAGGCGGGGTCGGAACGGGACACGCCCAGCGCCATCCCGTAGGCGGCGGCGATGCCGATCAGGGGAGCCCCCCGCACCGCCAGCCCCTCGATCGCCCGGGCCAGGTCCTCGACCCGCCGGCAGCGGAGCAGGCGCCGCCGGGATGGCAGCAGCCGCTGGTCCAGCACCGCCACCGCGCCGCGCGACCAGGCGATCGGGACGATCACCGGCCGTCCTCCCGTCGGGACAGCAGCGCATCCAGCCGGGCCAGCGGCAGGCCGACCACGTTGAAATAGCAGCCGTCGATCCGGTCGACCAGCAGCGCCCCCAGTCCCTGGATGCCGTAGGCCCCGGCCTTGTCCATCGGCTCACCCGAGGCGACGTAGCGTTTGACCAGCGCCGCCGGAAGACGGCGGAACCGCACCCGGGTGGCCACGGCGACGGTGCGGGTCCGCCCGGTGCGGCGGTCGTGGACGCAGACGCCGGTGACCACCGTGTGCCAACGGTCCGACAGCAACGACAGCATCCGGGCCGCGTCGCGGCGGTCGCGCGGCTTGCCCAGCACGTGATGGCGGTACACCACCAGCGTGTCGGCGGCGACGATGATCCTATCGCCGCCGCGGCGCATCCGGCGCGCGGCCCACAGCGCCTTGTCCCGGGCCAGCCGGCGCGCGGTGGCGGCGGGGTCCTCGCCGGCGCGGGCGGTCTCGTCGACCCGGGGCACCACCACCGCGACGTCCGCACCCAGCGCCCGCAGCATGCTGCGGCGGCGGGGCGAGCCGGAGGCCAGCACCAGCCTCGGCCAGCTCAGGTGCCGCGATAGCGGGGCCATGTCGCCCTGGGGCTGACCGGTTCGTCGAACGGCGACGGGCCGTGTTCCGCCAGGCGGCGGCTGCCGCAGGCGGCCACCATCGCCGCATTGTCGGTGCACAGCGCCGGCCGCGGGACGGTCAGCGTCGCGCCGCATTGCCGCGCGGCCCGCCCTGCGGCCAGGCGCAGCCGGCCGTTGGCCGCCACGCCTCCCGCCAGCACCGCCCGGGCGCATCCGGCATACTCCAGCGCGCGGCGCAGCTTCTCGGCCAGCACCTCGCAGACGGCGTCCTGGAAACCGGCGCAGACCGCATCGATCCCGCCCTCCTCCATCCGTCCCCCGCCGCCGGCCCCGGCCCGCCGCACGTGGTTGAGCACCGCCGTCTTCAGGCCGGAGAACGAGAAATCGAGGCTGTCGTCACCCAGCAGCGGCCGCGGGAAGGCCACCGGGCGGACGGCCGACCGCTGGGCCCGCTGCTCGATCGCCCGGCCGCCGGGATATCCCAGCCCCAGCAGCTGGGCGACCTTGTCGAACGCCTCGCCGGCCGCGTCGTCCAGCGTCCGCCCCATCAGCGACATGCCGCCCTGCCCGTCCATGTGGAACAGCGAGGTGTGCCCGCCGGAGGCGATCAGCGCGACCAGCGGCGGCCGCAGCGTCGGGTCCTCCAGGAAGGCGGCGTGCAGGTGGGCCTCCACGTGGTTGACCGCCACCCAGGGCTTGCCGGCCCCCAGCGCCAGCCCCCGGGCGAAACAGCAGCCGACCAGCAGCGCGCCGGCCAGCCCCGGCCGGCTGGTCGCCGCCACCGCGTCGATGGCGCACAGACCGGTCCCGGCCTGCCGCAGCGCCGCCGCCGCGACGGCGCCGATCTTCCGCAGGTGGTCGCGCGAGGCCAGCTCCGGCACGACGCCGCCGTACTCGGCGTGCACCGACTGGGAATGCACCACCGCCGACCGGACGGTGGTGCCGTCCTCGACCACGGCGGCCGCGGTCTCGTCGCAGGAGGTCTCGATGCCCAGCACGATCATCGGATGTTGACGTCGAAATCGCGCGGGCTGGCCGTCAGCAGCTCCAGCCGCTCCGGCAGCTCGATGGTGGCCTGCAGCCGGTAGCGGCCGCGCTCCAGGCCCCGCAGGTCGAGCACCGCCTGGACGTCGGCGGCGCCGGCCGCCGCCAGCGCCGGCTGCGGCCCGGCCACCACCACGTCGACCGCCCCGGGCGAGAAGCTCACCAGGTACCCGCCGCCGCGGTTGGCCAGCCGGATCGGCACGTTGCGGAACAGCCGCTCGCCGGCCTTCTCGAACGGCACCCGCACCAGCACCGTCTCCGGGCTGGTGGCCGAGAAGACGGTGTCGGGCAGCGCCAGCCGCAGCCAGCGCTCCAGCGGCGCCGCCTGGCCGTCCACCGCCAGCGGCTGGGTGTAGACGCTGTCCAGCGACTCCAGCAGGCGCTGCGGTCCGCGGACCTCGACCGCCGGCGGGGTCACCGCCACCGAGTCGGCCACCAGGAAGCCGTCCGCCGGCAGCCCCCGGATGTCGGCCACCACCCGGACCTGCCGCGCCGCCTCCCGGTCGAAGGAGATCGCCAGCTGGCCGGGCGTGAACTCGACCGACCGCGGGACGATGCCGTAGGGGTAGCGCACCGGCGTGCGCTCGAGGTCCACCGTCATCCGCTTGATCTGGCGGTTGGCGGCGTCGACCGCGATCGTCGGCGGCGCCAGGCGCATGGCGATGATCTCCTTGCCGGTGGCCGTGACCAGGCAGCTGGCGCCGACGCCGCGGTTGAGCAGCATCCATCCGGAGGGGATGTTGCGGACGGTCACCGGGCAGCGCAGCGCCACCCGGTAGGTCCGCTCGGTCACCGCGTGGAACCACAGCAGCACGGCCAGCAGCAGCGAGACCAGCCGGATGTCGGCGTTCCTGAGTACGGCCGGCAGCTTCATCGTCCGGTCCCGGTCATGCGAGATGCTCCCGCAGCGCGTCCTGCCAGGGACGGAGCGGGGCCCCGAACGTCCGCTCCCAGCAGAAATTCTTGAGCACCGAATAGGCGGGCCGCCTGGTCGGCGTGGGATAGTCGGCGGACGCGATCGGCGCCACCTCGGCCTTGATGCCGGCGAAGCGGACCGCCTCGGCGGCCAAGCCGTGCCAGGTGCAGCTGCCGCCGTTGGTCAGGTGGTAGGTGCCGTAGTACGGCGACTCGATCAGCCGGGCCATGGCGGCACTGATATCGGGCGCATAGCTCGGCGAGCCGGTCTGGTCGTCCACCACCCGCACCGTCCCCTCGGACCGCGCCTTGGCCAGGATGCTTGCGACGAAGTTCCTGCCGTGCTTCCCGAACAGCCACGAGATCCGCACGATGAAGAACTTGTCCAGCAGCTCCCGCACCGCCTGCTCCCCGGCCAGCTTGGAGCGCCCGTAGTGGCCCAGGGGATTGGCCGCGTCCCACTCGTAGTACGGCTCCCGCTTGGCGCCGTCGAACACGAAGTCGGTGCTGACGTACAGCAGCGGGACGTCCAGCCGCTGGCAGGCCAGCGCCACGTGGCGCGTGCCCAGCCCGTTGACCGCGTAGGCCGCGTCCGGGTCGCGCTCGCAGGCGTCGACGTCGGTCATGGCGGCGCAGTGGACCACGGCCTGCGGCCGTTGCGCGGCCAGCGCATCGACCGAAGCCGGCGCGGTGAGGTCGGCCTCCGCCATGTCGAACCCGGCGACGTCGTGCCGCTTGCCCAGCTCGGCGCAGAGGTCGGTGCCCAGCATCCCGCGGGCGCCGGTGACCAGGATCCTCATTTCTTGCGCTGGTTGCCGATGTACATGTTGACCCGCCACAGGTCCTCGATCGAGCTGCCGGCGTCGCCCCACCAGCAGTCCAGGATCTCGTAGGTCATCCGCCCCTTCCTGATGTAGGCGTTGTTGACGTCGGTGATCTCCAGCTCGCCGCGGCCCGACGGCACCAGCGTGTCGATGATCCTCCAGACCTCGGCGTCGAACATGTAGATGCCGATCACCGCGAAGTTGCTCTTGGGCTGCTTGGGCTTCTCCACGATGTTCCTGACCAGCTTCCCGGACAGCTCGGCCACGCCGTACTCGCGGGGGTTGTCGACCTCCTTGAGGAAGATCTTGGCGCCCTTCTTCTGCTTCCGGAAATCGCCGACCGCCTTGCGGATCGAGCCGTCCAGCACGTTGTCGCCCAGCATCACCACCACCTGGTCGTCGCCGCAGAAGTGCCGGCACAGGCCCAGCGCCTCGGCGATGCCGCCCTCCCGCTTCTGGTAGGTGTAGTTCATGTGCTTGAGGCCGAACTCCTCGCCGTTGCCGATCAGCCGCAGGTAGTCGCCGGCGTTGTTGCCGCCGGTGACCAGCATGATGTCCTCGATGCCGGCCTCGACCAGGGTCTGGATCGGGTAGAAGATCATCGGCCGGTCGTACACCGGCAGCAGGTGCTTGTTGGTGATGCTGGTCAGCGGCCGCAGCCGGGTGCCCAGCCCGCCGCCCAGGATGACGCCCTTCATACGGAATAACGGAATATACTAGTGACGAATGACCCGTTTCACCTTCAGGACATTCTGCGCGAAATTTAAAAGGAAACCGACTTACAAGCCAGTCGCTTTCAGATATGACAAAACCTGGGCAAGATGGACATCGTTGAACTCGCTTACCGTTTTCAGTTCGACCACGATTTCGTCATTCACGATGACATCCAACCGGTGCACCCCGATCTCGTGACCGAGATAGTATACCGCACTTCCTTCTGTGATTCGGCCTGCAGCCCTTGCCGTTTGAGTTCCAACAACAACGCAGCGTGATGGATCGATTCGAGAAATCCTGGCCCGAGTTGTGTATGGACTTCGATGCCACACGCGATGATCTTGCCGGTGAGTTCCTTGCGTTCCAAGTCCATTTTTTCAGTGTTTCCGTGTTTCCGCGGTTTTAAACTGTATCGCCCGGGCGAATCGCTTCGCCAGGTTGAGGTCCTGCTCCAGCACGTTGCCGACCACCACGGCCGTGGCCCCGGCCCTGGCCCGTACTGCGGCGTCCTCGGGTGTCTTGATCCCTCCGCCCACCACCACCGGCAGCTGCGAATGCTTCGCGACGGCCGAGATCATCTGCTCGCTGACCGGCTGCTGCGCCCCGCTGCCGGCGTCCATGTAGATCAGCTTCATGCCCAGCAGTTTCGCCGCCAGCGCGTGGGCCACGGCGATGTCCGGCTTGTCGCGCGGGATGGGCAGGGTGTTGCTGATGTAGTTGGCCGAGGTCAGCTTGCCCGACTCGATCAGCATGTAGCCGGTGGCGATGGCCTCCAGGCCCGACGTGGCGACCATGGGCGCGGCCTTGACCTGCTCCTCGATCAATAGATTCGCGTTGCGGCCCGAGATCAGCGACATGAACAATAGCGCGTCCGCATGTTTTGAGACCTGGTAGGCACTGCCCGGGAAGATGATCACCGGCAGTTTGCTCGATTGCTTCAATGCCTTGATCTGCTGGTCGATCTTGCCGGACATCATCAGGCTGGTGCCGAACAGGATGCCGTCCGCGCCCGAGGCTGCGATCAGCTTCCCGGTCCGCCTGAGCCTGGCGGGATCGAGCTTGTCCGGGTCCAGCAGCACCAGGAAGCAGGCGCCCCTGGCCCTGGCGGTCTTTTGGAGATAATCGTATATGCTCATTCCCGTAATCCTTTGGTGTCATTCCCGCGTAAGCGGGGGTTCGTGGATGCTGACTTCCCGTCATTCCCGCGAACGCGGGAATCCAGATCATCGCAGCTCGTCATACAGGTCTTTCCAACCAGGATTGGTCTTTTCGATGAGATCGAGCTTCCATTTGCGATTCCATTTCTTGAGCCGTTTCTCCCGCGTTACCGCATCATCGAAGGTCGGATACTCTTCCCAGTGAACCAGGATAACGACATGGTAACGTTCCGTGAAACCATCGATCAGGTGCTGCTTGTGTTCGACGATCCTTCGTTTCAGATCGCATGTGACACCGATATAAAGCGTACCGTTCCTTTTACTCGCAAGAATGTATGTATAATACAGCATACTGGATTCCCACTTGCGTGGGAATGACGGGGTGTCAATGTTGGATTCTCTGCCACCGCTTTCGCAAGGTCAAGCTTCGCGCACATGACACGGCCTGGTATGGTCACCGGTTCGACTGGATTCCCGCGTTCGCGGGAATGACGAGTACCCGGTGGTTTAGCCGAAGATGACGGATTCCAAAGCTTTCACCGTCTCCGCCAGCCTGCCGTCGTCCTTGCCGCCCACCTGGGCCAGCTGGGGCCGGCCGCCGCCGCGGCCATTCGTGGCTGCGGCGATCTTCTTGGCGATGTCGCCGGCGGAATACTTCTTGGCCGCGACCAGCTCGTCGCCCACGCAGATCACGATGGTGCTCTTGCCCTCGGACGCCGTGGCCAGGATGCCGATGCCGTCCTTCAGCCTCGCGCGCAGCTTCTCCCCCGCCTCGCGCAGGTCGTCGGGCGCCAGCCCGGGCAGGACCGTCGCGGCGTACTTCGCGCCGCCCCTGTCGGCCGCCTGCGCGGCCAGCTCGGCCATGGTGGCGTCCAGCCGTCCCAGCTTGTCCTGGTGCTGCTGCTTCTCCAGCTGCCTGACCTGCTCGACCAGGGCGTTGGTCCTGGCGACGATCTCCTCGCGGCCGACCTTCAGCCGGTCGCGCACCTCCGCGATCAGCAGTTCGCTGGCCCGGGCCTGGCGGTAGGCCGGCAGGCCGGCCACGGCCTCGATCCGGCGCACGCCCGAGGCGATGGCCTCCTCCTTCAGGATCTTGAACAGCCCGATCTCGCCGCTGCGGTGGACGTGCGTCCCGCCGCACAGCTCCTTGGAGAAGTCGCCGCAGGACACCACCCGCACCTGGTCGCCGTACTTCTCGCCGAACAGCGCCATCGCGCCCTCGGCCCGGGCCTCGGCCTGGGACTTGTGCTCGGTGCCGACCGGCAGGTCCTCCATCACCTTGACGTTGACCAGCTCCTCGATCTGGTCCAGCTGCATCGGGTCCAGGGCCTGGCCGTGGGTGAAGTCGAACCGCAGCCGCGACGGGTCGACCATCGAGCCCTGCTGCTGCACGTGCCGGCCCACGACCTGGCGCATCGCGGCCTGCAGCAGGTGGGTGGCGGTGTGGTGCCGGGCCGTGGCCGTCCTGGCATGCTGATCGACCTGGGCGGTGACCTCGTCGCCGACCGTGATCGTCCCCGTGATGACCTCGCAGCCGTGGACGGTCGACTGGTTGAAGGCCCTCACCGTCCCCAGGACCTTCAACGTTGCGCGCTGGGACTGGATGGTCCCGACGTCCCCGGCCTGGCCGCCGCTCTCGCCGTAGAACGGGGTATCTTTCAGCGTGACGTCCACCCGCTCGCCCTGGGCCGCCTCGCTCAGTTCCAGCTGCTTGCGGTAGATGCCGGTGATCGTGGTCTGCTGCGACAGCGCCTGGTAGCCCACGAACACGCAGGCCGGGTAGTCCACGTCCCGGCAGGCCTGGAAACAGACCTCGCCCCGTGCCGCCCGGGCCCGCTCCCGCTGTTCCTGCATCGCAGCGTTGAAGCCCTCGAGGTCAACGGTGAAACCGTTTTCCTGGGCCATCACCTGGGTCAGGTCCAGCGGGAACCCGTAGGTGTCGTAGAGTCGGAACGCCTCGCTGCCCGCGATGGCCGTGCCCTGCGAGCGGCGCAGCTTCGCCAGAATCTCCTCGAACAGCGTCAGCCCCTGGTCCAGCGTCTCGCCGAACCGCTCCTCCTCGCCCCTGATGATGCTGGCGATGTGCTCGCGCCGCGCCGTCAGGTCGGGATAGGCCTCGCCCATCAGGCCGACCACGCGGCCCGCCAGCTCGTGCAGGAATGGCTGCTTCAGCCCCAGCAGCCGGCCGTGGCGCGCGGCCCGTCGCAGGATCCGCCGGATGACGTAGCCCCGGCCCTCGTTGGACGGCACCACGCCGTCGCCGATGGTGAACGCCAGCGCCCGCACGTGGTCGGCCACCACCCGGAACGACGTGCCCTCCGGCCCGGGCGTGTATTTCCCGCCCGACAGCTGCTCCGTCCGCTCGATCAGCGGCCGGAACAGGTCGGTGTCGTAGTTCGATCCCGCGCCCTGCAGCACCCGCACCAGCCGCTCGAAGCCCATGCCGGTGTCGACATGCTTGCTGGGCAGTTCCTTGAGAATGGCATCCTTCTCGCGATTGTACTGGATGAACACCAGGTTCCAGATCTCGACGAAGCGGCCGCAGCCGGCGGCGTTGACCCCGCAGGCGTGGCCGGCCTGCCCCTGGTGCGGGCAGGCGCCGGGCCCCATGTCCATGTGGATCTCGGAGCACGGGCCGCAGGGGCCGGTCTCGCCCATCTCCCAGAAGTTGTCCCTGGCACCGTGACGGCTGATGTGCGAATGGTCGATGTCGGTCAGCGTCTTCCAGAAGCCCAGCGACTCGTCGTCGGTCTCGAACACCGTGGCGTACAGCTTGTCCTTGGGCAGCTGCCAGACGCCGGTCAGCAGCTGCCAGGCCCAGCTGATCGCCTCTTTCTTGTAGTAGTCGCCGAACGACCAGTTGCCCAGCATCTCGAAGAAGGTGTGGTGGGTGTGGTCGCGGCCCACCTCCTCCAGGTCGTTGTGCTTGCCCGAGACGCGCAGCACCTTCTGGCTGTCGGCGGCGCGGGTGTAGGCGCGGGTCTCCAGGCCCAGGAAGATCTTCTTGAACTGGTTCATCCCGGCGTTGGTGAACAGCAGGGTCGGGTCGTCGGCCGGCACGACGGAGTCCGACGGCACGATGGCGTGGCCCTGCGACTTGAAGAAGTCGAGGAATTCCCTGCGGATCTGGTTGGATGATCTCATGACGGAATGCGGATCGTTGTTCGTTCGGATGGCTCGTGTCCGGGCATGGGAACGCGGCACGATCCCGGTTCAATTGAGTTTTCGGACAAGAAAGAACCCGTGCCGGACAGTGCCGCGACATTACCTGATAAGGCAATATATTATATCAAATTACCCGTCGTCAGTAAAGCCTTTCCTTAACTTTTTTAACGTGGCGGAAATGACGCCGCCGGAGTAGCCCCGCCGCCCCAGGAACCCGGAGATGCGGCGCTCCCGGGCCTCGGGTGCCAGGTCCCGCCAGGCGCGCGCCTTGCGCTGCGCCAGCTTCAGCGCCGCGGCCGGCTCGTCGAGCTCGTCCCGCAGCCCGGCCAGCGCCTCGTCCACCAGCCCGCGGTCCACGCCCTTGGCGGACAGCTCGGCCCGCAGCCGGGCTTGCCCCATCGGCTTGAGCGCGGCGCGGCCCTCGATCCACATCTTCGCGAACCGGGCGTCGTCCAGCAGGCCGATGGCCGAGAGGTCGGCCAGCAGCGCCGCCACCGCCCCCGGGGCGTGGCCCCTGCGGGCCAGCTTGTCGCGCAGCTCGCGCACGGTGCGGGGCCGGATCGCCAGCAGCCGCAGGGCATATTCCCGCGCCGATGGGAAAGCCATTGGTGCTTCTTCCATGGATCGGTAGGGACATGGCGCGCCATGTCCCTACGTTGGTTACGAATAATAGCACTGCGGCCACCAGCGCGACCGGGTCGCACGATGGCCGTGGTGAAGTGAATAGGACTAACTTAGTCCTATTTCCGGCCCCGCTTCCGCTCCTTGGGCTCGGGCTCGGGCTGCTCCTCGGCCGGGGGCGCGTCGGTGCGCGGCAGCTGGCCCAGCCCCAGCTTGGCCTTGACCTGGGCCTCCACCTGGGCCAGGATGTCGGGGCTGTTCTTCAGCATCTCGCGCACGTTCTCGCGGCCCTGCCCCAGCCGCTCGCCGCCGTAGGAGAACCAGGCGCCGGACTTCTCGATGACGTTCTGCTCCACCGCCAGGTCCAGCAGGTCGCCCAGGTAGGAGATGCCCTGGCCGAAGATGATCTCCAGCTCGGCGTCGCGGAACGGCGGCGCCATCTTGTTCTTGAGCACCTTGACCCGCACCCGGTTGCCGATGTTCTCCTCGCCCTGCTTGATGGACTCGATCCGCCGGATGTCCATCCGCACCGAGGCGTGGAACTTCAGCGCCAGGCCGCCCGGCGTGGTCTCGGGGTTGCCGAACATCACGCCGATCTTCATCCGGATCTGGTTGATGAAGATGATGCAGGTCTTGGAGCGGGCCGCCACCGCGGTCAGCTTGCGCAGGGCCTGCGACATCAGCCGGGCCTGCAGCCCCATGTGGCTGTCGCCCATGTCGCCCTCGATCTCGGCCTTGGGCACCAGCGCCGCCACCGAGTCGATCACGATCACGTCCAGCGCGTTGCTGCGCACCAGCGTCTCGGTGATCTCCAGCGCCTCCTCGCCGGTGTCGGGCTGGGAGATCAGCAGGTTGTCGATGTCCACGCCCAGCGCCGCCGCGTACTTGGGGTCCATGGCGTGCTCGGCGTCGATGTAGGCGGCCACGCCGCCCCGCTTCTGGGCCTGGGCCACGATCGACAGCGCCAGCGTGGTCTTGCCCGACGACTCCGGCCCGTAGATCTCCACGATCCGGCCCCGCGGCACGCCGCCCACGCCCAGCGCCGCGTCCAGCGACAGCGCCCCGGTGGGGATCACCTCGATCTGCACCACCGCCGCGTGCGCCCCGAACTTCATGATCGACCCCTTGCCGAACTGCTTCTCGATCTGGGACATCGCCAGGTCGAGCGCCTTGCCCTTCTCGCCCGTTGCTTCCGCCATGGT
>JALOPJ010000047.1 GCA_025453955.1 Candidatus Edwardsiibacteriota bacterium
CAAATAAAATCGCCGTCAGTTGTACTGAACGATCCCTCAATGTACCGCCAGGGATCAGGCGGACTGGCAGCGATCTGTGGATATCGCTTATGCCGGAAGAACGTTGATTATACCATAAAAACAGGGTGGTTTTCAAAGGAAAAGAGAGGGTCGTTCTACCCGTATAAGTCGTTGGTTGTCAACTTATTGCCCGCTCGGCTCCACCCCGCCATCGGGAAATCTGCCGACCTCTCCCCTGCCCCTCTCCTAACGCATTAGGAGAGGGATGAAGGGTGGGGTCAACCATGGATTCCCGTTTGCACGGGAATGACACAGTATGCGGCGACACGGGGCGGGAATGACATTACGGAATGAACGCGCGACAAAGAAAGGCCCCGGAATCATTCCAGGGCCTTTGTGTCTTCGTGTCTTTGTGGTGAAGGGAAATCATCCCTCCCGCTTGGCCAGCGCCTTGTCCAGGTACAGCAGGGCGCCCTTGGACTCGCCGGCCATCTTCAGCTTGTTGACGATGTCCAGCGTCTGGGCCTCCTCCTCCACCTGCTCGTCCACGAACCACTTGAGCATGCTGGCCGTCGCGTGGTCCTTCTCCTTGGCCGCCAGGTCGACCATGCCGTAGATCATGCCGGTGACCTTCTGCTCGTGCTTGTAGGCCTCGGCGAAGGCCGCCAGCACGCTGTTCCATCGGGCCGGGGGCGCGTCGATGGCCGCCAGTTTGATGTCCGCGCCGCGGTCCTCCAGGTGCTTGTAGAACCGCATGGCGTGGCCGGTCTCCTCCTTGGCCTGCACCTTGAGCCAGTGGGCCATGCCGGTCAGGTTCTCGCTTTGGCACCAGGCGGCCATCGCCAGGTAGAGGTACGCGGAGTATAACTCGGCGTTGATCTGCTTGTTGATGATGTCCTGGACGTTCTTCTTCATGGCCATGGTCTCTCTCCCGTTCGAATGGTGAAGCAGTTGGTCGTTCTCGTCGTCATACTAATTAGATGCGGGGGACGGTCGAACGATTCAAACGTTTTCAAGCATTTTCAACTGATCAAACAAGGCCAAGGGATTTGTGCTTCTCCAGGATCGTGTCCGCCATCCGGTCCAGCGCCAGGAAGTCCGCGTCCCCGGGGTGGCCCTTGATGTACACCGGCGGGATCAGCTCGGCCTTGAGGTTGGCCAGCAGCGACTGGATGGTCTCCACCGCCTTGGTCCCCCAGCCGTACGAGCCGATCACGCTGATGAACCTGGTCTTGGGACGCAGCGCCCCGACCACCGCGGCGGCATACAACCCCTGGGGGTGCGGGCCGACCAGCGCGGTCGACGTGCCCAGCACCACCGTGGCCGCGTCCAGCAGGTGGGCCGCGATGTCGCCCAGGTCGCTCTTGGTGAGCTGGCAGGGCACGACTCCGACGCCGCGGTCGACCAGCGCATCGGTGAGGTGCCTGACCATGGCCTCGGTGCTGCCGTGCATCGACACCCAGGGCAGCAGCACCTCGTTCTTCACCTTGTCGGAACTCCACTCGCGGTAGGCGTCGACGATGAAGAACGGCTTGCGATGGACGGGGCCGTGGCTGGGGCAGATCAGCTCGGGGTTGAGCTGGGCGATGCGGTCGAGGTACTTGGGCTGGGACGACCGGAACGGCGACATGATCTCGGCGTAGTAGCGCTTGGCGCCGTGCAGCACCTCGCCCGGCTCGGCGTAGAGCTTGGTCGTCGCCAGGTGCGAGCCCAGGAAATCGCAGGTGAACAGGATCCTGTCCTCCGCCAGCCAGCAAAACTGGGTCTCGGGCCAGTGCACCCACGGCGCCAGGATGAACTCCAGCGTCCTGCCGCCCAGGTCCAGCGTCTCGCCGTCGCCCTTGGCGATCACCTTGTCCGCGGTCACGAGGCCGAGATCTATCAGGAAGTCGCGGCACTTGGGGTTGGTGACCACCTGGGCCTGGGGGTATTCCTTCAGCAGCAGCGGGATCGATCCGGAATGGTCCTGCTCGGCGTGGTTGGCCACGACGTAATCCAGCTGCTTGACCCCGGCGGCGCGCAGGTTGGCCAGCAGGTCGCCGAACTTGGCGGGGTCGGCCGTGTCGATCAGCGCCGTCTTCTGGCTTCCCTTCACCAGGTACGAGTTGTAGCTGGTGCCCTCGGGCAGCGGGATCAGCTCGTCGAACAGCCGGCGGTCCCAGTCCTGGACGCCGGTGGCGAGGACGTTCCTGGCGAGTTCCCGGGCCGGCATCCGCTACTCCTCGGGCTCGAAGGCGTCCTTGGCCGCGCCGCACACCGGGCAGACCCAGTCGGCGGGCAGGCTCTCGAACGCGGTGCCGGGCTTGACGTTGCCGTCGGGGTCGCCCACGGCCGGGTCGTAGGTGTAGCCGCAGACGGTGCAGGTGTACTTCTTCATGGTTCCCTCCTGTTGGGGCGCTTCATGATTTGCCCATTTTTACTAGAGTGATCTCCCGGTCGCCCTCACTGCTTTTTGACGTAGGTCGGCGCGTTGGCCTGGACCGCCCCGCCCTTGATCTCGTGGTAGTAGGCGTAGGTCATCGGCTGGCCGGCCTTGAGCACCTCGGCGGCGACGACCTCGCCGATGAACAGCGTATGCGTGCCCAGCGCCACGGCCTGCCGCACCTCGAGGTCCAGCCAGCCCAGCGAGTGGTCCAGGATCACCGGCGCGCCCGACGGCAGCACCCGGTGCGCGACGCCCGAGTACTTCTCCACGCTGCGGCCGCACTTGAAGCCGAACAGGCCGATGAACTTCAGCGGCGTGTCCTTCTCCAGCACCGAGACCGTGAACCGCTTCGATCCGCTGATCAGCTCGTGGGTCAGGTTCCGGCAGTTGATGCTGACCGCCACCAGCGGCGGCTCGGCCGCCACCTGGAACACCACGTCGGCGATCTGGCCGTTGAGCTTGCCCTGCCGGTGGCTGGCCACCACGTACATGCCGTAGGTGAGCAGGCCGAAGACGCCGGGATCGATCGCCGCCATCCTATGCCCCCCGCAGGGCGGCGATCTCCGCCGCCCGGTCGGCGCTGCCGAACACCGCCGAGCCGGCCACCAGGATGTCGGCGCCGGCCGCCGCCGCCAGCGCGGCGGTCCGCCGGTTGATCCCGCCGTCGATGGAGATCAGGGCGTTGGTCTTGCCCCCGTCCTTCAATTTTCTCAGCTCGCGCACCTTGTCCAGCGCCGACTCGATGAAGGCCTGCCCGCCGAAGCCGGGGTTGACGCTCATCACCAGCACCAGGTCGGCGGCGCCGGCCGCGGGCAGGACGGCCTGCAGCGGCGTGCCGGGGTTGAGCGACAGGCCGGCCCGCGCGCCCAGCGCCTTGATCGCGGCCAGCGCGCCCTCCGGATCGGCGACCGTTTCGCAATGGACCGTCAGGTAATCGGCGCCGGCCTGCACGAACCGCCGGGCCAGGGCCAGCGGGTCGCGGATCATCAGGTGGACGTCCAGCGGCAGGTCCGACAGCCGGTTGACGGCGTCGATCAGCAGCGGCCCGAACGTCAGGTTGGGCACGAACTGGCCGTCCATCACGTCCAGGTGCAGCAGGTCGGCGCCGCCGGCCGCGACGGAGCGGACCTCGTCGCCCAGCCGCGCGAAATCTGCCGACAGCAGGGACGGCGCGATTTTCACCGGCTGACCGCCAGGTCGATGGTGTCGCCCCGCTTGACCACGAAGCCGGGCTGCGGCGCCTGCAGCATGATGGTCCCGGGCTCGGCCGACTGGCCGGAGAGGTACTTGATCTCGCCGATCACCAGCCCCTGGGCCACCAGCGTCTGCTGGGTCTCGGCCAGGGAGCGGCCGACCAGCTCCGGCATCAGCATCTTGCCCTCGGTCGGGCCGCTGGAGAGCGTCAGCACCACCGGCGCGCCCTTCTTGGCCTTGGCGCCGGCGGCCGGCGTGGAGTTGACCACGCACCCCAGCGCCACCGAGTCCGACGCCAGGCTGTCGAACCGGGACACGGTCAGGCCGGTGCGCGACAGCAGGTTGACGGCCTGACCGGCGGTCAGTCCCACCAGGTAGGGAATGTCCACCAGCTCGGCGCCCCGCACCAGCACCACCCTGATGTGCCGGCCCCGCCGCAGCATCTTGCGGGCCTCCGGCGTCTGGGACGCCACCGAGCTCTCGGGCAGCGCCGGCTCGTTCTTCCAGCCGACGGCCATCAGCTCGAACCCGGCGGCGGCGGCGGCGTCGCGGGCCTGCTGCGGCCCCAGGCCCTTGAGGTCGGGCACCTCCAGCTCCTCGCCCTGGCGCGCGACCAGCGGCATCAGGACGAAGTTCGACAGCAGGAACCCGGCCAGGAACAGGCCGGCCGCCAAGATAACGCGCCGCCACGGCAGTGGCAGCGCGCGGTACCATTTCAGCATCAGGTGCCCCCGCAGGTGTCTCGGTGGGACGGCGCGGCGGTCACTCCGGCTCGACGTCCGTGGAGATCCAGATGGTGACGTTTGCTCCCTTGGCCGCCTTGGCGCCGGCCGGCGGGTCCTGCCGCATCACGACGCCGGGCTCCAGCTCGCCGCTCTCGTCGTACTGGTAGCGGACCGCGCCCACGGCCAGGCCCGCCTGCTTGATCATCTCGGTGGCCCGGGTCCGTCCCCAGCCCTTGACCGCCGGGACCGTCACCTCGCCGGCGCCGGCGCTGATGATCAGGTCGACCGGGGCGTCCTTGCTGACCTGCATGCCGAACGGCGGGTTGCTGGCGATCACCGCGTCCTTGGCCACCGAGTCCGACGGCTGCATGGTGACCTGTCCCAGCTTCAGGCCGGCCTGCTGCAGCACCACCGTGGCCTGGGGCAGCGGCAGGTTCTTCAGCATCGGGACCGCGCCGGCGGCGCCGTTGGGCCAGACCTTGACGGTCGATCCCTTCCGCACCTTGCCGCCCGGAACCGGGTCCTGCTTGGCGACGGCGCCATCGGGCACCGTGGCGTCGCTGATCGGGTCCTCGGTGTACACCCGGAACCCGCGTCCCTCCAGGATCGACTTGGCGATCTCGACCTTCTTGCCGGTGACGTCCGGCACCTCCGACATCTCCAGCAGCGGTTGGACCACCGCCCAGAACAGCACCGTGGTCACCAGGCCGCTGAGGGCCCCGGCCACGATGGCGCCGACGATGCCCCGCTTGTTGTTGGTCTGCTCGTAGATCGGCATGGCACCCTCCGTGAAAAAGATTGTCGGTGAGCTTACGGTCGCTTGGCCAGGCAGGCCGCGAATGCGCCGTCGGCGCCGTGCCGGTGCGGCCACAGGTACAGGAACGGACCCTGACGGAACCGGTCGGGTAGGTCCGGCGTCGCCGCCCGGAACTCCTGATGGTCGCGCAGGAAACTCTCGACCTGCAGTTCGTTCTCCTCGGGCGTCAGCGTGCAGGTGCTGTACAGCAGGCGTCCGCCCGGCGCGACCAGGCCGGCGGCGGCATCCAGGATCGCCGCCTGCAGGGCGGCCAGGCGGGGCACGTCCTCCGGCGCGATCCGCCAACGCAGGTCCAGCCTGCGCCGCAGTACGCCGAGGCCGCTGCACGGGACGTCGGCCATTACCAGGTCGAATTGCCGGCGCGCCGCGAACCGGGTCGCGTCCGCGCAGACCAGCGGGACCCCGGTGATGCCCAGCCGCGACAGGTTCTGCCGGACGCGGGCCAGCTTGGCGACGCCGATGTCGGCGCCGACCGTCAGGGTGCCCGCCGCGGGCGCCCCGGCGATCGCAGTCAGCTTGCCGCCGGGCGAGCAGCAGAGGTCCAGGTTCAACGGACCGGCCATTGCCGCCGCCAAGGCGCCGACCAGCTGCGCCGCGGCGTCCTGGATGTAGAACAGGCCCTGGCGGAATTCTGGACAGGCGGTCAGTCCGGCGGGCCGTCCGATGTCGAGCGCGGTATCGACCAGCCCGTTGCGGCTGGGCTCGAAGCCGGACTCCGCCAGGGATCGCTCCAGGCCTTCCACCGTGGTCTTCGACCGGTTGGGACGGATCGTGACCGGGGCCTCGCGGTTACCTGCCGCGAGCAGGGCCGTCGCCTGGTCCTCCCCGAGCGCCGCGATCCATCGTTTCACCAGCCATTCGGGATGCGATCGCTCGACGGCCAGGCGGCGATAACTGTCTGCAATATCAACCGGTTTTGTCCAAGACCGCTTTCGTATTATATCCCGCAGCACGGCGTTTGTCAAGCCTATAGTCCCGCGGCGGCCGAAGCGCTTCGCCAGCTTGACGCTCTCGTTGACGGCGGCGGATTGCGGGATGCGGTCGAGCGCCGAGAGCTGGTACAATCCCAGGCGCAGGTTGTTCCGTTCCCAGGCCGTCAGCGAGCCGAGACCCCGCTTCAGCGACCCATCCAGCACATGGTCCAGCCGGCCGCGGTTGCGCAGCACGCCGGAGACCAGCTCCTTGGCCAGCGCCCGGTCGAGCGGGGTCAGCCCGGGGCCGGACAGCTGGTCGGCCAGCAGCTCGTCGCTCTTGGCCGTGCCCAGCTCCGAGCCGGTCAGCACTTTCAGGGCCGCGGTGCGGGCGTCCATGCCGGGGGCCGGTCCAGCAGGGTCGACAGGCCGCGGGCCACCAGCTCCATGTCGACGGTGGTGTCGCGGCAGGGCCCGTTGGGCCGCTGGTTGAGGATCCCGTACACCGGGACGGGATAGGCGTCCTGGATGCCGGAGACCAGGTCGCGCTCGCAGGCCACGGCCAGGATGATGGTCGGCCGGAGGTCCGCGATCACCCGGCGCGCCAGCGTTCCGCCGGTGGCCACGGTGATCGCGGCGCCGGCCTGCCGGGCCAGCGCCGATAACTCGGCCAGCCGGCAGCCGCCGCAGCCCTGGCAGTTGCTGATCCCCGCGGTGACCCGCTGCCGGCAGCGGCTGCTCTGCAGGCAATGCGGCAGCAGCACCAGCAGACGCGAGGCGTCCAACCGCTTCCGGCTGGCCCGCACCAGGGCGTTGTTGAAGGCCACGAACGACTCGCCCACCCGCTCCTTGCCGATCCCCAGCACGAAGCCCAGCATCTGGTTGATCGGATAGAGCACCTTGACGGTCACCGGCTTCCCGCCGCGCGGGAAAAGGAAATCGCGCTCGGTCACCGCCGACAGGAACAGCAGGAACAGGCCGCCGGAGACCGTCAGCAGGAACAGCGCGGCCAGCCCGGCCACCGACAGCGTCGCCCAGCGCCCGACCAGCTCCAGCCGCGGCCACACCAGCCAGAACAGCAGCAGCACGCCGCCGGCCAGGATCACCAGGCTGAGGACGGACAGGCCCAGGAATGTCTTCTTCTCTGCGAACATGGGGGGTACGTTCATCCGACCGGTTCTCCGACCGCCGGGCGGTAGCCGTTGAGGAAGGCGGCGCCGTCCATCTCCCGCCTGCCCGCCGGCTTCACCGCGCGCAGCACCAGGGCGCCGTCGCCGGTGCCGACCACCGGGCCGCGGGACGTATCGAGGCCGATGATTTCCCCGGCGCCGCCCGCCGCGTCCCGGGGCAGGAACGGCGCCGCCGGTTCGACCTTGGCGATCTCGAGCCGTTGGCCGCGGAACAGGGTGAAGGCGCCGGGCTTGGGGGTCACGCCGCGCACCAGGTCGCGAATCCGCCGCGCCGGCCGGGTCCACTCGATCCGGCCGTGATCGGGGACGAGCTTCGGCGCCGCCGTCGCCAAGGCTTCGTCCTGGGGGGTGCGCGGGGCGGTTCCCTCGGCGATCATCGCCGCCGTCCGGGCCAACAGGTCAGCGCCCAGCGACGAGAGCCGCGTTTCCAGCTGGCCGGCGTTCTCGTCGGGCAGCACCGCGACGCGCTGCTGCAGGATGATGTCCCCGGCGTCCATCCGCTCGGCCAGGTGCATGGTGGTGACGCCGGTCTCCTCCTCGCCGTTGATCAGCGCCCAGTTGACGGGCGCCGCGCCGCGGTAGCGCGGCAACAGCGAGGGGTGGAGGTTGACCGCGCCGAGCCGGGGCAGTCCCAGCAGCCAGCCCGGCAGCTTCAGGCCGTAGGCCACGACCGCCAGCAGGTCGGGACGCATCTCCCGCAACCGCGCCGCCAGGTCGCCGTCGCCGAGGCCCGCCGGCTGCAGCACCTCGCAACGCAGCTCGCCGGCCAGGATCTTCACCGGCGGCGCCGCAGGCCTACCGGACCGTCCCGCCGGCCGGTCCGGCTGGGTGCACACGGCGATGATCTCGTGGCCGGCGGCCCGCAGGGCCTCCAGCGACGGCACCGCGAACCGCGGCGTTCCCATGAAGACGATGCGCATCGGGCGTCCCGTCGCTATCCGGGTCCGCGGGCCGGCGGATCGCAGCTCCCCTCCGGTGGGGACCGCCGGCGGCCGCCGTAGACCAGCCACAGCAGGCCGCCGGCCAGCGAGATCAGCACCGCCACCATGTGGTAGAGAAACCCCAATGTCAGCGCCTCCGGACGGCCCATGCCGGCCCGGCCGAAGAAGACGATGAACGCGCCCTCCTGCAGCCCCCAGCCGTTGATCGACGCCGGGATCATGCTGACCGCGGCGATCACCGGCATGTACAGGAAGAACGGCACGATCGGGATGCCGGCGCCGATCGAGCGCGAGATGAAGAACGCGGAGAGCACCACGAACAGCTGCACCAGCAGGGACTGGAGAAAGGCCAGGGCGACCTGGGTGCGATGTCCGCGGTAGGCGTAGAGCGAATGGTAGAAATCGACGAGATGGTGCTCGACGCGCTGCACCACCGGCAGTCGCAGCAACCCCCGGAAGCGGCGCATCAGGGTCTTGTTCAGGAAGCAGCCCACGACGACCAGCGTGACGCCGATCCCGGCCGCCATGTATTTCAGCAGCGCCATCTCCTGGCCGGTCCGCGCCACCAGCACCAGCCCGGCCAGGCCGGTGACGATCACCCCGAACAGCCCGATGAACCGGTCGACCAGCACCGATGCCAGCGCCTCGCTGCGTTTCTCGCAGTCGTCGGCCACCAGGTAGGCCCGCATCAGGTCGCCGCCGACGGTGGTCGGCAGGAAGTTGCCGAAGAACAGCCCGTTGAGGAAGTATCGCAGCAGCCGCCAGTATCCGGTGCGGATGCCGCGGCCCGCCAGCAGCACCTGCCAGCGCCAGGCGCAGATGAGGTTGACCGCGGCGTAGGCGGCCACCGCCAGCGACATCATCCAGGGATCGAGGCCGGCGATGGTCTGCAGCAGCTGCCGCCGGTCGACCTTCCACAGGATCCAGACGATCAGGGCCACGCTGACCGCGATCCGCAGCGCGAGCACCAGCGATTTCCTCAAGGCCTGTCGCATCCTAATCCAGCCCCCTCGCCGTGCGGACACCGCCCAAAAAGTACCGCAGCGCGATGCTGCCGCCGTACATGGCGGCGGCCACCGTCCGCTCCGGTACGCGTCGCAGCCGCTGGGTGTCCCGGTGCTTGCGCCAGACCGACGCCGGGTGCGCCGCCAGCCACAACCCGGCCCGGACGATGGCGCGGCACCACTCCCAGTTCCGCGACGCCAGGGCCTTCGCCAACGCCAGGGCTTCCAACGCCAGCCGGGCAGGCCAGACCCAGGACAGCGTCGTCAGGGAGTAGTTCTTCCACAGCATCAGCAGGCTGTTGCGGTGGTTCAGGTACATCTTGCGGTAGTTGCCGGCCGGCAGCGAGCCGCCCGACAGGTGGTAGATCAGCGCCGCGGGGACGGCGACCACCCGGCCTCCGGCCAGCCGCAGCCGCCAGCACAGGTCGATCTCCTCCATGTGCATGAAGAAGTCCTCGTCCAGCAGGCCGACCCGGTCCAGCGCCGACCGCCGGTAGATCGAGGCCGAACCCGAGGCCCAGAAGATGTCGGGCGGCGCGGCATCGTACTGCCCGGCGTCGGCCTCCAGGGTCTCGAACAGGCGGCCGCGGCAGTACGGGAAGCCGAAACGATCGATCAAGCCGCCGGCGCCGCCGGAGTAGTCGAACCGGCCGCGGTCCTTCAGCCAGCGGATCTTGGGCTGGGCCGCGGCGATCGCGGGATCGCCGTCCAGCGCGGCCACCAGCGGCCCCAGCCAGTCCGGCTCCACCTCGGTATCGTTGTTCAGCAGCACGACGAACTCCTCGGCGGTCGAGCGGATGCCGAGGTTGCAGCCGCCCGCGTAGCCCAGGTTGCGTTCCGACCGGATGACCTGCAGCTCCGGGTGCCGTTCCCGCGCCCACGCGGTGCTGCCGTCGGTCGAGCCGTTGTCGACCAGATAGACGGTGTAGGCCGGGAACCGCGTCCGGAACAGGAACGGCAGACAGCCCTCCAGCAGCTGCTGCCCGTTGTGGTGGGGGATGATGACGGCGACGCGCGACGGCATGGCGGTCAGGTCCCGTGGGCCAGGCGTTCGGCCAGCCGCGGCGGCAGGCCGGCCTTGAGGATCTTCTTCTGGGCGGCGCCGATGTCGTACTCCACTCGGCGGATCACCAGTTCGCGGCGGTCGCCGTCGCACAGGGCGTAGCAGGCCCGGGGGTCGCCGTCGCGCGGCTGGCCCACGCTCCCGGCGTTGATGATGTAGCGCCGCCCCGGTTCCAGCCGCAGGTATTCCCGGCCGACGATGCTGCACTCCCCCGCCGGCGAGAGCTGCCAGAACACCGGCTGGTGCGAGTGTCCGACCAGGCACACCGGCTCGCCGAACTGCTCGAACTGGTACTCGGCCTCGTCGATCGACAGGATGTAGTGCCAGTCCTCGGGCCGCAGCGGCGTGGAATGCACGGCGATGCAGCGGCGGTCGCCGTCCTCGATGCGCCGCTGCAGCGGCAGCGCCGCCAGGTAGCGGCGGTCGGCGGCCGACAGGACCGCCGCCGTCCATTCGCAGGCCCGGCGGGCATTGGCGTTGAAATAGCTGGGGTCGAGCTGGCCGATCGCGCCGTGGTCGTGGTTGCCCGCCACCGTCCAGCCGTCCAGTCCCTGCACGGCGGCGATGCACTTCCCCGGCTCGGCGCCGTAGCCGACGATGTCGCCCAGGCAGACCACCCGGTCGACCCGGGACCGCATGATGTCCCCCAGCACGGCGCTCAGCGCGTCGTAGTTGCCGTGGATGTCCGAGATGATGGCGTAGGTCATCGCGCCGCCGCCCTCCGCTTCATCGGGCCGTCCCGTCCCCGTGGCCGGGCAGGTCCCGGAAGATCCGGTCGAGGATGCCGTTGATGAAGCGGCCCGACTGATCGTCGCCGTAGCGCTTGGCCAGCTCGATCGACTCGTCGATCGCCACCTTGGGGGGCACCTGGTCGCGGCAATGCAGCAGCTGCGCGGCGCCCAGCCGCAGGATGTTGCGGTCGATCACCGCCATCCGATCCATCCGCCAGTTCTGCGCCGAGCCCGCGATCAGGCGGTCCAGCTCCGGCCGGTGGTCGAGCACGGTCCTGACCAGCGCCGCCGCGAACGACAGGGCCTCGGGATCTGCCGTCTCGTGGTATCGCCGGTGCAGGTCGCGGGCCAGCTTGGCGACCGGGTCGGCCGCGATGTCGTGCTGGTAGAGGGCCTGCAGGGCCAGCTCGCGCGCCAGGCGCCGGGCGCCCATTACTTCGCGGCCAGCCGCGTGTAAAGGTCGGCCATCTCGATGGCCGACAGGGCGGCCTCCCAGCCCTTGTTGCCCGCCTTGCTGCCCGAACGCTCCAGCGCCTGGTCCAGGTTGTCGGTGGTGATCACGCCGAAGATGGCGGGGACGGCGGCCGCCATCGACACCTGGGCGACCCCCTTGGCCACCTCGGCGGCGATGTAGTCGAAGTGCGGGGTGTCGCCCCGGATCACCGCGCCCAGGCAGATCACCGCGCTGTACTTCTTCGACGACGCCGCCCGGCCGGCCACCGGCGGGATCTCGAACGATCCCGGCACCCAGATGACGTCGACCTTGTCCTCGTCGCCGCCGTGGCGGGCGATGCAGTCCAGCGCCCCGTCCAGCAGCCGCTGGCTCACCAGGTCGTTGAATCGCGACACCACGATGCAGAACCGCTTGCCCGCGGCCGACAGTTGTCCCTCGATCGTCTTCGGCATGGTCCCCTCCCGATTCGGTTGTTGGTTGCGGATGGCCCGCCGATCCGCGGTCACCCGTTGCCGCAGCCCGCCAGGGTCAGCAGATGCCCCATCTTGTCCCGCTTGGTCCGCAGGTAGCGCGCGTTCGCCGGGTTGCAGCGCACCTGGACCGGCACCCGCCGGCTGATGGTCAGCCCGTGCCCCTCCAGCCCCGCGATCTTGTCCGGATTGTTGGTCATCAGCCGGATCGACGACAGCCCCAGGTCGGCCAGGACCTGCGCGCCGATGCCGTAGTCGCGCTCATCGGCCTTGAACCCCAGCGCCAGGTTGGCCTCGATGGTGTCCAGCCCCTGGTCCTGCAGGCGGTAGGCCTTGAGCTTGTTGAACAGCCCGATCCCCCGCCCTTCCTGCCGCATGTAGAGGAACACGCCGCGGCCCTCCCGCGCGATCCGCCGCAGCGCCAGCGCCAGCTGGTCGCCGCAGTCGCAGCGCAGCGATCCCAGGATGTCGCCGGTCAGGCACTGGGAGTGCACGCGCACCAGCACGTCCCGCCGGCCCCGCACCGCCCCCTTGACCAGCGCCAGATGGTGGTCGCGCCCGATCAGGTCCTCGTACACCAGCAGCCGGAACTCGCCGTACCTGGTGGGCAGCTTGGTCTCCAGCACCATCTTCACCAGCTTTTCCTTCTTGCGCCGGAACTCGATCAGGTCGCGGATCGACACCAGCCGCAGCCCGTGGCGGCGGGCGAACCGCAGCAGCGCCGGCACCCGGGCCATGGTGCCGTCCTCGGCCATGATCTCGCACAGCACGCCGGCCGGCGGCAGGCCGGCCAGCCGGGCCAGGTCCGAGGCCGCCTCGGTGTGGCCCGCCCGCCGCAGCACCCCGCCCGCCACCGCCATCAGCGGGAAGACGTGGCCCGGCCGCGCCAGGTCGGCGGGCCGGGTGCGCGGCGCCAGCAGCGTCCGGATGGTGGCGGCGCGGTCGTGGGCCGAGATGCCGGTGGTGGTGCCGCGCACCGCGTCCACCGACACCGCGAAGTTGGTGCCCAGCTTCGAGGTGTTGCGCTCGACCATCGGCTGCAGGCCCAGCG